>CAVJWZ010000023.1:0-22067 GCA_963653545.1 uncultured Eubacteriales bacterium | reverse complement strand
CATTATAGGTATAACTACCTTGAATGCTCATATGTGACATATCAGGTGTTTGAGGATTGATAGTAAACTCAAGCGTTTTAGTGCCGGTATAGTCCCCAATACCTTTGATAGTTGCGCTAGCAGTACCAGCATTGATATTGTTTTTATACTCTACGGTGTAGTCTTTATCTTTGGTTAAACCTTCAAGACCTTTAATGGTAGGTTCAATAGCACTACCAGTGTAGGTATATGTGCCTTCAATACTTACATCAGGTAAGGCTTTTTTATCTTGAGTGTCATAGGAATAGGTATAGGTAATAGTACCTACCTTAACTTCGGTAGTTCCATCAAAGCTTGAAGGAACTTTAGAAGTTGCACTCCAGGTAACCGTTAGGGATTCTCCTGGATTAATGGTTTTACCTTGAGCATCACTGGTCCAATCTTTGACAAAGTCATAGTCAGAAGTAATTGAAACACTTTCTATCGTAACGATTTTGTCAGTGTCGTTTTTGATGGTGGTGTTAGGAACAGTGATGTTACCTTGCGCATCAAAGGTAGCTACAAGCTTAGCTTGAGTAGAAGCAGTTTTAGCATCAGTATTGTCTGCAAAGGCAGAAGATACAAAACAGGTTGCACCAATTGCAACTGAAGCAATTAAAGCAAAGATTAAAGCTATTACGGTGGTTTGTTTTTTTACGTGGGTATTCATTAGAGGTTTACACCTCCAATGCTGTTTTCACTAGCATGCTTTCCTGCAACAGCTTTAGAAGTGTTGTGCTTTTTGATAGCAACACCAGTGATAGCAAAAGCTGCAACAACGCTAGCTATTGCAAGAGGAATAATTGGAGTGGTATCTCCCGTTTTAGTAGTAGAAGAAGAACCGCTGCCATGTGCGGTAGAGGTTGTGATAGTAGTGGTAGTAGTACCAGGTTGCTCTGGAGTGGTTCCACTTGAATCTTTAACAAGATAAACTTCAGTGGTAGCCTCCCCTGTTTGCTCTTCAGCATAAGCACTTGTTGGAGCAAAGGTAAGAGCCAAACTCCCAACAAGTACCGATAGAGCAAGGCTTACTGTAAAGAGGAAAAAGGCTTTAGAAAAGCGCCCCCCCCCACAGCGTGTTTTTATGATGTGTTGCATCTTTTCTCCTATATCTTAGTGCTGCGTTTATAGCTGCCTAAGGCGAACCCTCAAGCGGGCTCACATCTCGTACACTCTAACTAAATTTGATTTGGAACGCAAACATTTGGAAAAGATTTTTTAGATTTTTTTAGAGGATTCTTCGCGCGTCGCTTTGCGACAGCATTCTGAATAACCCTCCTAAAAGGCTACTCATATGTTGATTTGAAGACCTTTCAACCGCTGTGCAGCTTCGGATACTTCGGTAATTCCAAGCGGGCGTTTAGGCAGATCAGACTGCTATTCTGAAAGCGCAACCAAAGCAGAGCAAAGAGCATCAAGCAAAATAATGGCATAGTGCTGAGCAGAGCGCGCCTCGCCTGCATCTTCCCATGCTTCTTGAGGAATACGAAGAGCAATGCGTTCGTTCGTGCGAGAAGCAACACGCAGCGCTTGCGACAAACGAAGCGATAGCGACTCTTCAGGCTCAAACTCAACAACAGGAATTTGATCGATAGGAGCCTCATCCCCAGCAAGAATTTGCACAAACATCATTGATTCATCAGGAGAAACTAACAGCGAATCGGCGCTAGTAACCTGTGAAGTTGGGTTGGTTGCCATGGCCAAATTTGACATACGAGCAGCAATCGAGCGCGTAAATTCCGTTGTGCCAAACAAACACAATAAATTTTGCTCAAGCACTTCAGAGGCTCGCGCAAAGCCAAGATGAGGAATAGGACTAAATGCATCCTTATCCTTCCAGGAATGCTGCAAATTATTGATTTCGCGGAAGGTGAAGGCACCGGCAATGCCATCTGAAGGCAAACCCATATTAAGCTGAAACTTACGCAGGGCATCTTCAGTATGAACGCCGAAAATACCATCAATCATTCCGCAAGAAAAACCAAGAGCCGAAAGAGCCTTTTGTAAAAGCTCAACATCGTGCCCATGAAAATAAGGAACGCGAAGATACAAAACGCGATCGCCCAGCTCATAGGTTGCATCAACCAAACGAGCCCAAACGCGCGCATCAACCTCAGATGTTGGAACAAGACCCACATCAGCAGCAAAACGTTTTACTGCACGCGCAGTACCCTTATCAAATACCCCCGAAATATCCGCTTCGGAAAGATAGTTGAGAAAAACAAGCTTTCGCTGAACATCTTCAACGGCAGCCCCGGTATCATGCAAAGTAATAGTTTTCATAGTTCTCTTATTTCAAACGATCGACAAACCAATCAGCCATTGAAATAAGAATAGCACGCCCATCAGATGGCTCAAGAACCTTCATTAAACGCTCTTTTGCACGAACAACCAAATCTTCAGCATAGGCACGGGCATAATCAATACTGCCAGCGTTTTTCATAATAACAACCGCTTCTTCAAGCACTTGCGGATCTTTTGCCTTTGAAGAAAGAATTTCTATCAAACGCTCACTTTGAGAAGAATTATGTATCGCATGAACTGCTATGAGGGTACGTTTGCCTTCGGTAATATCGCTTCGATAATCTTTTTCTTTGGCTTCTTTGGTTCCCACGAGATTGAGAAGATCATCCTGAATTTGAAAAGCAAGACCCGTATCAAGACCAAACGAACGAAGACTTTCAATAACCTCTTCACTGGCTCCACCAACCATTGCCCCCACAACCAGAGGAACCGCACCGGAATAATATGCGGTTTTATGAGTTGCCATGGCTAAATAATCTTCGGTGGTAATATCGTAGCGACCATCACGCGCCCACCCAATATCCAACGCCTGACCTTCAACGGTACTCTGAGCCATACCGACAAGCTCAAGTGCCACCTTAACCTTCATGGCATCATCGAGATTTGGATCGTTCATAACAATGCCATTAACAATAGAAAGGGCCAGATCTCCCGCGTTAATAGCAAGACCTTCGCCCTCAGTTAAATGCATGCAGGGTTTGCCGCGACGCAACTCTGCCTCATCGGCGATATCGTCATGAATAAGGGCTGCAGTATGAAAGTGTTCAATAGCTGCCGCAGAAGAATATGCACGATATTCCTCGCCTCCAACAGCATTGCATGCTGCGATACAAATTAAAGGACGATGACGCTTGCCGGCATTTTTGCTATAAGCCAACAAAGGATCATAGAGATACGTTTTCATATCGGGGTGAGAGCCCTGAGGAATAAACGAATTGATGATATCCCCCGCTCTATCTGCACAAGTATTGAGATATTCCTCAAATAAAGCAGGTGAACTCTGAGAGGCTGTTTTATCAATGACGCCTGACTTACAAGCAAGAAAATCTTCAAATAAGCTTTGAGCACCACGGTAGTTTGACTGCTGATTAGTAATGGTCATAAATTCGCTTTCGGATTGTACCGTTATTGCTATCTACAAAACTGCGTCTTACATCGTAGAAGGTAGAGATAACAAAGAACTGGTAGGAGCGGAGGGACTCGAACCCTCAAGCCCGAAGGCGGCGGATTTTAAGTCCGCTGCGTATGCCAATTCCGCCACGCTCCCTTGGTGCTATCTAAGATACAGCTTTGTCATCATAACAAATAAGTGTTGGATTCTTCAAGCAAAATACCGTGCAAAATATCCAACTCACTCACGGTAAAAGCATCTTTGTCTACAAGATTAAGAATAGCTTCAAGAATGAGCATCCCCGCAACAATAACAGGAGCCCTTTGAGGCTCCAAGCCAATAACTTGTTGGCGCTGTTCGAGCGGCTTTGCTGCTAGCATACGAGAAATACCAACAAGCGTATCGAGCGAAACAACTGTTTTATGAACGGCTGCCGAATCGTACAATTTCATTTTTTTATCGATGGAAACAACACTGGTTGCCGTTCCTGCAACTGCCACCACCCTGTCAAGACGAGCGGGAAACGCCTGCAAACACTTCACAAAATAAGGCTTCATTTCGTTGGTTATGTAGGCGCGCGCTAACGCTAGTTCGTCGGCGCTGGGAGGGTCAGAAAACAAAAAGCGCTCGGTAATCCTGCGACAACCTATATTAAACGAGTGACTGTAGAGGGGCTCTTGCCCTGCAAAGCCAAAAATAGCCTCGGTAGACCCGCCTCCAATATCAACCACCAATAAAGCCTCATTGGCAAAGCATGAAGAGGCTCCCCTAAATGAAAGTGAAGCCTCTTTTGTTCCTGAAATAACCGATAGATCAACGCCGAGAGTTTTTAATGCAGCAACGAGCTCCTGTGAGTTTTTTGCATCACGGGCAGCGCTTGTTGCAAAAGCGACAATAGGCATGCGCGCTGTTGTGCGTGCAGTTTTTGTACTGGCTTTGGCACTCGCTTCCTTGCTGCATGCAGCACCGCATGCCTCACTCTCAGAATCAATGATGGTAAGATATTCTTTTACCTGATTCACTACGCACGCAATTGCGTCATGCTGCAAGCAAGAGGTTTTGTCTACCCCAACACCAAGATTAGTGATTGCACAACGCCGCAAAATTTCAGTGAGAACACCCTGATGAATATCGGCGATCAAAAGCCTGCAAGTCACCGTTCCAATATCAATAGCAGCAAATTTCATCCGTGTTACTTTCCATAACCAAAAACAACATCTAAAACGCCTGAATACCAGGTATCGGGCGCAGAAATAGTTCCTTGAGGAATGGAATAAAAAATTGTTTCATTCTCTTCGGTATTGGTGGTTGACGATGCCACATTCTCAACCGTTGCTGTTTGTTCATCGGCGCGCACATACCCAAGTTTATAGCGGGCGTAATCCTCTAGCCCTTCATCAGTACTCAAATAATCGATCTCTGATTGAAGGGAGGCATTCTTCTCTTCTAGCGCAGAATATTCAGCTTCTAGCTTTTGGAGTTGCCGAGCTTCTCCGTAATAATCAGCCAAAGGTTGATAGAGCATAACAAAGGTAAATAAAACACAACATCCTGCAATCACCAACCGCGACATAATTGCGGGGCTTGCCCATGAAGCAAACCGAGAAAACAATGAGCCTTGAACCTTTGATGAAGATGCGTTCTTATTGCTGCTTCCCTGTTGCATTTTTGTTGAGCGCTTTTGCGTTCTGCCCATACGCATGTTGTAAAGGGCAGCTCTGCTCGTAGCCTCTTGAGCGCTTGGTCTTTCTGAACCGATTGTTTTACTAAACTCTCTCTCCGCCTTTATGGAACGGGCACGTTTTTTAATGCCCTGCATAAAGGTAAGATCTTCCGCTGCACCCCTTGACGTCTGATTGCTTTGGCTTTGCGAAACCGAACGCGCAGAACCTCCTCGAGAATACGTTGTTCTGGAGGTATATGCGTTGCGCCTAGGCGAAATAGAAGACGAGCCCTTTTTGCGCGAATCGCCTGGGTGAGTTGCGCGAGATGTTTGAAACTGTTGAGCGCGCCTTGAAGGAATATCGCGCGCTACAGCGCCAGCAACCCTCTTGCGGTCAAATGTGTTTGAACGAGAAACGCGCAAACCATTGTTGTGTGCAGTGTATGCGATGGAATTTTGAGGAAACGAAGAATTGCGCCGAGTTTGCGATGTATTAGAACGACGGCGAGAAACCCTATGGGATTTAACCTCATCAAAAGAAAGGATATTCGCCTGTTCAGACACCTAATAAACCCCTCGAGCATCGTAGTGTGAATAAGTAGTGCGTTTAATGCTGAAAGTAGGTTAATAGTACCACAGCAACGGTAAAAAAACTTACCCCATAATCCAAGTTTTAGGTGTTTTCATAAAGTTTTTAAGGCGCTGAATTGCCAAATTTAAGACATACAACCTACAGCGCCACCCGCACCCTTACAAGGCATGGATGACGCTGTAATTCGTTAGCTTTAATCTAAAGTAAGAAGTTTAGTTACTCATCAAGAGCTTCTGCAATTTCATCGGTAATATCCATGGCGTGATACACATTTTGAAGATCTTCAAGCTCTTCTAGACGGTCTATTAAGCGCATAACTTTTTTGGCATCAGAAACACTTACTGTCGCAGGAGTGGTTGGCTCCATGATAAACTCGGCGCCTTTAGTAATAATACCCGCTTCATTAAGCGCATTTTTTACCGCCATTAAATCAGAAGGCGCAGTGTAGACAATCCATTCCTCACTCGCATCTTCATAATCGCTTCCGCCTGCTTCGGCCACTGCCATCATAAATTCATCTTCATCAACAGCGTTTTCTTTGTCGGCAACCTTTTTTTCTTCGCTTTTGATAATTTTTTCTACGATGATTTGACCCTTGCGCTCAAATTGGAATGCAACCGAACCCGATGTGCCTAAATTTCCGCCATGATGAGTAAAGGCTGCGCGAACATCGGCAGCAGTGCGATTGCGGTTATCGGTAAGTGCTTCACAATAAATAGCAACACCACACGGACCATAGCCCTCATACACTACTGTTTCATAATTAGCAGCATCTTTGCCTGAACCAAACGCTTTATCTATTGCGGTTTTGATTTTATCTTTTGGCAGCGAATAACTTTTTGCCTTATCAATTGCAGCAGCAAGAGAAGCATTGTTGTCAGGGTTAGGATCGCCGCCTTCTTTGGCTGCTACCGTAATGTTGCGCGAAAGCTTTGAAAACAGCGCCGAGCGCTTAGCGTCCTGGGCTGCTTTACGATGCTTTGTTGTTGCCCATTTTGAATGTCCTGACATACAAACTTCCTTCCGATCTTGCACTATCAATGTCAAATCTTAGCATAGATGCTGCGCTGACCACCTATGCTTAAATGTTGCCCATAAAAAAGTTATGGTGATTACTCTAGCCGTTCTGGCCCTTTTGGGCATTCTCGTTATGTTGACTAACTATTCCAGATACGCTCGTTATTCCGCCCCAAGCTGCTCTTTGATAACCGTTGCTATTGTGTTGGCCACCGCAAAAGCCTCATCATGTGTTGGCGCTTCAACCATAACGCGAACTAAAGGCTCGGTGCCGCTCGGTCGTACCAAAATGCGCCCCGATTCACCAAGAGTTTGCTCTTCGCGCTCAATGGTTGCCGCGACAACCTCATTAGACCCAACGGCATGCTTGTCAGAAACCTTAACGTTAATAAGCTCTTGAGGAAAGCGCTTCATAACCGATGCTACACGAGAAACTACGCCACCCTTTCGCAAGCAAGCAGAAACAAATTGGCATGCGGTAACCAGGCCATCTCCTGTTGAATTATGCTCAAGAAAAATCATGTGTCCGCTTTGCTCTCCGCCAAGCACGTAGCCACCCTGACGAAGCTGCTCGAGCACATACCTATCGCCAACCTGAGTTTGAATTACCTCAATGCCTGCTTGCTTCATGGCATGCATAAAGCCAAGGTTGCACATAACCGTTGAAACGACGGTGTTACCTTGAAGTAGCCCTCTCTCTCTAAGATCAATGGCGCATACGGCTTCTACAATATCGCCATCTATTTCGTTGCCCTTCTCATCGATGAACATAACCCTATCGGCATCCCCATCGTGAGCAATACCTATTTGAGCGCCCGTTTGCTCAACCAGCTCTTTTAACGGAGCAAGATGGGTTGAACCACACTCCACGTTGATATCGGTTCCAGAAAAATCATCGTTGATTACCACTACCTCAGCACCTAGGGCTTCCAAAGCAGCAGCAGTCGTAAGAGAGGCTGCACCATGACCAACATCAAGAGCAACCTTGAGCCCTTCAAATGAAATACCTTCTGCGCGCACCGTTTCTATTGCATGATTAATATAAAGCTCGCAGGCGTTTTCTAAAGGAACAACCACACCAACTTCAGCACCACCAACAAGCTGATCTGGCGTTGCGCCGCCCGCATCAACAAAATTTTCTAGCTTGCTTTCAACTTCATCGGCAAGCTTAAACCCTTTGCCATCAAAAAATTTAATGCCGTTATACTCAGGTGGATTATGAGAAGCAGAAATTACCACGCCTCCATCGGCATGGAGCTCACGCGTTAAAAAGGCAACGCCCGGTGTTGGAATGATACCCGCCGCCAAAACCGTGCCCCCCATGCTCATAATTCCTGCATTAAGAGCCGCCTCGAGCATATCCCCAGAAATGCGCGTATCTTTTCCTACGACAATAGTTTTGCCCAAAAATTCAACCGCTGCCTGACCAAGTTTAAATGCGATAGAAGCACTCAGTTCAATATTTGCAACACCACGTGCACCATCGGTGCCAAATAAGTTTGCCATTATTTCAACCTCACTATCTTGGAGCTTACACAATAACTAGGTATGTGCTTAGTGATTTCCTCTATTAATATATTCTGGCTTGAGAAGCAAAACCCCTTCTCGATGAGCGATTTCACTCTCTGACATGCGAGAATTAAGTTCTGCCGCCAACTCATCAAGACCAATGCCGCAGCGCTCAAGTACAACAAGAAGATGATACATAACATCGCCCGCCTCATAGCGCAAATGATCAAGATTTTGCTGATATTCTTCGCTCGTATGCTCACGGCCTACAAGCGATTGAATATCTTTGGCAGCAAGCGTTGTTTCATGGGCCTCTTCAACAAGTTTTTTTAACAACTTATCAAGATCCCCCGTAAGCAGACGAAACGTGTAGCTTTCTTCTCCTGCATTTTTGCGCTCACCAATAATACAGGCAAGCGATTCAAGAGCATCGCCAATCTGGCTTTGGGGTGGAGTTTGATTGTTACTCAGATACGTTTTCATCTGTTAAATCCTTACCTGGCATCGCAAACATACTAAATATTGTCTGCTTTTATGAATCATACGTTGCAAGCTTGCCGCATAACGCTATTGAGCGGCATCTTGAGCGATCATTTTTGAAAGAATGGCAGTACGAGCATGAACCGTCTCGTGTTTCATTCGTTCAATATCTATCGTAAAATACTCGCCCTCTTTATAAAGAACCGAGCCATCAACCATAGTTAAAACAACATCGCTTCCCTCAGCTGAATACACTATATTACCCGTAGGAGAATCAACAGGAACCATCCAAGGAGTGTCAATATCAAGCACTATTAAATCTGCGCGAGCACCTTTTTGTATCAAACCGCAATTGCTGCGCCCTTGCGATAAGGCACCATTGCGCGTTGCTATTGCGATGAGTTCTTGAGAAGACAGCCCCCGAGGATTAGCTTGCTGTGCTCGCTGCATCAAAGCGAGAAGGTAGAGATCTTTAAACATATTATGGTTGTTATTACTTGCCACACCATCGGTGCCCAAGGTAAGAGCGATACCCGCTTTTTGCATGCCTACAACATCGGCAATGCCGCTTCCTAGTTTTGCATTAGACGCAGGGCACGTTGCAACAAATACCTTTTTTTCCGAAAGAATGCGATAATCGTCTTCATCAAGCCAAACGCAATGAGCAGCCGTTGCTGGAATGTCAAACAGCCCACACTCATCAAGATAAGCAACCGGCGAGCAACCATGACGCTCTTTACATCCCTCAACTTCATGTTGCGTTTCGCTTACATGAACCTGCATGCGAACACCCGCCTGTGCCGCAGCAGCAGCTAAGCCTTGGGCAACTTGTTTTGTTGAAGTGTATTCGGCATGCAAATTAAAATCTATAAGCAAGCGCCCATCAGCCGATGCGTGATACTCCCTCACCAAACGCTCATTAAGCTTACACTCAGGAAGATCTTGATATGATTTTTCTGGGTCAAAGCAAACAATTGAATGGCCAAGATTGGCTTTTATGCCTGATTCAATAATGGCCTTAGCACGCGCATCTGATTGATAGTACATATCAGAAAACGAAACAACACCAAACCGCAGCATTTCGGCAATGCCAAGCATGGTAGCAACATAGGCATCATCGTCGGTAATATGCGCTTCAAAAGGAAAGATAGCATCATTGAGCCAGTGGTCTAGATCAAGATTTTCCCCCCGACCACGCAAAAGCGTCATAGGAACATGAGCATGGGCATTATAAAGCCCTGGCATCAGTAACCTTCCCCTGCCGTCATAAATTTCATCATAAGAAACGGCGGCGTTTTTTCGCGGATCTTCAGTGCCAACATACTCGATAACTACTCCCGAAACAGCCACATATGCATGAGGCAAAATAGCTCCCTCATCGGTTAAAAGCGAGATATCAGAAAACAGAAAAGAACTCATGTATTCTCCTAGAAAAGCTTCTCTTACGAAAGCGCCCCCGAAAACCGAGGGCGCTTTGCATTATGTTCTCTTGCCACCAGGCACTACCAGATAGCGAGCTTATTCGGAATCAGAACTTGAAGAAGCATCATTCTCTTCGCCAATAATTCCAAAACCCAAATCGGAAGACCCTAATAACGCATCCAACTCTTCAAGATTGCGCTGATACGAACGTGGAGGAAGCGCTTCACCAAGCATATCTTCTCCTTCGGTGTTAAAGGTTGCAGGCTTATCGCCACCAATAAGCACCGTATCATCCGGAGAGAATACCATGTCAAGCAACTGGCTCATATCGTCTCGTGAAGCGGAGAGATCATCTTCGATAACCTTAGACAATCCGTGAGCTTCAAGACCTTGCTTAAGCTCTTCAATAGCCTTAGTTCCAATACCTTCAATGCGCAATAACTCATCTTCAGTATGACCGACCAAATCGGCTACCGTTTCAATGCCCGCCTCGCTAAACTTGTTAGCCCAACGCTGCGAAACACCCAGATCGTCATAGATATAGAGGCGCGCCTCTTCATCGGTAAGATTATTAGCACGATACCCTGCCGTAATGGAAGCGAAATAGCTTGCATAATCAGAACCAGCGCCTAAGTATCCCTCGCCATCAAGCGACCAATCTTGTGGCTGAGGCAGCAACTCTTCGATCTCACGCAAAGCTTCTGGAGCAGAATCAGGCAAACGATCGCCCTCAGGCTTGCTCACCGGAACACCACGATAGGTAAGCCCCACATCGTGGTAGCGCTTAAGACCAGTACCAGCAGGAATTGGCTTACCAATGATAACGTTTTCCTTCAACCCCTGGAGGGTATCGATTTTGCCCTCAATAGCCGCATCGGTTAACACCTTGGTGGTTTCTTGGAATGAAGCAGCAGAGAGGAACGAATCGGTTGCAAGCGAAGCTTTAGTGATACCCAAAAGCAACGGCTGACCAACAGGAGGATTTTTGCCCTCAAGAACCAACTCATTAGCAACTTTTTCAAACTCAAAACGGTTAACCTGACGCCCTGGCAGATAATCAGAATCGCCCGGATCGGTAACAGCAACCTTGCGAAGCATCTGGCGCGCAATAACCTCGATATGCTTATCGTTAATATCTACACCTTGAGATACATACACATCCTGAACCTGATCAACAATGTAGCGAAGCGTGGTGTTTGGATCGGTCAAACGCAGTAAATCGTGAGGATTAACTGAGCCCTTAGTAAGCTGCTGACCAACCGCAACTTCGCAGCCATCAGATACACCCGGCAAAAGCTGAGCACGAGCTGAGACAACGTACTCACGAATGTTGCCCTCTTGATCATGAATGGTAAGCGTTTTGCTGTTTTTATCACCAGCAACCTGAAGGGTGCCAGCAATCTCTGCAAGAACAGCTTGACCCTTAGGCTTGCGTGCCTCAAACAACTCAGTAACACGAGGAAGACCATGCGTAATATCTTCACCTGCAACACCGCCGGTATGGAACGTACGCATGGTAAGCTGTGTGCCAGGCTCACCAATAGACTGAGCAGCAATAATGCCAGCTGCAGTACCGATATTAACAGGACGAGAGGTTGCCAAATCCCAACCGTAGCACTTCTGGCAAATACCATGCTCAGCATGGCAGGTCATAACAGCACGGTGTTTAATAGTAGTAACACCCGCATCAACCAACGCTTGCAACTGGGCAACGGAGGAAGGATACTCCCCTGCTTCCATAATTACTTCACCTGTTGTTTTGCTTACCGCAGGCTCTGCTAAGCAACGACCAACCAAAGAATCGTCAACTTCACCCTTGGCATTTAAGATCGAACACTCAATGCCATCGGTGGTGCCGCAATCAATTTCGCGAATAATAACATCTTGAGCAACATCAACCAAACGACGAGTTAGGTATCCGGAGTCAGCGGTACGCAAGGCGGTGTCTGCCAAGCCTTTACGAGCACCATGGGTAGAAATAAAGTATTCCAATACCGAAAGACCCTCGCGGAAGTTTGCCTTAATAGGACGGTCGATAATCTCGCCCTTCGGGTCAGACATCAAACCACGCATACCAGCAAGCTGACGAATCTGCTTGATGTTACCACGAGCACCAGAGAAGGCCATCATGTAGATTGGATTGAATTTATCGAAGTTGTTGGCCATAGCTTCGCCAACTTCTTCGTTTGCAGCATTCCAGATGTCAACAATTTGCTTATGACGCTCTTCGTCAGACATGAGACCCATTTCGTAGTCTTCGTCAATAGCGGCAACTTTTTCATCCGCGCGCTCTAAGATTTCACCCTTAGTGGGAGGAATGGTTGCATCGTAGACAGAAACCGTAACACCAGCGCGTGTTGCGTAGTGGAAGCCAGCCTCTTTCAAACCATCAAGAATAGGACCCATCTCGCTGGTGGTGTAGTGATTGCAGCAATCCTCAACCAAACGAGAAATCTCGGTCTTGTTCATTTCATAGTTCAAGAATGGATAATCATCAGGCAAAACAGCGTTAAAGGTAATGCGACCCACCGTTGTTTCAATGCGCTCGCCCGCTTTGTGCTCCTCAAACACGCCAAAGGCAGAAGCAACTTTTGTGTCTTTGGTTAAGCGAACCCAAATCTTAGCCTGAAGGTCAAGATCGGCACGAGCGTCATAAGCATTCATAGCATCGGCAAAATCGATAAATGCACGACCCTCACCAGGGAAATTATCGCGCGCTGCCGTTAGGTAGTACAAACCGATAATCATATCCTGAGTTGGAACCGTAAGCGGACGACCATGAGCAGGCGACTTGATATTGTTAGCCGAAAGCATAAGCACGCGAGCTTCTGCCTGAGCCTCATTGCCCAAGGGAACATGAACAGCCATCTGGTCGCCGTCGAAGTCGGCGTTAAAGGCAGTACATACCAGAGGATGCAAACGAATTGCTTTACCCTCAACAAGAACAGGCTCAAACGCTTGAATACCTAAGCGATGCAACGTAGGAGCACGATTAAGGAGAACGGGATGCTCGGTAATAACCTGATCCAAAACGTCCCAAACATAGCTTGCCCCACGGTCAACGGCGCGCTTTGCCGCCTTGATGTTGGCAGCATATTCAAGTTCAACTAAGCGCTTCATTACAAATGGCTTAAACAATTCAAGCGCCATGGCGGAAGGCAAACCGCACTGATGAAGCTTTAACTGCGGACCTACCACAATTACCGAACGACCAGAATAGTCAACGCGTTTACCAAGCAAGTTTTGACGGAAACGACCCTGCTTACCCTTAAGCATATCGGAAAGCGACTTCAAAGGACGATTACCAGGACCTGTAACGGGACGACCACGACGCCCATTATCAAACAAGCTGTCAACCGCCTCTTGCAACATACGCTTTTCGTTATTAACGATGATTTCAGGAGCACCCAAATCAAGAAGACGCTTCAAGCGATTGTTGCGATTGATAACGCGACGATATAAATCATTGAGGTCAGAAGTGGCAAAGCGACCACCATCTAACTGAACCATCGGACGAAGATCAGGAGGAATAACCGGAATTACGTCCAAAATCATATCGGATGGCTTATTGGAAGAATGCAAAAATGCATCTACAACTTTAAGGCGCTTAATAGCCTTGGTACGTTTTTGGCCTTTGCCTGTTGCTACCGTTTCACGGAGCTCATCAGCAGTTGCACTAAGATCAATTTCGTCCAACAGATCGCGCACTGCCTCAGCACCCATACCACCCTTAAAATAATCGGAGTAGTTAAGGCGCATCTCACGATAGAGTGCCTCATCAGGAACTAACTGCTTTGGCTCGATTTTCATAAAAGCATCAAGTGCTTCAGTGCGTAAAGCCTTACGCTCATTAAACTCCTCAAAAATATCGGCAATTTCTGCCTCAACTTCTTCAGGAGTCATACGCTCGTCTTCATCGATCGTATCGACAAATTCATCCTCTTCAGGAGTGTAATCAACAGAAAGACGGCGGGTTGCCTCTATCAAGCGATCGCGCTCAGCATCCAATTCTTCCAAATCGGCTGCCAACTCATCGCGCAACTCTTCAGCATCTTCTTCGCGAGCCTCTTTATCAACCTTGGTAATAATAGAGCTTGCAAAATAAAGAACTTTTTCCAACTCTTTAGGAGCAATATCCAAAAGATAACCCAAGCGAGAAGGAGAGCCTTTGAAGTACCAAATATGAGAAACGGGAGCAGCTAACTCAATGTGACCCATGCGCTCGCGGCGAACCTTAGAACGCGTTACTTCAACGCCACAGCGCTCGCAAACAATGCCCTTAAAACGAATGCGCTTATATTTGCCGCACGCACACTCCCAATCCTTGGTAGGACCAAAGATTTTTTCGCAGAACAAGCCATCTTTTTCTGGCTTTAGGGTTCGATAGTTAATAGTTTCTGGTTTTTTAACCTCACCGCGAGACCAGCCACGAACATCTTCAGCGCTAGCGAGAGAGATGCGGATAGCGTCAAAATTATTTACGTCAAATTCAGTCATTTACATCTCCTCTCCCTTACCGATAAGATCAATTGTGTCATCGGTTTCCTTTTCATTTCCATCATTGAGAATATCGCCCAGTTCAGCAGCGATAGAGCCTAACAGGTCGTCCTCTTCTTCAGCAGGAGAATCAAGAGGAGCGCCAAGCAATTCCTCAGTGTCATTTTCGGTGTCATGCAAAATGTCAATCGCCTCATGAGCATGACCCTCAAGCTCAACGTTTAAGCACAACGAGCGCATTTCTTTAATCAAAACCTTAAACGATTCTGGAACCTCTGGGGCAGGAATAGTTTCGCCCTTAACAATTGCCTCATAGGCCTTAACGCGCCCTGAGGTATCGTCTGACTTAATGGTCAAAATCTCTTGCAGCACGTTAGAAGCACCATAAGAATACAGAGCCCAAACTTCCATCTCACCAAAGCGCTGGCCGCCAAACTGAGCTTTACCACCCAAAGGCTGCTGGGTAATCAAGCTGTAAGGACCGGTAGAGCGAGCATGAATCTTATCGTCTACCAGGTGACCAAGTTTTAAGATGTACGACTGACCAACCGTGATAGGCTCACGGAATTTCTCACCCGTGCGACCATCATAGAGCCATGTTTTACCCGTGCGAGAGAGCTGCGGCACAAACTCAATGCGTGCATGATCGCCGTACTTCTTGCGATGCATGTTAACAAGGTTGCGATTTGCCTTTTCAATAGCATCAGAAATTTCTTTTTCAGTAGCACCGTCAAATACCGGCGTAGCTACATGCATTGGCCCTTCTACAACCTCATCGGTTTCTTCATCGTCAGACCAACCCCATTTAGCAGCCCATCCAAGATGGTTTTCAAGAAGCTGTCCAACATTCATACGAGAAGGAACACCCAAGGGGTTTAAAATAACATCAACGGGCGTGCCGTCTGCCAAGTAAGGCATATCTTCAACAGGAAGAATGCGTGAAATAACACCCTTGTTACCGTGACGGCCAGAAAGCTTATCGCCCTGCTGAATCTTGCGCTTTTGAGCAACAAAAACGCGTACCAACTCATTAACGCCAGGCGCAAGCTCATCGCCATCAAGACGAGAAGATCGCACAACATCAATAACACGACCACCAGAGCCATGAGGAACTTTAAGCGAGGTATCGCGAACCTCGCGAGCTTTTTCGCCAAAAATTGCACGCAAAAGACGCTCTTCAGCAGTAAGCTCAGTTTCGCCCTTAGGGGTTACTTTGCCAACCAAAACATCGCCCGGGAATACCTCGGCACCAACGCGGATAATGCCATCAGCATCAAGGTCAGAAATCATATCCTCAGAGATATTGGGGATTTCACGCGTAATTTCTTCAGGACCAAGCTTGGTATCACGTGCATCAATTTCATACTCTGAAATATGGATGGAGGTTAGCAAATCTTCGGCAACAACGCGCTCAGAAACGATGATAGCGTCCTCGTAGTTGTAGCCTTCCCACGGCATGTAGGCAACCATGAGATTTTGACCCAGCGAAAGCTCTGCCTTATCGCACGAAGGACCATCAGCCAAAACATCGCCTTTATAAACTTTATCGCCTTTGGAAACAATTGGCTTGTGGTTCATGCAGCCACTTTGGTTAGAGCGGCGGAATTTAGGAATAAGATACTCATCATATTCGCCGTCTTCGCGCTCAACAATAATGGTTTGACCATCAACATAATCAACCACACCATTGTTTTGAGCAACCAAGATTTCGCCAGAATCAACAGCAATGCGGTGCTCAATGCCCGTACCAACCAAAGGAGCATTAGGACGGAGCAAGGGCACTGCTTGGCGCTGCATGTTAGAGCCCATCAACGCACGGTTTGCATCATCGTGCTCCAAAAACGGAATCAACGACGTAGCAACCGATGTCATCTGGCGAGGTGAAACATCCATATACTGAACGTTCATGGGATCAACCTCGTCAGGCTCACCGAATACTCCGTTGGCATCTTTGGTACGACATAAAACCTTAGCAGCCTTAACGAATGTTCCGTCATCATCAAAATGACCAAACTCGCGCGTATCGAGATTAAAAGTTTCGTTTGCCTGAGCAATGGTGTATTTTTCTTCCTCATCTGCGGTGAGGTAATCAATATCGTCAGAAACTTTTCCGTCAATAACGCGACGATACGGCGTCTCAATAAAGCCATACGGATTGATGCGCGCATAGGTTGCAAGCGAGCCAATCAAACCAATGTTAGGACCTTCAGGAGTTTCAATCGGGCACATGCGGCCATAATGCGAGGTGTGAACGTCGCGAACCTCAAAGCCTGCACGCTCGCGCGACAAACCACCAGGACCAAGCGCAGATAAACGGCGCTTGTGCGTAATACCGGCAGCAGGGTTTGATTGATCCATGAATTGAGAGAGCTGAGAAGAACCAAAGAATTCTTTAATAGCAGCAACAATAGGACGAATGTTAATCAAGCTCTGCGGCGTGATGTCGTCGGGCTCCTGCATGCTCATGCGCTCGCGCACAACGCGCTCCATACGAGACAGACCAATACGGAACTGATTTTGAATCAATTCGCCAACGGTGCGAATACGACGGTTACCAAAATGGTCGATATCGTCAGTGGCTACGCCCTCTGCCCCATCATGTAAGGCAACAATGTAGCGCATGGTTTCAATAATGTCTTCCTGCGTTAGGGTAGAAGCATCATTTTCAGGATCAAACCCAAGCTTCTTGTTAATTTTGTAGCGACCAACCTTGGCAAGGTCGTAGCGCTGAGGATTAAAAAACAAGCCATCGAGCAAGGTACGAGCAGAATCGATTGTTGGAGGCTCACCAGGACGGAAGCGGCGATATAACTCAATAAGCGCTTCTTCTTTTGTTGTTGCAGGGTCGCGATCAAGCGTACGCACGACCATTTCCGATTCACCTAAGATGTTAAGAATTTCTTCCCGCGTCTCGGCGATACCAAGAGCACGCAAAACAAGTGTTGCCGGCTGTTTACGCTTACGGTCAATACGAACAGAAAGAACATCGCGTTTATCGGTTTCAAACTCAAGCCAAGCACCACGCGAAGGAATAACCTTTGCATTGTAGATGGTTTTGTCAGAGGTTTTGTCACGCTCAGATGAGAAATAAACACCAGGGCTGCGAACCAACTGAGAAACAACAACACGCTCAGTACCATTAATGATAAAGGTTCCGCGAGGAGTCATGAGAGGGAAATCGCCCATAAAAACATTCTGCTCTTTAATTTCGCCCGTTTCGCGATTAATAAAGCGAATCTCGGCAAATAAAGGAGCCTGATACGAAACATCACGTGTTTTACATTCATCTACACTATACTTAGGTTCTCCGAATTCATATGCTCCGAATTCGACGCACATATCTTTAGTGTTAGATTCAATAGGGCTCATATCGGAGAAGGCATTTTTGAGACCTTCTTCCATGAATTGCTTGAAGCTGGCCGTTTGAATGGCAATAAGATTTGGAACGTCCATGACGTCAGGGATCTTAGCAAAGCTTCTGCGATTCCTATAACGGCTGGTGGAGTCGGGTTTTTTAGCTTGAACCACGAGTCAATTCCTCCTTCAATGGAACCTAGTTTTTTGCAAAAAGACGCAATTTAATAAGATACTTCGCAAAAACTCCCCAGTCAAGAAAAATTTTTTTTAATTATGTTTTGCTTATGTGTTTTTGGCTTATGAGCAGCCAAAGTTTTACCCCATCGCTACCGCTCAATCGGGCAAAAATGAACGACGATCAAACACCCTTTTCCAATCAATGAGGGCGATAATTACCCCAGCCATAACCAAAACTGCCCCAACAATATTGCTTGCGCTTAATACTTCTCCTAACAACACAAAAGCAAAAAGTGCCGAAAAGAGTGATTCCGTAGACCAAATAACCCCCGTGCGCTCAGGCGTTGAATACCCTTGCACCACAGGCTGCAACACAAAGCAATAAGCTGTACAAACCAGCGCCAACCCCAACACTGCAATCCAAGCATTTGTTGTGCTTGGCATAACAAGCGTAGCGGTAGTAATGGCTGCGCCCCCTGAAAGCAAAGCTGTTACCCCGAGCTGCAAAATTCCAAGATTGAGCGCATCAACTGCTTCTTTTTTTGAAGCCCAACCAACAAAAACAATGTAGACGGCGTTAAGAAATGCAGCAACAACAATCCAAAGCGATCCCATATCAAATTCAGTAAGATTGGCATTACTTAACAGCGCCACTCCGGCAACACAGCAAACGATGGCAATAACAATATCAAGCCCCGGGAGTTTTTTTACCAACACCGCCTGTATAACTGCAACAAATACCGTTGTAACCGAAATCAAAAAAGCCCCCGTTGATGCCAAAGTTGTTTCAAGCCCATACAACACGCAGGCAACAACGCTAAAAAGGAGCAACCCGCTTACACAAGCACTCAAAAATGTGGGCACCGTAATTGTTTTAAAGCGTTTGATAAAAATTAGAGCAACAACAATAAAGGCCACCCCAAAACGCATAAATACAATGCTAAAAATAGGAAGATCTTCAAGACCCATTTTCATAAAAATCCACGACATTCCCCAGGCCATCGCTATGGTGAGCATTAAAAGCTCCGCTTTGGTGTGTGACATAAAACCCCTCCTACCTTTACTTGCTTTTACTTTCTTTCTAAAAGTATAGAGAGGTTTTATTATTAATAATCGTCATGTTTCTTATACTTACTATGAAGATATTTCATAGTAAGAAAACCAGTAAGAGGACATCATGAAATCACGCTTTGAAATATTACTGAGTGCGCTGCGCCAAAAAAGCTTCACCGAAGCAGCCAAACAGACTGGCTATACCCAATCAGGCATCACCCACCTGGTTAATTCCGTAGAAAAGGAATGGGGCATTACGCTTCTTATCAGAAGTAAAAAAGAAAATGTTATTACCCCTGAAGGCAAAGAGCTTCTTCCCTATTTGCAAACCCTCGTTAATACACACCGCTCCCTTGAAGAAAAAATAGCCTCTATCAAAGGAAGCGAAACAGGGCTTGTTCGCATCGGTTCAATCACGAGCGTCTCACTTAATATTCTCCCCGAGCTGTTAGCTGCCTTTAATAAAGAACACCCAAATATACGCTTTGAGATAGACCATCTCTCGTTCGCAAGTATTGAACAGGCGCTTATCGATGAAACCATCGACATAGGCTTTTTACAAAACGCAGCTTCAAGCAATAAAATTTTATGTACGCCATTTTATTCAGATGAAGCGGTTGCCGTGTTGCCAAAAAACTACTTTTCCAGCAATGCTGAGGCTTTACATACCCCAACTATTGATGCTGACATTTTTGAAAAACACCCTTTGGTTATGACGGGTGTACAAGAAGGAGATTTTCATCACTATTTGCGCGCCAACAATATTCAAACAACGATTTCTTTTGCTGCTCAAGAAGATGAGCTTGCTGCAGCCTTGGTAGAACAACATCTGGGCATTGGTGTTGGATATCGTCTTTCGCTGCAACGGATTTCTTCAAGCGTTATCCTGAAGCCACTTAACCCTCCCCTTACCCGAACCATTATGCTTGCAACCAAAAAAGGAGCACATAAATCTCTAGCACTTGAATGTTTTTTATCGTTTGTTGAAGGCTATAAAGAAGGTTCTCTGCTCAAACAAGCAGAGAACCTTACATAGAGATAGAGAACGCCAACGCCCTCCTCAAATTGCTACTTGCTACTTGGCCTCCTCAATAGGAATAGGCGTGTTGTCAACCTCATCAAGATTATTCTGGTACACATAATGTTTAGTTTCATGCGCGATTAAGGCCGAAAGCCCCAGCACAGCAATTAAGTTTGGAATAGCCATAAGGGCATTGGTCATGTCGGAGATATCCCAAACAAAACCAGAAACACCAATGGCGCCTAAGAAGCAAATAAAAATAAATACTATCTGATAAGGACGGATGGCATTTTTCCCAAATAAATAGGTAATACAACGATTGCCATAGTACGACCAACCAAGCATGGTGGAATAGGCAAACAAAACCAGCCCAATACACAACACCACCGAGCCAACAACGGGAATCTGTGCGAATACCGTAGTTACCAACGCAGCAGATGCCCCAACAAAGCCACCCTCAACAAACGTTGCTGCAATGTCGGGATTAGCAAGAATAGAAGTAACAAGCGCAAGGCCGGTAAGAGCGCAAACAACAACCGTATCCCAAAAGGTACCCGTCATAGAAATTAATGCCTGACGAGCAGGATTTCGAGTAACAGCAGCAGAAGCCACCAAAGGAGAAGAACCCAAACCAGATTCATTGGAGAACAAACCGCGGGCACAACCCATTTGCAAGGCAATCATGATTGACGTTCCCACCGCACCGCCAAAAGCAGCTTGAGGAGTAAAAGCACAAACAACAATAACCTCAAGCGCCTCAAGAATAAATGCGCCATTCATCACGATAAGAACAAGGCACGAAACAACATAGAAAATTGTCATAAAAGGAATGAGCTTTTCGCATACCCGAGAAATAGATTTGATGCCGCCCAAGATAACAACTGCAACAAACAACACTACCAACAAGCCCACGATAACTTGCAAAGGAGAGGTTTCAAACAAACCAAACACCGAGAATGTTTCAGTCGCAATAGAAGCATCTCCTGCAACGGAGACAATAGCCCCCGAAAGAGAATTTGCCTGAACAGCGGCGCCAATTCCAAATGAAGCAATAGCAGCAAACAACGCAAATAAAACGGCGAGCACCTTGCCAAGCTTCTTGCGCTTAAAACCGCGCTGCAAAGCATACATTGCACCGCCCAGCATATTACCGTTGTGATCTTTAACGCGATATTTTACCGCTATCAAAGTTTCGGAATATTTGGTTGCAATGCCAAATACACCCGTAAGCCACATCCATAGCAAAGCGCCCGGACCACCTGCAATCAACGCCGTGGCAACACCTACGATATTACCTGTACCAATAGTTGCTGCCAAAGAGGTGGTTAAAGCCTGAAATGGGCTTACATCTCCTGCGCCCTCATCTTTCGTGACCGAAAGCTTAATGCCCTTAAAAAGCTTTCGCTGAATAAAGCCTGTTCTAAACGTCATAAATACATGGGTTCCCAGTAAAAGGAGAATCATAATAGGACCCCAAACAAAGCTATCCAATGCCGAAACGACATCTTCGATCCAGCTGCCGCCATCTGAACCAGCTGCTGCTAAGCCTGAGCCCAAGCTCACAAAGGGATTAACAAAAAACTGATACAAGAAATCTTCCATACCGTCCCCTTAAAACTTACGGGTTTTTAAAAAGGTAGTTCTGAGCTTGGTTATTGTTGCCAAAACAGAACAAAACACTTCTTCCGACTAAAGTGTTTTTGGTATTGTAAGACCCCTTTTGTAACTTGTTTGTTAACAGCGTACAGAAATCCCGTAAACGGAAGAGAGATATACACCGCATGAATTTAGGCTTATAAGGCAAAAGGGGCTCGGAACTTGGGAGGTGTTCCGTAGAGTTCCTCCT
>CAVJWZ010000022.1:8709-25350 GCA_963653545.1 uncultured Eubacteriales bacterium | reverse complement strand
GTGGAATTCCGTATAAAAAAACGTCCAGTGGACGTTTTTTAGGAATTCGCTCGAGGCGTAAGCCGAAGAGGATGAGGCTTGCAAAGCAAGCCGGGATTCCCGTCGCCCGCTCCAATAATGTATCAATTAAAGAAGAAGCGAACCTACCATACAAAGAGCGGCTGCTAACACAAGATAGACAATGAAATATTTAAATACCGAACGAAGAATTTTGCTCTCCGATCCCAATAATCCTGCGGCACTTGCACCAATGGCAATGCTTTGAGGACAGATCATCTTACCGATGCCTGCGCCCATCACATTAGCCGCTGCCATCCAAGAAGCGCTCAATCCTAAATCAAGAGCAGTTTGAGCCTGCAGGCCGCCAAAGAGAACACTTGTTGAGGTGCCCGATCCAGTAACAAAAGCACCAAGCGCACCAATGAGCGGGGCAATAATGGGATACAGAGGGCCAGCGATAATAACCAGCAAAAATGCTATATCAGAAATCATTCCGCTATAGCTCATAACTTTAGCCATGGCCATAACAGAGCAGATGGTAAGCACGGTTTTCCAGTATGCTTTAAGCGTTCCTATTAACACTTCGCCCATTACGCTCAGTTTGCATTTTTGGATAAGCCCGCCAATGAACGCCGCGATAAAAATCATAATGCCGGGGGTATTAATCCAGCTAAAACTAAGAGTATTGCCTGCTTCTCCAGCGTAAACAATCGCGCTCGTTTTAAAGGTGGCAAGAAGCTGATTAACGGGAGGAACTAAACTTGAAGTTCCTAGCAAAAGTACCAAAATCAGGATGAAAGGGCTCCATGCTTTAAGGCCGCTTGCTATGGTGAGGCCAGAATTTTGATCTGAGTTATCGGTTTTGATGGCAAAAGCGGGGTCGGTTTTTTTGTTAAATATACGTGCGGAGATAATAATGCAGATCATGCAGCATACCGATCCCACAATATCGGGCAATTCTGGTCCAAGAAATTGTGCGGTAACAAACCAAGGAATAACAAATGCAAGAGCCGCAACAAGCGTGGTAGGAATCATGCCTTTGAGAGCTTTAATGCCGCCGCCGCAAATGCAAACAAGAAAAAACGGCGAAATAAAGGTAAGAATGCCTTGAACAAGGGCGATATCACCAGCAAGACCCAAAGAATCAAGCCCAGTAACCGAGGCAAGGGTTACTGTTGGTACGCCAACGGAGCCAAAAGCGGTTGGTGTTGAGTTAACAACCAAACAACCTACAACAGCGGCAAGCGGATTCATGCCAATGCCAACAAGCATGGAAGCAGGGATTGCAACAGCAGTACCAAATCCGGCCATGCCTTCCATAAAACAACCAAATCCCCATCCAATTAGAAGAGCCAGCACGCGCATATCTGTCGAAACGCCGCCGAGCATTTTTTTAATAGCTTCCATGGCGCCCGTGCGAACAACTAAGTTGTAGGTGAAAAGTGCCGCAATAATAACCAAACAAATGGGCCAGAGGGCGTTTAAAACACCTTCAAGAACTGCTGTTCCTGTGCATGTGGCATCGAGCTGCCAATAGCCAAAAGCTAAGCACACGGTAATAATAAGCGCAATAACGCAGGCGCGGTGACCAGGCATTTTGAGTGCGGTAAGAGCAATAATGAGCCAAATAATAGGTACGAGGGCTAAGAAAAAATTAACAACCGACATGGCTTCCTCTCTTTGGTTGATGTTGTATGCAACATCAGATGCGCCTCTGCGACATGTTGGCGCTATTGATACCGTGGTACCTTACGACCTTACATCCTGTAGATTCGCATATAGTTATTGTGAACTCTGTTCTTATATCACACTTTAGAGAGGTTTTGTAGCTTTGATTCTGAAAAGTGGCGTTGAAGCTTGGTTGACATGTTCTTCCGGCGACCATACGCGATCACTTACGCGTGTATCAATGGTTACCGCAAAGCCAAATTCTTCTAAGATCAGTTTGTCCCATTGGGGGCGCGTGATAGCGCTCAGGGGTACTTCTTTTGCCAGGCGCTCCATCATATCGATATCGGTATGAAGGTAGCGGTCGGCACAGCCTGCCTTGGCGGTATTTGCGCGGTCAGCCTCATAGCCGTGTCGCATTTGATTATCGTAGAGGTGCCCATACCAATTAGCATCGTAGTTTAAGAGCACACCGCCTGGGCGCAACACGCGATTCCATTCATGGTAGGCATTGCTGGGGTGGGGTAAATTCCATGTTAGATTGCGCGAAACAATCGCATCAAAAGAGGCGTTTTCAAACTCAAGATTTTCGGCATCCATTTGCTGGAAGGTGATGGCTTGAGAGCAACGAAGAGCGTTTTCTTTGGCTTGTTTGAGCATGGATTTTGTGTAGTCAATAGCAGTTAGCGAATATCCTAGCTCAGCAAGAAGAATAGAAAAAAATCCAGGCCCGCATCCTATATCGAGGACGCGCAACGTTGAGCGATCGTTGTTAGCCGCATACGGCAGCAGATGCTGGTCAAGCTCTTGTGCCCAAGCGGCGTGCTGAGTTCCTGCTAGCTCGCCTTGATGTTGAAGCGAATAGCTTGATGCGCGGTTGGCCCAGTAGGTTTTGTTGGCCTCTTGATAGTTGTAAAGCGATTTGTCGCGCAGAGCGGAAGGGGTAGCGTCAGAAGCAGCGCAAGCGCTAGGCATTGTTGCACAAGCTTCATGCGTAACAACCAAAACGGGTTCGTTTTCTTGAAGGCTCTTTACGGACATTTCGCATCCTCTCGGGTTGAAGTATTACAAAGTATGATAACGTAACACCGCAAGAGGAATGCTATCAAATTTCTATTCGTAACACTACCGATTCTGTTTGCTTTTTATACGTTGGGAGCTTAAAAACGGGTGAAAGGATATATCGCAAAAAGATGTTTGCAGCTTTTGCCAATTTTAGTGGGCATTACGTTGCTATCGTTTGTGTTGATGTATTGTGCTGGTGGTGATGCTGTTACGGCGGTTCTTGAAAATCAAGGAGTTGCCGTTTCGCAAGAGGTTATCGATGCAAAAAAACATGAGCTTGGTCTTGATAAGCCTTTCATTGAGCAGTATGCATCATGGCTTGCGGGCTTAGTAACGGGCAATATGGGAGTGAGCTATGTTTCTGGCAAAGAGGTTTTTGCTACGTTTGTTGCAAAACTTCCTGCAACCATTGTTTTAGCGGTAGTTGCAGTTGTGCTTACGGTGGTAATATCGGTGCCGTTGGGCATTATGGCTGCTGTTAAGCAAAACCGTTTCACGGATTATCTTATTCGTGTTCTAGGTTTTATCGGCAATTCGCTTCCGAATTTTTTTGTGGCGCTTTTGCTGATCTTGGTGTTTTCAGTTTGGCTGGGGTGGCTTCCAGTGATGTCTTCATCTATGGGGGCATCGGGTTTTGCGTCACTTTCTATCCAAGGAATGATTTTGCCTGCACTTACCTTGGCAATTGCCATGTCTTCAAAATATACGCGCCAAATTAGGGCGACTGTTTTAGACGAGTTGAACAAACCTTATGTTGTAGGGGCACGCTCGCGGGGTATTCCGGAGCGCACTATATTGGTGAAGCATGTGCTAAAAAATTGCATGGTTATGATTGTTACGTTGCTCGCGCTTTCTATTGGCGATTTGTTGGGCGGAACCGCCATTGTGGAAACTATCTTTCAATTTGATGGTGTGGGCAAGCTTGCCGTTGATGCTATTACGATGCGCGATTATCCGCTTATTCAGGTATATGTGGTATGGATGGCAATTATCTATGTGCTTGTGAATCTTGTGGCGGACTTGATATATCACCGCCTTGACCCGCGCATTCGGCTGGGTGGTGAGAGCCATGCAAAATAGCACAAAAGGAAAACTCATTATATTTTCTGTATTAGCAGTGGCGGTGGTACTCATTGCCATATTCTCTCCTTGGATTGTTCCGTTTGACCCTTATGCGCAAAATTTAGCAAGCGCCTTACAGGCTCCGAGTGGCGAGCATCTTGCAGGAACCGATCGCTATGGGCGCGATTTATTTTCACGTGTGTTGGTGGGGGCACAATCTTCCATTTTTTCAACCTTTGTTTTAGTTGCTGCTATTACGGTGCTGGGCACATTTATTGGCATGTTGGCTGGTTGGCGGGGAGGAAAGCTTGACACTATCCTCATGAGAACATCTGATATTTTTCTTGCTTTTCCAGGATTGGTGTTTGCTTTGGCGGTGGCAGCCGTGTTGGGTGGCGGTATGCACAATGCTGTTATTGCGCTTGTGGCTATTTCATGGCCAAAATATGCCCGCATTGCGCGCGGGCTTACTTTCACGCAAAAAAATGCAACCTACCTTAAGGCTGCTCGTCTTTCGGGCTGCACGACTGTACAACTTATTGCAAACCATGTTTTGCCTAACATTGCAGGCCCGCTTTTAGTAACAGCGGTTTTGGATATTGGAACCATGATGATGGAGCTTGCGGGGCTTTCGTTTTTGGGGCTTGGTGCTCAGCCCCCCGTTGCGGAATGGGGATCAATGATGAGCGATAATCGAAGCCTTTTACAAACTTCACCTTGGACGGTTATTGCGCCTGGTGTAGCAATTTTTGTCACGGTGGCAGTATTTAATTTGTTGGGTGATACGTTAAGAGATTGGTTTGATCCTGAACAGCGGGTAACAAAACCAGCTGGTCAAGGATGGATGAGGAAGCAGCGTATGGGTAATGGAACAGCGAGGCATTATAAGGAACATTATAAGGGCACACAGTAGGCGCACGGTAAAGGGAAGACCATAAGAGCGCGTGCTAGAAATAAACACCTGTTCAAACAAGATAAGGCAATAATCGGCAAATAAGAGTAACCGCAAGGAGTAACCATGAAAAACATTATGACAAAACGCAATGGGCTAGGGTTGTTGCCCGTTATGTTGGCGGGCATGATAGCGCTTTTAGTAACGCTTGTCCTTACCGGATGCGCTTCGCAAGATTCAAGCAAAGGAAAAACCTTTGTATATGGAACAACGGGTTATGGCGTTGAGATGGACGATGCTGGTCTTAACCCTCATGAGAACTATTCAGGTTGGAGTGCGGTGCGTTATGGTGTGGGAGAAACACTGTTTAAATTTAGTGACGAGATGACTCCTGAGCCTTGGCTTGCCACATCGTATGAATTTATTGACGACACGCATTGCAACATTGTACTGCGTGAAGGAGTGAAGTTTTCTTCAGGTAGAGAAATGAGCGCTACTGCGGTTAAGGAATGTTTGGATGATTTGATCGCAGTGCACGATCGAGCCCCCAAGGATACCAAGATAACTTCCATTGAAGCTGATGATACAAACCATAGCATTCTTGTTACCACGAGCGAAGCGTGCCCTGCGCTCATCAATTATTTATGCGATCCGTATGGCGCCATTGTCGATATGCAAGCGGGTATAAGCTCCGATAATAACGTCAGCGGTACGGGCCCTTATAAGGCGAGCGCAGTTTCTGATACCGAAATTACGCTTGAAAAAAACGAAAACTATTGGAACGGTGAACCCAAGATTGATACCGTTATTATTCGCTCGATAACCGATGGTGATACGCTTACCTCTGCCCTTCAATCAGGAGAAATTGATGCCTCTTATGGCTTGCCCTATGCAAGCTATGAGCTTTTTAACAATATGGATGCCTACACAATTTCAAGCTGCGATACCAGTCGTACGTTTTTTGGACAGATAAACTATGCCTCTTCGCTTATGCAGGATGAGGCAGTTCGCAAGGCGCTTGTTAGAGGAATTGATAAGGAAGGGTTTATTGCTGCTCTCTTAAATGGGCGTGGAGTGGTAGCACAAGGAGCTTTTCCAAAAAGCCTTGCGTTTGGAGATCAAACGGTAACTGCTGATTCATACAGCCCTGAACAGGCAAAACAAATTCTCGAAACAGCTGGATGGGTTGATGGTGATAGCGATGGCATCAGAGAAAAGAACGGGCAAAAGCTTACTCTTCGTTGGTTAACCTATCCGGGGCGCGTGGAGCTTCCTCTCCTGGCGGAATCGGTTCAAGCGACATTGAAAGAAATTGGCTTTGACGTTCAGGTTAACAGTACGGCAAACCACACTGAAATTCGCAAAGATTCTTCTGCATGGGATGTGTATGTGAGTGCTTTGGTTACTGCCCCAACGGGTGATCCTGAATATTTCTTTGGTGCTTCTTGCTTGGCAAATTCAACGAAGAATTTTGGAGGCTATAAAAATGCCAACCTTGAATTATTAGCAGATCAACTTCGCTGCGAATTTGACGCCAATGAGCGAGCAACCCTTGCCACACAAATGCAGCAAATCCTTCTTGATGATACGGGCTATTTTTTTGCTTCACATTTAACGATGGGTATTGTTGCTAAGGCTGGAGTAGAAGGAATTGCACCGCATCCCTGCGATTATTATGAAATAACCGTTGATTTAGATAAGGCATAAACGGTGGAATATCTAACAACAAACCCTCTCCTTGCCTATCGTTATGTTGATGTTGCGTATGGAGATCATGCCGTTCTTCATGACATCAATGTTTGTGTTCATGCAGGTGAAATTGTGGGTATTGTGGGAGAATCGGGCAGCGGAAAAAGCACGCTTTTAAAAGCTGCGATGGGGCTTTTTGGCAATGATGGCACTCTTACTAAAGGTCAAATTTGCTATGGCGGCTTTGACCTAGCCGCGTGCTCTTTTGAAGAATTACGGGCTTTGCGTGGCGCTCAGATCGCAATGATATTTCAAGAGTGTCTCTCAGCATTAACTCCCACCAAAACTATAGCAAGTCAAATGTATGAGCAATGCTGTGCTCATGCTACGTGTGCAGTAAGTAAAGATGAGGTGTTTTCACGGGCGATTGAGCTGTTAGGCGCGCTTTTTATTGAGCGACCCGATGAAGTGTTAGCAAGCTATCCTTTTGAGCTTTCGGGAGGCATTGGTCAGCGGGTGGGAATTGCAATGGCGATGTTGCTTGAACCAAACATTATTTTAGCTGATGAGCCTACGAGTGCGCTTGATGCGGTGTCGCAAAAGCAGGTGCTTACAGAGTTTGTTCGCTTAAAACAAGAGAAGAACACTGCTGTTGTGTTGGTATCGCACAACATTGCTGCCGTACGCGCCGTGGCAGATTATGTTGTTGTGCTCAAAGATGGCATAGTGGTTGAGCAGGGTAGCGCACAAGAAGTATTGAGCGCTCCCCAAAGCGCCTATACGCAGGAGCTTCTTGCGGCAGTTCCTACTTTAAAAAAGACGGAAGGCGCATATGACTAACTCTGGCGTTAAAAAAACAACTTGCTGCTCGCAAGAAGGCGAGTCTCAGTTATGCGAGCGCACTGAGTGCATTGAGCACACTCCCTTGCTTGAAATCAAAAACCTTTGCAAGATATTTAAGCGCAAAGGGCTTGCAGATGTTACAGCACTCAATGATGTTTCGTTTTCTGTTTTTGCTGGCGAATCGCTTGGCGTAGTAGGAGAGTCGGGCAGCGGAAAAAGCACCCTTGCCAACATAATTGCGTGTTTTATTGAGCCAACAAGTGGGTTTGTTTATTTGCAGGGGGAAGACATAACGCACACCCAAAGAAAAGCCGCGCAACAAGTATATCAATCGATTCAGATGGTCTTTCAAAATCCTGTTGAATCGTTTGATCCTCGTCAGACATTAGGTCAAAGCATAACTGAGGGTATGCGCAATGCGGGGCTGGGAAAGCACGAGGCGCGCCGCCGCGCATGCGAGCTGTTGGAGCAATGCGGGCTTTCTGAAACGGTGTTTAATCGTTTTCCGCGTGAAGTAAGCGGGGGGCAATGCCAACGGGCAGCTATTGCTCGTGCATTAGCGCGCGAGCCGCGCCTTCTCATTTGCGATGAAGCTACGAGTGCACTTGATGTAACCGTGCAGCGCCAGATTATTGATCTTTTAAATCAGCTGCGCGCCGAATATGACATGGCCCTTCTCTTTATTTGCCATGATTTGGCGCTTGTTGGTGATGTTTGTGACCGCGTTATAGTGATGAAGTCAGGTGCAGTCGTTGAACAGGGGCTTGTGCAAGAGGTGCTGTACCATCCGCAAACCGAATATGTAAAGCTTCTTTTGTCGGCGGTGTTGTAAATGCCGCCACTGCAAGGCAAGCCCGCCGTGTTGATCGCTAGGGGAGTTCGATGAGCTGTAGTAAAGCTCTGGGGCTGGTGTTGTAAGCGTTTAGTTACGAGGCAAGTCCATCTCGTAGACAAACATTTCTTCAGGAAGAATATCTTCGGGGTCAGTTTTTGCCCATTGAGCTACTCTGCGCATACCGCGACGTTCATAGTATTCCCAGGTGCAGGTTGTGTCGGTAAACAGAAAGGCTGTTGTGCCACCTTCTGATGAAAGATAGTTTTGGGCAGAGGCAAGCAGCTTGCTTCCAACGCCATAGCCGCGTGCGGCATCTCCCACGGCAAAGAATACAAGCTCATAATCAGAATCGGTGTTACTGCTTTTGAGCATGGGCATATTAACACGCTCTTCGGCTTCATCATAGGCAACAAGAAAAGCAGCGCTTTCAAGGTCGTGCTGTTTGGCTTCTTCAATTTTTTCTTCAAGAATAGAACTCCATTTAGCCTCAGTTTCTTGCGAAGCTTTGCCTGCGCGCGCCAAAACAAACCCAATTACTTCTTCGTCTTTAACAGCTACTTCAGAAAAGGTTGCACGTTGCGCATAAGAAGCAAAATCAATAACAGAATGAAGTTTTTGAACCTCTTCAGGGGCCTCACTGTGCCAGAGAGGGGCTAAAATTTGGGCAATATCATCAAGATCATCCATCATAAACGGACGATATAGTAGTGTTTCGCTTGTCATACAGTAACTCCTCTAAAACTCAACAATGGTGCGGGTTATAGTAGCTTATTTTTGACGATCGCGCATGGTGAACGCGCATGGTTTTCAAAGAAATTATCCGGTAGCAAAACTCAGAGTGCAAAGGTAAAGGCGCTATAGGCGCTGCCGTAACACTAACGTCTTGCCACAGGTGCCACAGGTACTTTTAGCTGTTTTGCGTCATGGGTATATCGCGAAAAATGCGTTCGTCCATAAGGGTAAGGTTTGGGGATATTTCTGGGGTAAATTCCATATGGGCAAGAATATCTTTTTCAATGTCAATGCCAGGGGCAACCTCAGTAAGTACGAGCCCTTTTTCGCGTAACTCAAACACGGCGCGTTCGGTAATGTATTTTACATTTTGTTTGGTTTGGGTGGCATAACTGCCAGAAAAGGTGATTTGTTGAACTGATTTTACAAATTTTTTCTGGTGCCCTTCTTGCACGACAACAAGTTTGCCATCTTGTATTTCTTCAACAAGACCGCCTGCGGTAAATGTTCCCACAAAGCAAACGTTGGGTGTGTTTTGAGAGATATTGATAAAGCCGCCAGGGCCTGTGCAACGAGTGCCAAATTTTGACACGTTAACATTTCCGGCTTCATCAATTTCTGCTGCGCCTAAAAATGTTTGATCGAGCGCTCCGCCATCATAGAGATAAAACATATCGCTCACGTTATAAATAATTTCGGGGTTTGCACTTGCGCCAAAGCCTAAGCCCTCTACGGGTACGCCCCCTTGGGGGCCTGATTCAAGCGAGAGCGTGGTACGAATTTTTTCTTCGTTGGCAACGCTGCCAATGCCTGAAGGAATACCGATGCCTAAATTGATAATACAGCCTGGCTCAAGCTCCATAACGCTACGCCGCGCGATTATTTTGCGGTTTGACATACTCATTGGTTTGAGTGCGTCAACGGGCACGGTGATATCGCCGCAAAGCTCTGGGCGAAAGGTGGCAGCATAGCCTTGTTGGTAGTTATCTTCATCGGCGCGCACAACGTAATCTACCATTGATGCATGCACTCGTACTTGCTTAGGATGGATGCTGCCGGAAGTAACGATATGTTTAACTTCGGCAATAACAACGCCGCCGCTGTTGTGTGTTGCGGCTGCGATATCGAACATATAATCACCTAAGGCACTGTCGGCCATGCTGAGGTTGCCTTCTTCATCGGCGGCATAGGCGCGAATGAAGCAAAAGTTTATAGGGAAGGGTTTGTAGGCAAGGCTTTCTTGTCCAAACACGGTTACCAATTCAACAATATCGTTGTTTTGCTCGATGGCTTTAGTATTTGCCTTGCAGCCTTCGTTGCGCGGGTCGGCAAAGGTGCCAAGACCAACATTGGTTACTAGTGCTGGCTTGTGTCCTGCGATAGCATCATAGAGGTGCATCAAAACACCTAACGGAAGGGCATATCCTGCAACTTCATTTTTACCAACCATTTCGGCAATAAGGGGTGGGTTTGCAAAATGGCTTGCAATTAAGGTACCCAAAAGGCCTGGCTTTGCAATGCGATTGAGTCCTACGGGGTTTTTTGAGTTATCGCCAGGGCTTATGCCGCAGGTAACGGTTAGGTTGCAAGGGGTTTGCTCTGCATCAAACTGGGCAGCAAGTGCATCGAGGAGTGTTTCTGGCGCGCCGTATGCACCAAAGCCCCCAACAGCTAATGTTGAATCGCTGGTTATTAATGCCGCTGCTTGTTCTTTGGTAATAAGCTTTTTCATACAACCCTCCGCCTGTCAATCCAAAAGAATTATATCAATGTTTGGTTATGAGCAGTTTTTAAGAGTGCTATGACAATACATTCAAACCTAAAAACTCCACCATATATGCCAAAAGATATAGCAAATGTTGCGCTCTTTCTTGTAGGCGATGAATCACGCGCTCTTACGGGGCAGATAATCGAAAGCGATTTGGATCCATGTTGTAATATTTTCAAATGTACTCAGAAAATCTTTGTTTGGACTAGGCCGCACGATTGCAAATCATTGGCAATTATCAGGCAAAGATATAAGAAGGTAATGGTATGGGCTCAAATATGTGCCCCTCAAACTTAATCAAGCTCATTGTGTGCTTCAAATAAACTAGAGATGAGAGCTTCTATAAGCTCATAGTTTTCTTCACTATCGGGCAAGCTAGTCATTACGCTTATGATGTAAGTGCTTCCATCCAGTTCAACGATGCCTGCATCGCAGAGGGAGTTGTAATCGTATTCATCCCAATCGGAACTTGCACACCAACCAGCTTTATCGCGTACGGTAGCTCCAAGAGGTTCAAGACTGTTGCGAATAAACGATACGTTAGTTTGTTCGCACAGCGATGAGAGCCATTGCGCTGTTGGGGTGTTGGATTGGAAGTAGGTATGCATTCCGCTCCATAATTTTGCAGAGCTGCGTGCACTGTACCAAGGAAACCAAGAATCGTCCCTGCGTAGAGTATCGGTTGCTCCAAGAGAGGTTGCCCATTCATCAAAGCCTGTAAAATCGAACATTTCGCGCAAGGTTCCAAATGAATCGTTATCAGAATCAACAACAGCGTCTTCTATGAGCATTTGAACAAATTCTTCGTAAGGGTAATACCCTTCTGCGGTGTTTTCCAAATACAATGGCTCTAGCTCACCTGGCTCTATATGCTTTTCGCAAACGTATAAAGCATATAGAGCTTTAAATGAGCTCGCCCCATAAATTACCGCATCGGGATTATACGAAATTCCACGCCTGGTGTTGGTGTTATAAAACACAATGCCGACTGCTGCTTGCTGATTTATAGCGCTTAGAGCATTGTCTATGTTATCGTGCTCTTCTGTAGAAAGTTCTGGCTTGGAGAGGTTGTTGAGCGAGAAGGTTTGTATTCCCTCATCTGCAGGAATTTTATCAAGCGAATTTGAGGTAGTTGCTAATCCTGTTAGCGCTGTCCAAAAATCTTGAACGATAGCACGAGCTGTTTCTTCGGTGATCGATGGGTCATTGTTATCGGAGTTTGACTCATTTTTGCTGGATTGCGCGGAGTAAGAAGCGCAGCCGCTTATGCTAAACAGGGCGATTGCCCCCGTAATCACCAAAGCCACGATTGCGGCAAGCGTAGAGCGCCTATTGTCAATGGCTCTCGCGGTGTTTTTTGCCTCTTCTTTAGAGCATGGATACGAAGAACCCTCTTGGGATGTATCATTGTGGCATTCTAAAGAAGAGGCATGGTGTACGTTTGTATTGTGGTTGCCACTACCTTGTTCGTGGCATTGAGCATGTTGGCAGTGTGGACTCATTAAAAGGTTTTATTTAACGATGAGTACCGGGATTTCTGCATTGCGAAGAACGCCAAAACTTACGCTACCAAGCATTCCGCGGATGGCTCCAAGCCCGCGTGAGCCCATAACAATGATGTCGCAGTTGTAATATTTTGAGGCATCAACAATGGTGTCAATGGTGTAAACGCCAAACACTACTTCTACCGAAGATTCGCCCTTAAAATCTTTAAGCAAATCAGCGGTTTCTTGTTGGATTTCTTCGTTGTTTTCTTCGGTGCGCTGCTCAAGAAGCGTTGCAAAATCGCCCTGCCCAACGAGCGAAATACCAAGACCAAAACCAGCCTGGTTAATGCTGCTGTATACCAGATCTTGAGGTGGGGCGCTAACTTTTACCACATGGATTTGGGCGGACTCTTCTTCATTAGCAAGTTTAATGGCCTCGCGGAGCGCATTTTTTGCATGTTCCGAACTATCAAACGGAACCAAAATGTTTTTAAATCCCATAACAACTCCCTTTTTAGTGGGTAAATATGGCTTTATTATACGCTGATAGAGGCTTGTTGCTTATAAGGTAGCGAGGAGTGGTAGGGTGACTTTGAAATATTTATGGTTGCGCAATGCTCAGAGCAAATAAGGGAGTACTTTATTGCTCTACTGTGCTAAAGTAATACAGCCACGATAGAACTATATGACGATAAGTTTGCGAGCTTAGAGCAAGTAGCAAGCAAGATGAATAAACAAGGCAGAAGGAACCAAGAATGAACTTTGTTACCCCCGTTGGGTTTCGTGATGTAATGAGTGATGAGGCGCTTGTGCGCGAGAATCTTACCGCGCGCGTTCAGCGTTGTTTTTCGGCTCAAGGGTATCTTCCGGTAGAAACTCCAACGCTTGAAGTGCTGGATGTGATGGAAGCGGGTGGCCATGTGCCTGAAGCCCCCTTTAAGTTCTTCGATTCTCATGGCGATTTATTAGCCATGCGCCCCGACGTTACCATGCAAATTGCTCGCATGTGCGCGGCGCGCTTGAATCCAGCCGATGCCCCTATCAAGCTTCGTTATACGCAGCGTGTTTTTCGCGAAAAAACGGCAGAAGCCTCTGCGCGTGAAATTACCCAGTTGGGCGTTGAATCAATTGGCAGTACGGGGGCTCAGGCTGATGCTGAGTTGATTGCATTGTTTGCTGAAGCGCTGTTGGAAACAGGCTTAACGGAGTTCAAGATTGCTCTTGGTTCGGCGGGTGTGTTGCGTGAGCTTTTGGAGCTAACGGGCGCTGAAAAAGAGTGGCAAGCGGCAGTTTTACAGGCATTCCACACGTCAAATTTGGTTGATTTGGCAAATTTGGTTGCCAAAGAGCTGCCCAATAAGCAGGCGGCCCAGGCAATTTTTGCCCTCCCTAACCTTCGGGGTGGTAAGCAAGCGCTTGCGGCAGTACGCAAAGCTCTTGAACCGTTTGAAAATACAGCTGCCATTGATGAGCTGGATGCGGTGTATTCCCTTTTGGTTGATAAGGGTTTAGAAGACAAAATTCTCATTGATTTTTCAGTGATGAGTTCATTTGATTATTACACCGGCATTGTTTTTGAAGCATATGCTCCAGGGTTGGGTTCTCCGCTTGGCGGGGGAGGCCGTTACGATAACTTGTTAGCGTCTTATGGTGCCGGCAAGGTTTGTGCGGCTGGTTTTGCATTTTATTTGGAACAGGTTATGGCGGCATTTGCGGCGTTTGAAAAGGGAGAGCAGCGTCCGTTGCGCATTGCAGTCCCTAAAGGCTCGCTCAATAAAGATGCCATTGAAGTGTTGCGCAATGCCGGCCTTAACACCGAAGGGCTATTAGATGCCGGTCGCACCTTAATGATTCGCAACAATGATGTTGAGTACATTATTGTCCGTCCAACCGATGCACCCGTTTTTGTTGCGCTTGGTGCTGCAGATTGCGGCATTTGCGGTGAGGATTCTTTGCTTGAGGCCTCGCCTGATGTGGTTGAACTGGTAGATCTAAAATTTGGTGACTGTCGTTTTGTGGTAGCCGAATCAAAGGGTACCACGGAGGCGGTGGAGCACCGCTACAAAAAGCTTGGTTCAATTAGAGTGGCAACAAAATATCCCAACATTACGCGTGCTCATTATGCAAAAAGGGGCATACAGGTTGAGATTGTTAAGCTTCACGGCAACATAGAACTCGCTCCCATTACGGGGATGGCGGAGCGCATTGTTGATATTACGGCAACAGGTACAACGCTGCGCGAAAACAATTTGGTGGTTGTTGACGAAGTACTCTCTTCAACGGCGCGTTTTTTTGCTAACCCTTGTTCGTTTAGGACCAACCCGCGTGTTGGCAAATTGGCTGAAGTTCTATACAACCAGGCTAAGGAGAAGTAAGTTATGAGAAGAATAGAAGTGTCTGCCAACCAACCATTTACTGAATCTCTGCTCAATCGAACAAGCGCCTTTAATGCCGATGCGCTCGTGGCAGCAACTACTATTATTGAAGCAGTACGCGAGCGCGGGGATGCTGCCCTGCGGGAATTTACCCAGCGTTTCGATGGTGTTGCAATGGATGAATTTCGCGTAAGCGATGCCGTAATTGATGAGGCTATCACCAAGGTTGACCCTAAGGTTTCTACTGCACTGCGCCAAGCTGCTCGCCAAATTCGTGATTTTCATGAGCGTCAAAAACAACAGAGTTGGTTTGCCTTGCGTGAAGATGGCGCGCTGGTAGGCGCAAAAGTTGAGCCGCTCGATTCGGTGGGCATTTATGTGCCTGGTGGGCGTGCTTTATATCCTTCTTCAGTGTTGATGAACGCTATTCCCGCTTCGGTTGCAGGGGTTGAACGTATTGTATGCGTAACGCCTCCTACCAAAGATGGCGCGCTCGATCCTGCTATTGTTGAGGCTTGCCGTATTGCGGGGGTAACCGAGATTTATGCAGTGGGGGGCGCACAAGCTATTGGCGCTCTTACCTATGGTACTCAATCAATTGCTCCGGTAGATAAAATTACGGGGCCGGGGAATGCCTTTGTGGCAGCGGCAAAAAAGGTTGTTTCGGGCGATGTGGGAATTGATATGATAGCGGGCCCTTCGGAGGTATGCGTTGTGGCTGATGAAACTGCACTTCCAGAATTGGTCGCTATTGATTTAATGGCGCAAGCAGAGCATGACCCGCTGGCAAGTTGTTATTTGGTGACGTTTTCTAACGAGTATGCCAACAGGGTTGAGGCTGCCATCGCAGAATATATCAAAGCATCAACGCGCGCAGAAATTACTAAGGCTTCTCTTGATAATCAGGGTCTTGTTATTGTGTGTCCTTCGCGTGCGGCTGCCCTTGAAACAGTAAATGTTATTGCGCCTGAGCACTTAGAACTTCATGTTGCAAATGCTATGGAACTGTTGGGCTCTATTCGTCACGCGGGAGCTATTTTTATGGGAGAGTGGACGCCAGAGGCGGTAGGTGATTATGTGGCTGGGCCAAATCACACGTTACCTACGGGCGGAACAGCTCGCTTTTCAAGCCCTCTTTCGGTGGATGAGTTTGTTAAAAAATCAAGCGTTATTCAATATTCAGCCGCCGCGCTCAAAAAAGACGCTCAAGCTATTACGACTATTGCCGATCATGAAGGGCTTTGGGCTCATGCTCAGAGTGTGCGCTTACGCATAAAAGAACTTTCAAACGAAGGGTAGTGAGCATTATATTATGAACACGGTACGCGCTTCGCAGCCACGATTGGCTCATATAACTCCTTACGATCCTAAGTATTTGCCTGCAAATCAGTATTTGTCGGCCAATGAAAATCCGCGTAATGTTCCTGAAGAAATTCAGCTCGAAATTCGCAAAGCGCTTAAAGAGTATCCGTTTAATCGCTATCCTGATCCGCTGGCGAACGATTTGCGCGATTTGATTGCGGAGGCCAATGGGCTTTTGCGCGAGAATGTTTTGCTGGGCAATGGCGGCGATGAACTGCTGTTCAATATTGCGCTTGCATGGGGCGGACCAGGGAGAAAATTTCTTAATTTTCCGCCAACATTCTCGGTATATGCAGCAAACGCTAACCTTGTGGGAACAGAAGTTGTTGATATTGCGCGCGATGCTGAATACAACATTGATGAACAGGCAGCTTTAAAGCGCGTTGCTCAAGGGGATATTGATTATGTTATTGTGACCAGCCCTAACAATCCAACAGGCAAATTGGCAAGTGAGACGTTTATGAAGAATTTGCTGGAGGCAACCGATGCGCTTGTCATGGTTGATGAGGCTTATTTTGAATTTTCACGGTTTTCAATGCGTCCCTATCTTGAAACGCATAAAAATTTGGTGATTCTTCGAACGTTTTCTAAGGCGTTTAGTTTAGCGGGCGTGCGCCTAGGCTACATTTTGGCTCATCAAGATGTCATTCAAGAGTTTATTAAAGTGAGGCAGCCTTATTCTGTCGACGCAATATCGCAGGCAATTGGATCTGCTGTGTTTAAAAATCGTGCACTGTTTGAAAAGGGTATCGAAGATATTATTGCTCAGCGTGCGCGAGTGCTTGAGGGTTTGCGTGCGTTGCCGGGAGTAACGGTATTTGATTCGGATTCAAACTACCTTCTGTTCAGGGTTGCAAATGCAG
>CAVJWZ010000022.1:0-8576 GCA_963653545.1 uncultured Eubacteriales bacterium | reverse complement strand
AGCAATTTTAGGAGTATAAATGCAGCGCTGTGCAACTATTTCACGTACAACGAACGAAACCGACATCACGCTTACCGTTGCCATTGATGGTACGGGGCAAACTGATATCGATACCGGCGTGCCGTTTTTTGATCATATGCTTGATGCCTTTGCGCGTCACGGCTTATTTGATATAACGGTTGCAGCAAAAGGCGATATCGAGGTTGACGCGCATCATACGGTTGAAGATGTGGGAATTGTGTTGGGGCAAGCGTTTGCCAAGGCGCTTGGCGATAAACGCGGAATTAACAGGTTTGGCTCCGAATTTGTTCCTATGGACGAAGCGCTTCTGCTGGCAGCGGTTGATGTTTCGGGGCGCGGGCAACTGCATTATGAGGTGGATGTTCCGTTTGGTTTGCTCGGTACTTTCGATACCACGCTTGCCAAAGAATTCTTTATTGCGTTTGCGTCAAATGCCCAGGTAACGCTTCATGTAAGAGAGATCGCGGGTGAAAATCCTCATCATGTTATAGAGGCTGCTTTTAAGGCGGTTGGTAGGGCGATGAACAAAGCGCTTACCATTAATCCACGCTTAGAAGGCAGGCTTCCTTCTACCAAAGGGATGCTCTAGCAATAAGGAAGGTAACTATGATTGCGGTTGTAGATTATTGCAAAGGTAATCTTAAAAGCGTTGAGCGGGGTTTGCGCGGTGTTGGAGGCGATGCTTGTATTACCGATGACCCGCTAACGATAGCGCGTGCTGATGCAATCGTACTTCCCGGTGTTGGGGCCTTTGCCGATGCCTCCCAAACTATGCAAAAAACTGCCCAGATGCAAACAATTCGTCAGGCTATTTTTGATGGCAAGCCTTTTTTGGGCATTTGTTTGGGAGAACATCTTCTGTTTTCGCACGGAACCGAAGGTTCTGGGCAAACTCTTGCTGTGGGGCTTGGTTGCATAGAGGGCGTGGTAGAGAAGATGCCCGAATGTGATGAAGCAGGCAATCGCTATAAAATTCCGCACGTGGGCTGGAATTCGATTGAGTTTAACCCATCACTGTCGTGCCCGTTATTAGAAGGAATTACTTCAGGCGAATATTTTTATTTCACGCATAGCTACATTGCTCCCAAGAGCAATGCCACTCTTGCAACAACTACGCATTCGGTTACCTTTCCTAGCGTTGTTCGCTGTGCCGAACGAGCCTATGGCGTGCAATTTCATCCTGAAAAGTCTTCCGATGCCGGTGCGCGTGTGCTCAAAAATTTTCTTAACATTATCGAGAACCACTAACTTAAAGATCGGTAATGTATACAGCAAAAGAAAGGTGCAGTAATGGATTTACTACCTGCTATTGATATTTTAGACGGCAAGGCAGTTCGCTTGGCAAAAGGCGACTATCGTGCGGTAACGGTATATAACGACGATCCCGTTGACCAGGCACAGCGCTTTGAAGAAGCGGGTGCGCGATGGATTCACGTGGTGGATTTAAATGGAGCGCGCTCTGGCAGATCAGAAAATATCAATATTATTGAGCGTATTATGGAAAAAACCTTGCTCAAGGTTGAGGTTGGTGGCGGTATTCGTAGCCTCGAAACTATTGAGCGATTGTATCAGGCAGGTGTTTCTCGTGTGGTGTTAGGTACATCGCTTGTTGCCAACGAACAATTTGCAAACCAAGCTCTTTTGCAATATCGAGATTTGTTGGTAGCGGGAATTGATGCAAAACATGGCGAAGTTGCCCTTGCTGGCTGGGAGCAGGGAGCGGGAGTTTTGGCCGAAGAGCTTATTAGACATGTTGGCAAGCTTGGCTTTAAACACCTTGTGTATACCGATATTTCTCGTGATGGTATGCAAACGGGAATTGATGCCGCTCGTTACGTTGAAATTGCTCAGGCTTTTGGTCATCCCGTTATTGCTTCTGGTGGCGTTGCCAATATTGAAGACATTAAAAACCTTGCACACGTTGCAGGTTGTATTGAAGGTGTTATTGCAGGCAGGGCAGTGTATGAAAAAACGCTCGATATTGCGACAGCCCTTGCCGTATGCGATGAAGCAAATGAGCGAATTTTGGCGGAAAAAGTGCGCAATAAGCATTGCGATGGCTGCAATGGTTGTTAATCTGGTAGGGCAATAAGAACTATTTCGGAGGCTGGCGTGCTAACAAAACGAGTAATTCCTTGCATGGATGTAAAAGACGGACGTGTGGTAAAAGGCGTTAATTTTGTTAACTTGCGCGATGCAGGAGACCCCATTGAACTTGCGCAACGCTATGACGAACAACGTGCCGATGAAGTGGTTTTTCTCGATATTACGGCAACGAGCGAAGGGCGTGCTACCACGCTTAACATGGCAAGCAAAGCAAGCGAAGAGCTCCATTTGCCCTATTGTGTTGGCGGTGGGTTTCGTAGTGTTTCAGATATTCGCGCTATGATTGCCGCTGGTGCCGATAAGGTATCTATTAATTCGGCTGCCATTGCTCAGCCTTCTCTCATTACAACAGCAGCGGCGGCATTTGGAACGCAAGCCATTGTGTGCGCCATTGATGCCAAACAGGTTTTAGGCAACCCTAACAAATGGGAAGTGTATGTGCATGGGGGGCGCAAAAATACAGGAATTGATGCGGTTCTATGGGCAAAAGAAGCCGCAAAGCGTGGCGCGGGAGAAATTTTACTTACCAGCATGGATCGCGATGGTAGTAAAGACGGCTTTGACCTTGCCTTAACGCGTGCCGTGGCGCGTGCGGTAAATATACCCGTTATTGCCTCGGGCGGCGTTGGGAAACTCGAGCATTTTGCCCAAGGCATTCTTGAGGGTGAGGCCGATGCGGTATTGGCAGCCAGCGTGTTTCATTTTGGTGAGTTTTCTGTTCGTGAAGTAAAAGAATATATGCAACATCAAGGAATTCCGGTTCGTTTATAGGTGATAGTTGTGCCCGATAATAAGAGATATCAACAAGATAAACAGTCACGTCCACGTAAGCAGCGCCTGCCGCGTGCTCGAAGAGGTTCTGTTTATACGAAAACACCAAATTTATATGCTCGAATTGCAGCGGTGTTTATCCTGTTTGTTGGTATGGCCTGTTTTGCTACGGCTTCGGTTTATGCACTTCTGCCTGATCAGATACCCGAGAATCCGTTTATTGCATTTGAAAAGCACGAAGAGCACGATAGCGACATAGCTGAAGATGCCCAAGAAAAAAGCAAGGGAGATACGTTGGGCGATCAATCAGTTGCCGCTGCTTTTGCGGAGGTAAATCAAAATCCCAATTTTTCTGGATGGAGTACAGGCCTTGCTTCGGCTTATGGTCTCGATTCAAACGATGATGGGGCGCTAACCGCCTCAGGTGTTCCGCTTGATGATTATTCGTATACTGTTGCCGTTCCGCAAGAAAAGTCCTATTTATTAGGAAAAAGCGTAGATATTGGCTACGATAACGTGTCGCTTACTGCAACCATTACCGATACCGGCGGGTTTGGTCCGATGGGGAGAGATTTTGATTTGGCGCCGGGGGTTTGGAAGGCGTTTGGGGCAAGCTCTGAATCCGATTGGGGTTTGCGAAGCATTTACTATCGCTTCGTTGACGATGATAGCTAAAGAAAGAGCAATAGGTAAACGCCAAGCAATAATCAGCAATGACCAGCAACGGCGGATAACGGCCAGCGCAAGTGTCAGTGCAAGCAATAGCCGAACAAGCATTCAAAGATAAGCAAAGGAATACGCGTTGGATATATCGGAGTTGGCATATAACAGCCAAGGATTAATTCCCTGCATTGTTCAAGATGCTACCACTAGAGACGTTTTAATGATGGCCTGGATGAATGAAGAATCTCTTCGCCGCACTCTCAAAGAAAATACCACGTGGTTTTGGAGTAGGAGCCGCCAGGAATTTTGGCACAAAGGGCAAGATTCGGGTAATACGCAAGAGCTGGTAGAACTGCGCTACGATTGCGATTGCGATACCCTTCTTGCCCTAGTGCATCCTAAGGGGCCTGCTTGCCATACGGGGCAAACAACCTGTTTTTATCGTTCGTTTTAAGCATTGGCACTGGTATTGGCATTGGCACTGGTGCTTGTTTTGCTACTCGCGCTGGCGCTAGCATGATGCTTCTCTTCTTTTTCGGTGGCCGCCATAGCTTCAATGGAGGCAAGGTTTGCCATGGTGGAACGAATAACATCTGAGCGTGAAAGCGAGCCAAGCAAGATATTGTTCTCATCTACCACCGGCGCTTTTTTAATGCGTTTTTCAGCCAAAAGGTGGCATGCCTCGTCAAGTTCAGAACCGCTTTTAATAGCAACAACATTTTTAGTTGCAATGCGCATAACGTTAAGGTCAAGCAACTCAGCAACGCGACCAACAAAACTTTTGTCATCGGGCACGCGGTAGAGCATCAAGCTGGCATCAAGGATTGCTGCATCATTTCGACCAATATATTTCATAATGTCGCCGTCAGAAATAAATCCAACCACCTTATTTTCATGGTTAATTACCGGAACGCCTGAGGTTTTGTTTGTTGCCAATATTTGAGCAACACTGCGAATAGAATCGGTGTCATGTACACAGTAGGGTTTGCGGTTCATAGCTAGGTCAACCGCGATGTTGTCATCGGCCTTGGTAGGAAACGCGATAGAGTTGGTAAGGCTAGGCTCATCGTGGTTAGCACGTTCGGCGCCATCGCGTACTTTAATGAGAATGACCACAAAAATGATGAGCATAACGGCTGCAGTAAAGCAGAATGCAATTTTATCGCCCGCCATAGTTTGTTCGAGAACAGGCATTTCGGGGAACAAAAATATCGAAGTGGCAGAAAGCGAAACCAAAATTGCTGTACCCAGTGATGCGCCTACCTGGTTTAAAGTATTTGAAAGAGCGTTGGCATGCTGAATCACCTTGTTATCAAGGGAGTTAATACCCCAGGTGTTAATAGGAGTAATGGTTGCTTGCATGCCAACAGCGAGGCAGGTGTAAACACAGATGATAAAAATGATGGGGGTATCAAGGCTAAAGGCCACTAATCCTAGGCCGCCAACAAATGAAACAAAGGCACCAGGAACAATAACTTTTCGAGCACCCACTTTGTCAAAGAAGCGCCCAGAAACAAAGCCTACCAAAGCACCAATTACAGCCCCTGGAAGCATGATAAGACCTGTTTGCAAAGCGGTAACGCCAAGAAGGTTTTGCAGATAGATAGGCAGCAAAACGCCTGTGCCAACGAGTGCTGCTTGTAAAAGAGCGACAACGCTTACTGCAATGGCATAGCGGTGCGTTTTTAAAATTCCAACTTGTAATAGGGGGATTTCAAGCTTAAGCTGCCGTTTTACAAAGAAGAAGAGCAAAACAATTCCGAGCGCAATGAGCACAAGGGGCAGGGCAATATTTTGAGCTGATGTTATGGATGAAAGTCCATAGAGCAAACTCAATAGCCCAACCGAACAAAGTGCAACTGAGGGTTTGTCAAACGAGCTTGGTTCAAATTCTCCGTAGCTTTCAAGAATAATAACGGCAGCAATAATGATAATTATGGCAAGAACAAACACCACAACAAAGAGCGAGCGCCATCCAATGCTGTCAACCAAAACACCCGATATTGAAGGACCAACAGCAGGCGCAAATCCAACAACAAGCGAAACAATACCCATGGCGCTTCCTCGTTTTTCACGAGGGAAAATAAGCAAGATAACCGTAAATACCATAGGCATCATGACGCCGCAAGCAGCGGCTTGCAAAATGCGCCCTAACAGCAGGAAGGCAAAAGCGGGAGCAAGGGCGGCACAGAGTGAGCCCAGGGCAAAAATAGAAATGCCAACAATAAAAAGCTTACGGGTTGGAAAGCGCCCAATTAAATAGGCAGAAAGCGGAATAATGACCGCTTCAACCAGCGAATAGGCCGAAGTAAGCCATTGGACGGTGGTGGCATCTACCTGTAAATCTGCCATGATGGCAGGAAATGCAGGAGAAAGAAGTGTTTGGTTGAGCACTGCAAGCACAGCACCGGCAAGCAGTACAACAACGATAATTGTTTGTTTACGGGTAAGACCCATTAGTTCTCCTTTCGTGTAGTGGGCAAAGATGATGGAGGCGTTATAAGAGCGCGGATGGCACTAAAGCCTTCAAAAACTTGATTCTGAAGCTCTTGAGAGTTTTTGCCGTGTCCTCCAAAAGCTATGACAAAGTCTTTGTCGATAGTGTTGGCAAGATCCATGCCGGCTTCGGTGAGATACAGGCGCGAGGTGCGCCTGTCGAGCGCGTCTTGCTCTCGTTTTACGTAGCCTTGTTGCTCGAGCTGCCTAAACAAAACCGTGAAATTTGATGGTTTAATGCAACACCGCTTTGAAAGCGCTTTAAAGGTTTGCCCTTCTTCTCGCTTTAAATCGCCAATAACAAAGGCAGCTAAGGGGCTTAGGCCATGTTGCTGGCAAATTGAAGCGATGGTGTCTTTAATGAGTTTGTCAGCGGCGCGCATTTCTTCAAACAGCTGGTAACAAAATGATGCTTCGCTCATCAATGACCTCTTTTCTCTTCTTTTGCCGGGGCTTTTAGTGAGTAAGCAAACCTCCAATGGGCTTGAGCGTTGGGTGCGTAATTAAAATAGCCAAAGCAAGCCAAGCGCCAAGGATTATGGTTTGCGCCCTGAGGCAGCGCAACTCGTTTTAGGAGCCGCAGTGGCATTATAGTAATAAAATATAATTATGTTTTATTACTAATTTGATTCTACGCAGGTTCTCCATGAACGTGTTACTTTTAATGGATGGGAAGCAACTGCTTTTAAATATTCTTAATATTTTTCTGGTTTGTTATAATATTAAGTAATTTGAACCAAAGGTAAACCAAAATCTAAGGAAACAGAACCAGAATCTAGCCAAACCTTAACCAAAGTCGAAGGAAGTCAAATGTGGAGCAATATATATTCCTACGAAGATCTAGGCTCCTTTCTTCAAGAGGCGCGCAAAGAGCAAGGAATTACTCAAAAAGAAATGGCCAAAATATTAGGATTTTCTTCTGTTACCCTCTCTGCTCTTGAAACAGGAAAAAATGTTTCTGCTGCCAAGGTCGAGCGCTATCTTCAGATGCTTGGTTTTAGGATCGTTGTTTTACCTAAATCCGCAGATTGCCAGGTGAAGGAATGAGAGTGCTTGATGTCTGGCTCTATGGTCGAGCAATCGGCCGTATCGTTGAAACGCGGCGTGGCGCGCGCTTTGAATACGCTCCCGAAATTATTGAATCTTATTTAGGAAGGCCCCTGCTTTCTCTTGCTCTTCCCGTAAAGCATAAGCCGTTTAGAGAGTCAAAGACGCGTAATTGGTTTGAGGGGCTTCTTCCAGAGGGAGAGCGTAAAGATCAGCTTTGTCAAAAACTTGGCTTAAATCGTAACGATTGGATAGGCCTTCTTGCCGAAATTGGTTGGGAGTGCGCAGGGGCAGTGCAGGTGTTTCCTGAAGGTGCTGCATTGAGCCGTGATGCTGCATATCTGCCTTTGAGTCAAGATGAACTTGTAAATAAGTTAGCACATAGTTCTGCTAGCCAGATCGAATTGGATGCTGCTGAATTTCGTATGTCGCTAGGAGGCTATCAGGAAAAACTATGTGTTACCATGCCGCCTCTTGCGCAAAAAAAAGGCTACATGAATGCTTGTGATGTTGCGTTACCTCAAGGCGATGCGCCAAGTACACACATTTTAAAGCCAGAGCCCGCAAACTATCCTGGGCTTGCAGAGTCTGAAGCATGGGCTATGACGGCAGCTGGTTACGCGGCGCGGTGCTCAAAGGTTGCTCTCCTTACCATTGATGGCGCTCCGCAGACGTTGATTATTGAGCGTTACGACAGAACAGGTGAGGTGCCTGGCATGGTAAAGCGCCTTCATCAAGAAGACGCCTGTCAGGCATTGGGTTTGCCCATTGAACATAAATACGCCAGTGAGGTTGAACGCAAAGGGGATGACCCTACCTACAAGGGCATTGCAAATCTGTTGTGCAAATACAGCACTAAACCGGAAGAAGAACTAAAAGAGCTTTTGCGCCAGTTGGTAGTAAATCTAGCTTTGGGTAATTGGGATGCTCACGCAAAAAATACATCGCTGCTCTATACAAAATCAATGAATCCAGAAGTTGCACCTCTTTATGATGCTGTTCCTATTGCGGAAGTAGAACCCAAAACAACGCTGCTTTCCATGAGGGTCAACGGTGCTCTTGATCCCAATAAAATTGATGGTGAGTCGGTTATGCTTGAAGCCATGAGCTGGGGCCTTGATGAGGCAACATCCCAGCACGCGATAGACTCTACCCTTGAGGCGTTAAAGGCAGGGCTTGCGGCAGCATCGATAAAATATCCTGCTGCAGCAATACGGCATGAAAAAAATGTCTGTGCAAGAATAGAGAAGCTAAAACGTTAGTATTGCAGCTTTTCTAAACGAAAAGCCTTGTAACAGAAAATGCTGAGTGCTTCTCGGTTACTCTATCCGCATTACGGGCAGCATCGCACTCGGAGATCGCAAAGCGACCAAAATACCCTTAAAATTTTTTGCAAAAAAATTTAAAAAAAGCTATCATGTCGAGATCGGTAGAGGTTTTAAAAAAGGGATACCTGTGTAAAAAGACACAAC
>CAVJWZ010000021.1:0-26503 GCA_963653545.1 uncultured Eubacteriales bacterium | reverse complement strand
ATGCGCGCCAGCACGTCGTAGGGCAGCTTCGCCCAGTCGGCGGTCATAGCATCTGAACTTTCTACTGCGCGTAGAATAATGGGACGTGCATACGTGCGCTCATCTCCCATGACGCCCACGCTTTTAATATCGGGCAGCACGGCAAAATACTGCCAACAGCTGTGCTCTGAGTTGCGCTCGCCGGTTTCTTGATATAGGCGCTCATTATAGGCATCAAGCTCCTCGCGCACGATGGCGTCGGCATGTTTTAAAATCTCAAGTTTTTCTGGCGAAACCGCGCCAATAATACGAATGGCTAAGCCAGGCCCTGGGAAGGGCTGGCGGAATACAATATGCGAAGGCAAACCAAGTGCCGTACCCAAGGCACGAACTTCATCTTTAAAGAAATGATCGAGCGGCTCAATCAAGTCGAAATGAACGCCTTCAGGGAAGGGAATTAAGTTGTGATGACTCTTAATTGTAGAAGCCTTGCCGCCCGTTTTGCGCGCACCACTCTCGATGATGTCGGGGTAGATGGTGCCTTGCGCCAGGTAGGTGACTGGTTTGCCGTCAGCCTCAAGTTGCTGGGCCACGGCGAAGAATTCCTTCCAGAACTGCGTGCCGATGATGCGGCGCTTTTGCTCTGGTTCGGTCACGCCATCGAGTAGCTTGGCGTAGCGCTCCTCGGCGTGTACATGGATAAAGTCTACGTCGAACTGCTTGGTGAACACTTCCTCAACCTGCTCGGGCTCACCCTTGCGCAAAAGCCCATGGTTAACAAACACGCAGGTCATCTGCTTGCCAACGGCGCGCGCGCCGAGCGCGGCAACCACAGAGGAATCCACGCCGCCCGAAAGTGCCAAAATCACGCGGTCGCTTCCTACTTTGGCGCGGAAATCAGCCGTCATAGTTTCTACCAGGTTGTTCATAGTCCAGTTTGCCTCAAGCCTGCACACACCAAACAAAAAGTTCGAAAGTATCTGCTGGCCGTATTCAGAATGCTTAACTTCAGGATGAAATTGCGTGGTATATATCTTGCGCGATGCACACTCCATGGCGGCAACGGGGCAAATATCGGTTGATGCGGTTACGATAAACCCTTCAGGTACCTGGGTAACAGCATCACGATGGCTCATCCAAACCGTTTGCTTTTGCGGAGTATCAACAAAGAGTGCGCCACCTGAAACAGAAAGCTCTGCCGAGCCGTATTCTCCCTTTTCGGTGTGGCCAACGCTTCCGCCCAGTTCAACGGCAATGGTTTGATGACCATAACAAAATCCCAAAATAGGAATTTCTAATTCAAGAATTTTAGGGTCTATTTTTGGAGCATTTTCTGCATAAACGCTAGCAGGACCGCCTGAGAGAATAAGCGCGCTTGGCTTCATATTAGCAATGGCTTCTGCCGATTCATCGCACGGTACAATTTCAGAATAAACACCTAAATCGCGCACACGACGAGCAATAAGTTGCCCGTATTGAGCGCCAAAATCAAGAACAATAACCTTTTGATTAGGGGCAGTGGTTGCCATAGTTCCTCCTGCAGGATGGATTCTTGTCAATGCCGTTTTATACTAACAAACACCTATCTTTTTTGCGACGGTGCACGTTTGGGTATTTAGTTTAGGCATTTATATTCAGATGATTTTCTTACAAAACCATGTCAAATTGGCACTCGTAAAGTAGGAATGCTAACATTACCCACAATAAACACGGGCTCATGGGCGGCTGCAGCGGTGTAGCATTGAGCCGCTCATCCTTTTTAAGAAAAGAGGCCTTATGTCTTTAGATAAGTTTACCGATAAAGCGCGAAAGGTTTTGGTGTTAGCTCAAGAAGAGGCGCGCATGTTACATCAGCCTTATGTTGGTACCGAGCATGTATTGTTGGCGCTTCTTAAAGAAGCTGATGGTCTTGCCGCTCAGGCGCTTGAGCGCTTGGGAGTGCATTATGAGGCAACGGTGCAGGCAATTCGTCAAGTTGTTGCTATTGATGATAACGCCGATGTTTCTGGTCATTTAAGTTTTACTCCGCGCGTAAAACGGGTGCTTGAAAACTCGTTGCGCGAGGCTATGCAGATGGGGCAAAGCTATATTTCTACCGAACACCTTTTGTTAGGGATTGTGCGCGAAAACGAGGGAACTGCTATTGAAGTGCTTGCTCGTTTGGGCGTTTCGGGGGATAACATTCGTGCCGCGCTCAACGATTTGGTGGGGCAGTCTGCTGTATTTGCTGGACAGAATGGCTTTAGCGCAGCTCAGAGTTCTTCCGATAGCATGCTTAAAGAGTTTGGAACCGACCTTACCCAAAAAGCTCGCGAAGGAAAGCTTGACCCGGTTATTGGTCGCGCCAGCGAAATAGAGCGCGTAATGCAAATTTTGTCGCGTCGTCAAAAAAACAACCCGCTGCTCATCGGCGAGCCGGGTGTTGGTAAAACCGCTGTTGTTGAGGGCTTAGCGCAGCTTATTGTGGCAGAACAGGTACCCGATATTTTGCGTAATGTTCGTGTGATCACCCTAGATGTTTCCGCTTTGGTTGCGGGGTCAAAATATCGCGGAGAATTTGAAGAGCGCCTCAAAAAATGCATTAAAGAAGTTGAGCAAGCAGGCAATATTATTTTGTTTGTTGATGAGCTTCATACCCTTATTGGCGCAGGTGCGGCGGAAGGCTCTATTGATGCAGCGGCAATTTTAAAGCCACCGCTTTCGCGTGGCGAAATTCAAATCATTGGCGCTACCACGTTAGATGAATATCGCAAGCATATTGAGAAAGATTCAGCGTTTGACCGCAGGTTCCAAACCGTGATGGTAAAAGAGCCTAACGAGGAGCAGGCGGTTCGTATTATGGAAGGGTTGCGCGACCGCTACGAGGCTCATCATAAGGTTCACTTTACCGATGATGCTCTAAGAGCTGCAGTAACGCTCTCTGATCGCTACATACAAGATCGCTTTTTGCCTGATAAAGCCATTGACGTGCTTGACGAGGCAGGTGCGCGCATGCGCATTCGTAATATGATTTTGCCCGAAGAAATTCAAACTATTGACGATGAGTTGCGCAAGTTGCGTGGCCAAAAAGACGAAGCCATTGCCGATCAAGATTTTGAACGTGCAGCTTCGGTGCGCGATAAGGAAGCGCGTCTTCAAACTGAGCGCGCCGATGCTCTAAGCGCTTGGGAAGAAAAAACCGATAAAAAAATCAATGAGATTTCGGTTGAAGATATTGCCGATGTGGTATCAATGTCAACGGGCGTGCCCGTATCAAACTTAACTGAGGCTGAAACAGAAAAGCTGTTGCGCATGGAAGGCGTTTTGCACGAGCGCGTTATTGGGCAAGAAGAGGCGGTAACAGCACTTTCTAAGGCAATTCGTCGTAGTCGTTCTGGCTTAAAAGATCCAAAGCGCCCTGCAGGTTCTTTCATTTTCTTAGGGCCTTCGGGCGTTGGTAAAACCGAGCTTTCAAAGGCCTTGGCAGAATTTTTGTTCAACTCAGAAAGCGCGCTGCTTTCTTTTGATATGTCTGAATACATGGAAAAGCACTCGGTTTCGAGGTTAGTGGGCTCTCCTCCAGGGTATGTTGGCTACGATGAGGGCGGCCAGCTTACCACGGCGGTGCGCCAGCGCCCCTATTCGGTTGTTCTTTTTGACGAGATTGAAAAAGCGCATCCTGATGTATTTAACATTCTGCTTCAAATTTTGGAAGAAGGTCGCTTAACTGATGCGCAGGGTCGCGTGGTCGATTTTCGCAATACGGTCATTATTATGACGTCTAATGTTGGCGCGCGTGAAATTACCAAAAGTGCTCCCCTTGGCTTTACGGGCAGCGCCAATGGCGGCATGGACGATAAAGAAATTAAATCGCGCGTTATGAGCGAGGTTAAAAAGCTGTTCCGTCCAGAATTTTTGAATCGTGTGGATGAGATTATTGTATTTAAATCGCTCACCGAGGCTGAAATTGTAGAAATCGTTGATTTGATGGTTGCCGATTTGCGCGAGCGCTTAATTGAGCAAAATATGACCATCAATCTAACCGATGCTGCCAAGCGCTTTATTGCTAAAGAGGGCACCGATCTTTCCTTTGGTGCGCGCCCTTTGCGCCGCGCAATTCAGCGACTTTTGGAAGATCCTATTGCCGAGCAAGTGCTTGAAGGCAAGTGGGTAAGTGGTTCGGTTATCGATGTTGACGTGAGTGATGATTCTTTGGTATTTACTCCAGGAACAGGTTCTATACCCGCACCCCGCAAGCGTGATACCATAGCTAAAGAAGCTGAATTGCTCTTGAGCGGCTATGATCTTGGTCACGCAGGGTTGTCTTCACATCCAAGCGGAACATCGAGTGGGCAGGCGGCTGATTAAGCTAATGGCCTATTAAGCCAATCGGAGCACTTTTGAGAAAGGCCTTACAATCATATGATTGATCCTATTTATGCCCCATCTGCACTTAAAGATGCAATTGAGATATTAGGTGAAACAGAATTTGATGCCCTGCAAGCAGAGCCTGTCTTGCAGGGCATTGTTGATAAAAATCCCCAAACCGCCGTTATTATTTTGGCAGGCGGCAGCGGTGAACGCTTTGGACAAGAGGGCGGCAAGCAGCTTGTTGAAATTGAGGGCAAACCTATTCTTACCCGTTCGATTGAGGCCTTTGATTCGGTGGGGGATGTGGGTTTGATAGTTATTGTGTGCCCCGAAGAGCGCATGCAGGAATATCAGAGCCGCGCAATTGAGCCGTATCCGTTTGTAACGCCGCTTGTTATGGCGCAGGCGGGCTCCATTCGTCAAGAGTCTGCATTTTCGGGCTTAGAACTTGTTCCTGATACTTTTGAGTACGTTATGCTCCATGATGGTGCGCGTCCGCTTGTTTCAAAAGAGCTGGTTGAACATACCATCAATACGCTTAAGGGCAATATTGATTGCGATGGCGCGGTGGTTGGTCACCCTTCTATCGATACGCTCAAAATTGTTGAAAACGGCATTGTGGTAGGAACGCCTGATCGTTCGGTGTTTTGGAATGCTCAAACTCCTCAGATTTTTAGAGCGGGCATCTATCGCCGCGCTCATGCATCAGCGCTTTCAGATGGCTTTGTAGGAACCGATGATTCTTCGCTCATTGAGCGCTTAGGAGGGCGCGTTTTAGTAGTGGAGGGTAAGCGTGACAACATCAAGCTCACGGTGCCAGAAGATTATTTGTTGGTTTCGGCGGCGGTGCGCTCGGTGCTTAAAAAGCGCAATGCCCAAGTGAGCGAAGAGTAAGCGAAGGCAGCAATGAGTGATACAAGCGCAGCACAACAACTTCCTGCTTTTGGCCTGCGAATAGGGCTTGGCTTAGATGCTCATGCTTTTGCCCCGCAACGCAAGCTCATATTAGGAGGGGTTGAAATTCCTCATCATCAAGGGCTTGATGGGCACTCTGATGCCGATGTGCTTGCTCATGCAATAGCCGATGCCTTGCTCGGTGCAATAAGAGCTGGCGATATCGGCAAGCTTTTCCCTGATACCGACCCTGCCTATAAGGGGGCTGACTCTCTTAAACTCTTGGGCGCGGTTGCTAATCTTGTTCGTGAGAAAGGCTATGTCATTGCAGATATTGATTGCGTTATTGCCGCGCAAGCCCCTAAGCTCTCGCCTTATCGCGAAACTATGAGAAAAAACATAGCAAACGCCTGCAGTATTTCGGTGGAGAACGTTGGCATAAAGGCTACTACTACTGAGCATCTTGGCTTTGAGGGTAGAGAAGAGGGAATTTCGGCTCAAGCGGTGGCTCTTGTTTGCCGATGTTGCTAGCTATTAGCTAACTGCCAGCCAAAAAAGAGGGCATGATAAGCAAATCTGAGGAATAACTTGCCTGTGTTGCGCAGACAATTTGAAAACTTCACAAGAGTATTGAGAAACAAGCTATCTCGGATAATAATTAAAGATTCTTATGAGCATTGAGTGGCTTGTTTGAGTTTGTTTGAAAGGTCGCAAGAACGCACATGATAAAAATTTACGACACTAAAGCGCGAGAAAAGCGCGAATTTGTACCCGTGAATCCTGGTAAAGTGGGCATGTATGTTTGCGGTCCTACAGTTTATAACTACATTCATATTGGTAATGCACGCACCTTTATTTCGTTTGACACCATTCGACGCTATCTGATATGGCGGGGTTTTGAGGTTGTGTTTGTGCAAAACATTACCGATGTCGATGACAAAATTATTACCAAGGCAAAGGAAGAAGGCAGAAGCGCTCAAGAGGTAGCCGAGCAATATAGTGCCGCATTTATTGAAGATATGCATGCGGCAGGCGTGCTTGATCCCGATATTCGCCCCAAAGCAACGAATGAAATTGACACAATGATTGCCTTGATCGAAAAGCTTATTGAAAAACAGCATGCCTATGTTGTTGATGGCGATGTGTATTTTTCGGTTCGTTCATATAAGGCATATGGTCAGCTTTCGCATCGCAATATCGATGAGATGGAATCGGGGCATCGTACCTTACGCTCGGATGGACAAGGTCTCGAAAATCGCAAAAAAGACCCGCTTGATTTTGCGCTTTGGAAGGCAGCAAAACCAGGGGAGCCCAGCTGGAGTTCTCCATGGGGCGCGGGGCGTCCAGGTTGGCATATTGAATGCTCTGCCATGTCAGAAAAATATTTGCAGCTACCCTTTGACATTCATGGTGGTGGTGCCGATTTAGCATTTCCCCATCATGAAAACGAACGAGCCCAGTCAGAGGCAGCCTTTGACTGCACCTTTGCCAATTATTGGATGCATGGCGGCATGCTGCAAATTAATTCTGAAAAGATGTCTAAATCACTTGGGAATTTTTTGCTCTTGCGCGACATTTTAAAAACCACTGAGCCAGCGGTATTGCGTATGCTTATGCTGCAAACTCACTATCGTAGCCCGCTTGATTTTTCGAGCGAGCGCCTAGAAGAGGCGCGCACAGCGCTTGGGCGCATTCAAAACTTTTTGCAAAATGCTGCATGGCTTTCCAAAACAGCTGATGATGGTTCTTTAGAGCGAGATGCTTTGAAAAACGATGCTTGCACCACGGCTACTGTTGATACCGTAGATACCGTAGGTGCTTTGAATAAACCCCTTAACACTCAAGCATTTGAGGCGGCGCAAACGCTCATGCAGCGTGAATTTATTGAAGCGATGGATGATGATTTTAATACCGCCGGTGCCTTAGGCTCCGTCTTTAGCTTTGTGAGCGAGGCAAATACGCTCATATCTGAAAGCGCGATATGCCTCTCAGATGCACCCTTGCTTCAGGGTGCCCACGACAAGATTGTTGAGCTTATGGGAGTGCTGGGCGTTGAATTATCGCTTGGCAGCAATAAAGAAGAGGCTTTTGATGATGCGCTGCTCACCTTCGCTGAAGAGGTTTCTGGCTATACGGGCTCAAATGGCGAAGAAGCAATTCAATCGTTACTTGATTGCCGCTCCTCTGCGCGTAAAGAAAAGAATTTTGCCCTAGCCGATAGCGTGAGAGACGGGTTAGCTGAACTGGGATATGTAATTGAAGACACTCCTCAGGGAGCACGCGTTCGCAGGAAGTAGTTTTATTTGTGGTAGCACCCAAGACAGAACATCGTGCAGCTATTAATGCATGGTTTGCCAATAAAAAAACAGGTGAAGCGTCATGAATAATATTATGCATGCTTTTACGCGCGATATAAAACGACTTTTTAAGGCCCCTGCTGCTTTGGTGGTAGTTGTGGTGCTAGTCATTCTTCCGTCACTGTATACCTGGTTTAATGTTGCAGGATTTTGGAATCCGTATGAAAATACGGGTAACTTGCGTGTATGCGTGGTCAATGAAGATAAAGGGGCTTCAACCGATATTACCGGCGATCTCGATTTAGGAACTCAGATTGTTGAGCAGCTTGAAGCTAACGACCAGCTGGGCTGGGTATTTACCGATAGAGCAACTGCTATGGAAGAGGTAAGATCGGGGAAGTCTTACGCGGCCTTTATTATTCCTTCCGATTTTAGCGAAGATCTTACCACGCTAGTAACGGGGGATTTTGTAGCGCCTCAGCTCAAATATTACGTCAACGAAAAGGCGGGTGCCGTCTCGCCAAAAATCACCGACACGGGCGCTAATACGTTAGAAGAAACCATCAATTCAACCTTTGTTTCTACGGTAAGCGAAGTGGTTGCTCAGTCGTTGGATAAAAGTATTGATGAAGCACGAGGCAAAATAGATAACTCAAAATCGAGTGTATCAACACAGCTCAGTACCGCTAACAGCGCATTGGGCGGCGCACGTTCTACTGTTGCCGATTTTAAAGCAGCAACAACAAGCGCAGTCCAAAAAGCAAACGATGCAAAAGCATCATTGATTGAGGCTAAAAATCAAATCAATACGCTCAGCGATCAGGCAAAAAATGTTTCACTGCTCCTCTCTGAAGTTCAAGGAAAAATGGGACCGTTTGTAACATCGGCAAATACCGTGCTCGATAAATCTTCGGGGCTTATTTCTTCGGCTGCCGCCACCGCTAACACCTCGCTGGGAAAAACAGCAGCGTCGATAAGCCAAGCCGATGGTGACGTTCAAGCCGCTGTTAAATATGGCGAAGGAATTGTGAGTCAAAATACTGCCATGATTGGTGAGCTTAAAAAAATCGATCAGACCGGTATGACGGATGATCAAAAAACCATTTTAAATAACGCCATTGCTACGTTGGAATCGCAAAATTCTTCTCTGTCTCAATCGCTTTCTGGACTTGGACAGGTAAGCTCTGACCTTAAAACTTCTTCTGATGCTATTGCTACTGCCTCAAAGGGCGTAGATGCGGCAACGCAAAGCGCGCTTCAGAATGTTGATGAATATCGCAGTAATTTTACATCGACCACCTATCCTGCCATAAACGACGGTCTTACCAAGCTCAGTGTTGCTACCAGCAATCTTTCAACAGCCATATCTAACCAAACTCTCTTGATAGATCAAACTTCTCAGGTGCTTGACCAGTTTATTGTGGCCCTTAATGCAACTTCAACAGCGCTTGCTCAAACCGATGACTTGCTTGCAAGTTTCCAATCGAGTATTTCGTCAATGCAAACCGATGTGGATGCGCTGAGTACCTCAACAGCGCTCACCTCCTTACTGGGCGAAGATGGTGTTAATCCAGAAAAAATAGCCGATTTTATGCTTTCTCCTACGCAGCTCAAAACTGAATCGCTCTATTCTGTTAATGCGTATGGCTCTGCTATGGCGCCTTTGTTTATGAATATGACGCTTTGGATTGGCGCCTTTATGCTGTTGGTTATTTTGCGTCAAGAAGTTGACGATGAAGGAATCACTAATTTCACTACGCGTCAGCGCTATGTTGCAAAATGGCTCTTTTTTGCCCCGCTGGTAGCGTTGCAGGCCATTGTTTGTTGCGCGGGCAATTTGTTTCTTGGCGTTCAGGCGGCAAGTATTCCGCTGTTCTTTCTTACGGCGGTGTTGGCATCAATCACCTATCTCAGCATTCAATATGCGCTTGCTATTACCTTGCAGCATATTGGTAAAGCCTTTTGCGTCATTCTTATTTTTGTCCAAATTCCGGGAGCAACAGGTTTGTATCCCATTGAAATGACGCCAGAGTTTTTCCAGATGCTGTATCCGCTGTTTCCTTTTACCTACGGTATTAATGCTTTGCGTGAAACTATTGGTGGCTTTTACGAAATGCAATGGGTGTTTTATGTGGGTATGTTGCTTTTGTTTACGGCGTTATTCTTTATCGGTGCTTTGTTGGCACGCCCTTCATTTGTAAATCTTAACCGCATGTTTTCTAAGCAGATTAAAGAGGCCGACCTTTTCAACGGTGAAGATGTTCCCATTCCTGCACGCAGATATCGCACCCAAGAGCTTTTTAGTAGGCTCTCTGATAAAGACGTTTATCGCGAGCGCATTGCTAAAAAGGTGCAGGAATATTTAGCGTTGTATCCGCGCTTGCGCAAAGGCGCTTTCGCGTTTGGCAGTGCAGTGCTAGTGGTTACCACGCTGTTTATGGTCTTATTCAGGGCCGAAAAAGTTGCTATTTTAACGTTTTGGCTCATATGGCTTGCAATCTTTATCATCTTCTTGATTATTGTTGAATTTGTGCGCGATAGACTTGAGCATGAAAGTTCATTGGCACTTCTTTCCAATGAAGAAGTTGATAAACTTTTCAAAGATCGCAAAGGTATTAGCCAAGCTAATTCTTCTTCAGGGGTGAAGGAGGATGAGCATGCGTAATATTTGGAGCTTATTTGTAGGAGATCTTAAACGGCTTAAAACCAATATTTGTGCGGTTGTTATTGCGCTTGGTTTAATACTGCTACCGTCACTTTTTAGCTGGTATAACGTTTTAGCCTGTTGGGACGTATTTGATAATACCGACAACATTAAGGTCGCGGTTGCCAATACCGACGAGGGCTATCAAAGTGATTTGGTGCCGCTTAAAACGCATTTAGGCGAAGAGGTAGTTTCTTCTTTGCGCGAAAACAGCCAGATGAATTGGGTATTCACCACCGAAGAAGACGCTATTGATGGTGCGCGTTCGGGTAAATATTATGCAGCGGTAGTTATTCCTCCGAGCTTTAGTAAAGACATGCTCACGTTTTATTCTGACGATGTAGAACATGCTCAGCTTATTTATTACAACAATGAAAAAAAGAATGTGGTTGCACCTAAACTTACCGATCAAGGTGCCGATAAAGTTGCCAATCAGGTAAATAAAGCATTTATGGAAACGATGTCGGAAGTGGCGCTTTCGGTGGCTTTTGCTATTTCTAATTATGCCGATACTTCTAATGCAAACAGTCGCATCGGTGAGCTTGCAGGTCACATTAACACTATGAGTGATCAGATGCGTCAAGCTTCAAAAACGCTTTCTACCTATTCATCACTGTTGGACGCTTCGCAGTCATTGATTGAAGGCTCTTCAGGCTTGCTTGCTTCTGCTAAAACTTCTGCTTCTTCGGTAGCAGAATCGGCGGGTGAGAGCAAAGAGGCTGTTTCTACTATGTCGTCGGCGCTGTTGGCTTCAACTGAATCATTGAGCGAGGCAATTACCAAGAGCGCTCAGGCCTACGAAGAGGTTGATACCGCTATCGATAATGCCTTTGCATCAACAGGTGCGCTTTCTGCCGATTCGGCCGCTATACTCAACAATCAAGCGGCTTCTATCAACGACGAGATCGCTGCTTCTGAAAGTTTGGTTGCTACCCTTAAAACTCTCAAAGATTCCGCTACGTTATCTGATAAGCAAAAAGCAGCTGTTGAAAAACTCATCGTGCGCCTAGAGGCTTCTCTTGAATTACAAAAACAGCTGAGCAGCACCATGACACAAGCAGCTGAAAGCATTACCAACGGCAACGCTACCGCCCAGCAAGATTACGAGGCGGTAAAGCAACAATCGCAAGCTGCTAAAGAAAATCTGCAACAGCTCTCTCAAGATTACAATACCGATATCAAGCCTCAGATAGATGAGCTTACTAGCGAAATTGCCTCGGTATCTGAGTCGCTTTTGGCAAGTGCCCAAAAATTAAGTGCCATCGGAACTTCAATGAGCGGCACGGGCGATTCTATGGTTTCTCATATGCAGGGTACTAAAGAGAGGCTTGCATCAACTTCGGCAGACCTCAATTCGGCTGCTGATAAACTCTCAACACTCAGCACGTCGCTTCTTGAGGCTCTTGAGGTAGGCGATATGGAAATAGTGAAGCAGGTGCTAAATTCTGATCCTGAATCGCTTGCTTCTGCTCTTTCTGCCCCTGTCCAGCTTGATCGTCAGGCGGTATTTCCTGCCGATAATTTTGGCTCTCAGATGGCGCCCCTCTACACCACTATTGGTGTTTGGATTGGCTCGCTTTTGATGTTGGTTGCCATTAAAACGACCGTTTCGCGTAAAGCGCGCAACGAGCTTACCAACCCCAAAATGCACCAGTTATTCTTGGGGAGGTTTGGTATATTTGCACTGCTCTCATTTTTGCAAACAACGGTGCTTGCTCTGGGCAATATGCTGTTCTTAGGTGTTCAAACCAACGAACCCTTCTTGTACCTTTTGTGTTTCTGGCTTGCTGGTTTGGTGTTTACCTTCATTATTTACACGTTGGTTGCTTCGTTTGCAAACCTTGGCAAAGCAATTGCGGTATTTTTGCTTATCATCCAAATTACCAGCGGAGGTGGCAGTTTTCCGTTGCCTATCTTGCCTGATTTCTTCCAATGGCTAAGCCCCTTTTTGCCGGCAACGCATGTCATCAGCGCCATGCGTGCAGCCATGATGGGTGTTTATGAAGCAGATTTTTGGATTGAGATCGGCTACTTGCTATTGTTCCTTGTTCCCTTTGCCTTGCTTGGTTTGGCTTTGCGCAAGCCACTCATGAAGTTTTTGCATTGGTATATCGATAGGGTTGAAGAATCCAAACTGGTTGTGTAGATAAAAACGGGTGCAGGGTGAGTATTATCCGCCAAAAACTTCAACAATCGTTTTGATTAAAAAGATCGCAAGCACCGTAAGCATAAGAGGCTTTACGATGCGAGTTCCTTTGTTGGTAAAAAGCTTTACCCCTATCCAAGCGCCTGCCATATTAAACAAGCCTGCAACAATGCCTAACAACAGCCATACTTGCCCGCTTATCAAAAATACCGCTAAGGCAGAAAGGTTGGTTGCAAGATTGACAGCCTTGGTTGTTCCGGCTGCATCGTGTAAATGAAGGTGCGCAATGCCTGAAAACGCAAGCATTAAAAAGGTTCCCGTACCAGGACCATAAAAGCCGTCATAAGCACCCAGGCTTAATGCGATTGCCGCACAAAGAATAATATTATTAAGACTTGTGGGTGATTGTGTGGTTATCTCCATGGCGTGGCTTCTAAGAAGATAGAGAGCGGTAAGGGGAATAATAATCATCATCACTATGCGAAGAATATCGTCGCTTATAAGAAGCGCGATATTCGCTCCTATCCAAGCGCCAATAATGGCAGCAATTACGCAAGGCAAGGCGCGTTTTGCCTTGATGTATCCTTGTTTGGCAAAGCGATAGGTGGCAAGGGTTGTTCCCATGCAAGAAGAAAGCTTACTTGTTCCAAGTGCAGTATGAACCGGAAGGCCTGCCATAAAATAGGCAGGAAGAGCAATAAGCCCTCCACCGCCTGCGATAGCATCAACGGCTCCTGCAATAAAAACAAGAGGGCATGCAATCAAAAAGGGAAGAATACTTTCAAAGGGAATGCTTTCGAGCATAGGATGATGTTATTTAGGTATTTAGGCGAGCAACGAGGCAACCTTGCCCAAAAGGGGTTCAAAACTTACGCCGCGGTTCATAAAATTTGGCTGTTCAAGAGTAACAATCATGGCGTCATGAACAAATTTGCCTGCAAAATCAACGCTGGTTACCACGTCTTTCCCAACCATGATGGCTGCCGTTAAGCAAGAGCAAAACAAATCGCCTGTGCCATGAAGCATAAAGGGCAGCTTTTCTTCAATAAGCTCGGTAAGAGCGGTGTTTCTGCCTGCAACATAATTGCGAATATAGCCATCTTCGCGGTCGATGCCTTTAATAACAACGTTTTTGGCGCCGCGATTGCGTAGCATATTAATGATGCTTTCAACCTCTTCGGTGCTGATATTTTGACCGGGATAGTCAATGCCTAAAATTAGCGATGCTTCGGTAAGATTTGGAGTAAGAATATCGGCCCCATCGGCAAGGTTAGCCATAGAATCGCAAAGCTCTTTGGTGTAGGTTGGGTACATTTTTCCGTTATCGCCCATAACAGGGTCAACAATGCGAAGGGCATCGGGGTGGGTGCGGTAGAGGCGCTGAATGCTTTCTACCTGCTCAGGCGCGCCAAGAAATCCTGAATATACGGCATCAAGCTCAATATCAACCTTTTCCCAGGCATCAAGGTAAGCAGGAAGCATTTCGGTAGTGTCGTGCATCGACCAAAACGGAAATGCCGTATGGGAAGAAAAAAGTCCTGTTGGAACGGGGCATACATCGCAGCCTCCCGCAGAAATAACAGGAATTGCTATGCCAAGCGAGCACTTACCATAGCCGCATAAATCATGTACCGCTCCAACGCATGGGATATAGTCGGGGCGTTCGGTGCGATCAAATAAAGGCTGGCTCGTAAGGCTCATTAGTTATCTTCTTTCTTCTTCGTCGTTGTCATTGTCTTCAAAGTGCTGCTTGTTGGTTTTTTCGCCACGATCTTTGAACGTTTTTTTGGTTTTTTTCTCGCTTATAAAAGCAAAGATAATGCTAAAAACAAAACCACAGCCAATCAGGCATGCTATGCCCTCGTATGTTTCAAAAATAAAGTGGTATATCTCGTTAAAATCCATGCGTTCCTTTCACGGATTTGTTGTTGGTTCAATGCGGCGAAATTCCGCGCGCTCATCATTGTAGAGTATACTAACGCTAGTCAATACGGAATAAAAAACAATCTAATCAACACGTTGAAAGGTACGCCATGTTAGACATTCGGTTCGTTCGCGAAAATCTTGATCAAGTTGCCACTGCGATGCGCAACCGCAATCATTCATGGGACAGTAACCGGTTTGTTGAACTTGATGAAGCGCGTCGTCAGGCTATTGCAGAAGAAGAGAGTTTGTTAAGCGAGCGAAATAGCCTCTCTAAAACCATTGGCAAGCTCATGGGTGAGGGTAAAACAGAAGAGGCGCAGGCTGCTAAAGAGCAAGTTTCTCACCTTAAAGAACGCATTGCTATTTTAAGTGAAAAGCGAGCAAAAGCCGATGATGAGCTTCATGCTATTCTGCTTGCAACCCCTAATATGCCTGCTAGTTCTACTCCTGTTGGCAAGAGCGAAGATGATAACCCTGAGGTTCGCCGCTGGGGAACACCTCGTGAATTTGATTTTGATTTTAAACCTCATTGGGATTTAGGTACCGATCTAGGAATTATTGATTTTGAGCGCGCCGTTAAGCTTGCTCAAAGCCGGTTTGTTTTGCTGGCGGGCACAGGCGCTCGTCTTGAGCGCGCAATCATTAACTTCATGGCCGATACGCATGTAAAGCGTGGTTATAAAGAATGGTGGTGCCCTGCTATCGCCAATTCAAAAACGCTTACCGGCACCGGTCAGCTTCCTAAATTTGAAGAGGATCTTTTTAAAACCACCACCGATGATTTATACCTCATTCCAACGGCAGAGGTTCAGCTTACCAATATTCATTCGGGCGAAGTGCTTAATGCCGAGCAGCTTCCGTTGAAATATTGCGCCTACACCCCTTGTTTTCGTGAAGAGGCAGGAAGTGCTGGACGCGATACCCGTGGGCTTATTCGAGTTCATCAGTTTGATAAAGTTGAGATGGTTAAATATGCAAAGCCTGAAGAAAGCTACGACGATCTTGAGGCAATGGTTGAAGATGCCGAAAACATTTTGCAACTCTTAGGCTTGCCCTATCGCGTTATTTCTTTATGCACAGGAGATATTGGCTTTTCTGCAGCTAAAACATACGACCTTGAGGTTTGGTTGCCCTCTTATAATGCGTACAAAGAAATTTCTTCTTGCTCAAATTGCGTAGATTTTCAGGCACGTCGAGCAAACATTAAATATCGCGACCCAGAAAACTTTAAGGGTTCTCGCTTTGTTCATACGCTCAATGGCTCAGGCTTGGCGGTTGGCCGCACTATGGCAGCAATTATGGAAAACTATCAGCAGGCGGATGGCTCAATTAAAGTTCCTGATGTTTTGGTTCCTTATATGGGCGGTATTGAGGTTATTGAGCCCATTGCTTAGATAAGATGCTATAGCTGATGTATTTTCTTGTTGTTAAAGAGGGGCGCAAATAAGGCGTGCGTACAATAAGGCGTTTGCGTACGTGAAGGAGCAAGATAGGGTCAAGGTGTTTTGGTGACAGACCAAAATCGCAAACAATCTCATAATTCGTCGCGTAGAGATTCTGTAGCGCCGTATGCGTCTCATCATGCTGCTTATCGTACTCAAAAATCCACGCCATATTCAGCAGGAAGAACACAAGGGCATGAGGCAAAAGCGCAAGCAAGAACTCATCAAGCAAGAATGAATTCAGTCAGAACAAATTCTGCAAGGATGAATCCACAGGATGAGTATTGGGCGAGGCGCTCATCAGCCCAACGGAGTGCAGCGCATAGCACAGCGCATCCTTCTGCAAGATCTGTTCAGGCAGATTCAAGGCGGTTTTCTGGCGGGTCGCTGGCAGAGCCTTCGCGCACGGCGCGGCAACACGATAAGCAAGCAGCCACAAACAAGCGTTCCCTCGCTGCGCGTTTTAAAAGCAAGTCAACACTTGCTAAGGTATTGCTTATCGTTTTTTCTGTTTTATTCGTTGCCCTTTTAATTGCAACAGGAATTTTGTGTTGGAATCAATGGCTTAGGTTTGATGACCGTGCCGATTTTCAGGGAACATGGCAAATGGAAGGAACAACCACCTCGTTTGTTATTACTGATTCTGAGATTCAACTTACCAGCGAAGTTGCTTATTCCTATGAGCTTGATACGTTCAACAAAACAATAGCGTTTTCGTTCGGAAACCTTGAAGGAGGGGGCGCCTATGCCTTTTCTCCTGATAGAACAGAGCTAATTATTACCGAGGCTGATTCTGAACATGAAGGCGCAACCATACCTTCCAAATTAATTAAACTTACCAATGCAGATGGGTCTAAGGTTGTTCGCGAACTTGAAGGTTCTCAGTAGCAGGGTACTGAGGTTGGTAAGGCTATGGTAGATTTAGCAAGAGAAGCGCCGATAAAAGCACCCTTATCGTATGAAAAAATTCGTGTACGTGCAGAGCGTATTGAACTGTTGGTGCGCGTAAGCGATAAGCGTTTTAGAATGACCACGCCAGAGCTCATTAAGATTTGTTTGGCGGATTTCTCCCTTCTTCCTCAGCATGCATGTCGCAACCATAAAGGGAAGACGTTTGCTTCCGTTATGGAAAACACGTCAGTTCCTCATTTGCTTGAGCATCTTATTGTGCATCTTCAGCTGCAAGCTGAAGATGTGCGGCAAAAGAGTTCATCACGCGTGCAACAAAACAGCGCATTATGCACAAAAAAGAAGGCAGGTGCTTTTGTTATTACCGGCTCAACTCAATGGTCGGCATCGGATGATTTGCTTGCATGCGTAAGCGTTTCTTTTGCAGACGATATTATTGCTCTTGCTGCTTGCAAAGAGGCTTTGAACTATCTCAATAACGCCTTGCTTTCAATAGAGGTGCCCCTATCATCTGAGTGAAGTGCGAAATTTTAAGCCGGCAAACAGCAGATTTTCAAAACGATTATCCCAAGGTCGCACTTTGCCCCACAGATCTTAACAACAACATAAACCCCTGTTCAAAGCCGTTATAAAAAACAGCTAATTCCAGTTATCAGGTATAGCAATGCCATAATCCTATAAACTCTATTGACTTGCTAGAGTATTAGTTCGATACTCACTTTCGTTAACACGATCGATCATCAAAATAAACGTAGCAAAACAAACGCAACTATTGCTAAAACCATCCCGAAAGGAATTAAACCCATGGCAACCGATAACCTTCATTTTGAAACGCTCCAGCTCCACGTTGGGCAAGAGCAGGCAGACCCCGCAACCGATGCACGCGCCGTGCCTATCTATCAAACAACCTCGTATGTGTTCCATAATTCCCAGCACGCAGCCGATCGCTTTGGCTTAGCAGACCCTGGCAACATCTATGGACGTCTTACCAATTCAACCCAAGGGGTTTTTGAAGATCGCATTGCCGCTCTTGAAGGTGGCGTTGCGGGCTTAGCAGTGGCCTCGGGAGCCGCAGCTATTTCTTATACCGTCCAGGCGCTTGCTCAAGCGGGCGATAATGTTGTGGCTCAAAAAACAATCTATGGTGGAACCTACAACCTTCTTGAGCACACCTTGTCGCAGTTTGGAATTGAAACAACCTTTATTGATGCCCATAACCTTGAAGAAGTGCAAAGCGCCATCAAAGAAAACACCAAGCTCATCTTTTTGGAAACGCTTGGTAACCCCAATTCCGATATTCCCGATGTTGACGCTATTGCAAATATTGCCCATGCACATCAAATTCCGGTGGTTATTGATAACACCTTCGCAACCCCTTATTTATTCCGTCCCTTAGAGCATGGTGCCGATATTGTTGTTCATTCTGCAACTAAATTTATTGGCGGGCATGGTACCACCTTGGGCGGCATAATCGTTGATGGTGGAACCTTTGACTGGAAGGCGGCTGGGAAGTATGCTCCCATCGCCGAAGCAAACCCAAGCTATCACGGCATTTCGTTTGTTGACGCTGTTGGTAAAGCGGCATTTGCAACCTATGTTCGAGCAATTTTATTGCGCGATACGGGCGCAACTATTTCCCCTTTTAATGCATTCTTGTTATTGCAGGGCACCGAAACGCTTTCACTTCGCCTAGAGCGCCACGCTGAAAATACCAAAAAAGTTGTTGAGTATTTAGCAAATCATCCGCTCGTTGAAAAGGTCAATCATCCCAGCTTGCCCGAGCATCCTAATCATGAACTTTATAACAAATACTTCCCCAACGGGGGTGGCTCTATCTTTACCTTTGAAATCAAAGGCAAACAAGCCGAAGCTTGGAAGTTTATTGATAATCTTAAAATCTTTAGTTTGTTGGCAAATGTTGCCGATGTAAAAAGTTTGGTGATTCATCCTGCAAGCACCACTCATTCTCAGCTTTCAGCTGAAGAATTGGCTGGTCAGGGCATTAAAGCAAATACGATTCGCCTTTCTATTGGCACCGAACACATTGACGATATTATTGCCGATCTTGATCAGGCATTTGCAAGCTTAAACTAGAACTTCAGTTAAACTCAAACCAAAACCTCAACAAAAACTTACCTTAAGGAGAAACCATGACTAAAGCACTCGCACCCTTTCGCTACGATATTGTTGGTAGTTTTTTGCGCCCTGAATATCTCAAAGAAGCCCGCGCACAATTTGCTGCTGGCACCATCAATCAAGAACAACTCACTGCCCTTGAAAACAAGGCAATAACCGAGCTGATTGAGAAAGAAAAGGCGGTTGGTCTTCATGCGGTAACCGATGGAGAGTTCAGGCGCTCCATGTGGCACCTTGATTTTCTTTCTGCCCTTGTTGGGGTAAAAGAAGTTGGCGCAGAGCATTGGTCGGTGCAATTTAAAGGGCATCAGCCAAAATCAAAAACCATCGTCATTGATGGAAAAATTGACTTTGAAAACCATCCTTTTCTTGAGCATTTTCGCTTTACCAAGCAGGCTGCAGGGGAAACACTTGTAAAACAAACTATTCCTTCGCCAAGCATGCTTCATCTTATTTGCTGTGTGCGCGAAGAGCACTATCAGGCTATTGAGTTATATAAAAACGAAGAGACTCTTTTTGCCGATATTGCTGCAGCATATCGCAAAGCCATCAAAGCATTTTATGATGAAGGCTGTCGCTATCTGCAAATCGATGATACTTCTTGGGGAGAATTTTGCGACCCCGACAAACGCGCAGCTTATGAGGCACGCGGCTTTGATATGGACAAACTAGCACGCGATTATGTTGCTCTTATCAACGAATCCCTCAAAGATAAGCCCGAAGATTTAGCTGTTACCATTCATATTTGCCGCGGAAACTTTCGCTCTACCTGGTTTTCTTCGGGCGGATATGATCCTGTTGCACCCATTCTCTTCCCGCATCTCAAGGTTGATGGATTCTTCTTGGAATATGATTCTGATCGTGCAGGCGGGTTTGAGCCACTTAACTATATCGCAAACCAAAAGGTTGTTTTGGGCTTGGTAACTTCAAAAGAAGGCAAGCTTGAAAACCCTGACGATATTAAAGCGCGCATCAAAGAAGCTTCCCAGTTTGTCCCACTTGATCAGCTTTGTTTAAGCCCTCAGTGTGGATTTTCTTCCACCGAAGAAGGCAACATCATTACCGACCAAGATCAGTGGAATAAACTCGCGCTCATTCGCGATATTGCCAATGAGGTTTGGGGTTAGTGTCAGCAGGTAGTGTTAGCAGGTATGGCGCAAAAATTATTTTGGCAAGCTGAAGGATGCCTATTCTTATTGCGCCATTTGCGTTGCTTGCGGTTGGTGCAGGAAATTACGCGTTTGCAGTGAGTACAGGAATTGCGCCGTTTGCGGTGCGTTCCTGTTTCGTTTGTGTTACGTCTTGTATAACATCCTTTTCACTTCACAAAAAGGGTTTAGTGTATACAGTTAGCAAACTAGCTAAAGATGAGAGTGAGGTTCAAACAAGGTGCGTGAACACCTCACACGTAACAAGCCCGAGAGGTTTGCCTCGCGCGTAAGACCGTGCCAAATTATGGCAAGCTGCACACGGCTTTGTTTGAACTTTGTATACGCTTTATGTAAGAGTTGAGAGTGAAAGGTTCGGAATGCAATTACGCAAGACGCCCGCGCAAAGTAAAAAGCCTGCTCAAAAGGGCTTATATCGTCCCGAGTTTGAACACGATGCGTGCGGTATTGGCGCGCTTGCTCACTTAAAGGGCATTCGTACTCACCAGATGGTCGATGATGCTTTGTCGGTTCTTGTTAATTTGGAACATCGTGGCGGTAAAGGTCTTGAGCACAATACTGGTGATGGCGCCGGTATTTTATTTCAGGTGCCTCATCATTTCTTTCGTAAAGAGGCGCAAAAGTGTGGTCACCTTTTGCCTGATGAGGGCGATTATGGCGTAGCAATGCTCTTCTTTCCTCAAGGCGCGCGCGAGGTAGAAATTTCTAAGCGCATTTTTGAGCAGGGCTGTGCCAAAGCGGGTTTGCGCTTGTTGTTCTGGCGTGAAGTTCCTGTTGACCCCCATGATTTAGGCTCAACGGCGCGCGCTTGTATGCCTACCATTTTGCAGGCATTCGTAGGGCGCCCTGAAGACACTCCGCGCGGTGAGGCGTTTGAACGTCGTTTGTATGTTTGTCGTCGCTTGATCGAAAAGGCGGCCGATGCTGAGCATGCGCTTTGCGATCATATTTTTTATGTATGTTCATTTTCGGCGCGCACCATTGTGTATAAGGGCATGTTGGTTGCAACGCAGATGCGCCGCTTTTATATCGATCTTTCTGATGCGGCGGTCAAAACGGCCATTGCGCTTGTTCATTCCCGCTATTCAACCAATACCACTCCATCATGGGAGCGCGCTCATCCTAACCGCTACATCATTCACAACGGTGAAATTAACACCTTAAAGGGTAATGTAAATTGGATTCGTGCTCGCGAGCCAAACTTGTATTCGCCGGTGTTGGGTAAAGATTTAGAATCGGTTCTTCCTATCATTAATAAAGAAGGCTCCGACTCTGCCATCTTGGATAACGTTCTTGAGTTTTTGGTGATGAACGGCCGCGATATGACGCGCGTGGCTTCCATGTTGTTGCCTGAACCATGGGATCATAACGATACCCTTCCTGCGCGTCGTCGTGCTTATGATGAGTATCAATCAATGCTTATGGAGCCTTGGGATGGTCCTGCGGCAATTGCGTATACCGATGGCATCACCTTTGGCGCTGCGCTCGATCGCAATGGGTTGCGTCCTGCACGCTATTACGTTACGCGGGACGATCGCTTTTTGCTTTCAAGCGAGGTTGGCACCATTGAAATTGAGCCTTCCAACATCTTGAAGGCAGGTTGTTTGGGCCCAGGTGAAATGGTTGAGATTGATACCGCTTCTGATCGCGTTATTTGGAATGATGAAATTCGCAACCGTTACGCCAAAGAAAAGCCTTATAGCGATTGGGTTAAAGAAGAAAAAATCGAAGTATCCGATTTAGAGGCTCCTTGTCAAACCGAGCCTGGCAAAGATGAAGCCGTTCCGTTTGCTGTTCGTATGGCAAAGCTTGGCTACCATTTTGATGATGTAGACGAAGTAATTCGTGCCATGGCAGAGGCTGGCGGCGTTCCCTTGGCTTCAATGGGTATCGATGCTCCGCTTGCTTGTTTGTCAAAAAAGAACCGCTCGTTCTTTGATTATTTCTATCAGCTGTTTGCCCAGGTCACCAATCCGCCTATTGATGCTTTGCGCGAAAGCTTAGTAACATCGAGCGTTCTTTATATTGGAAACCACGGTAACTTGTTAGAAGATTCACGCAATGCGTGCCAGCTTATTCGCTTGGATGGGCCTATCCTTGACAAAGATCAATTTGATCGCATTGCATCGATTTCTCGCGTTGGATTTAAATCTCAGCGCTTTTCTGCGACATATTGCCGCAATGCGGGCGAGGGTGCCCTTGAGCAGGCTCTTGATGCGCTGGCTCTTGAAGTGGAACAAGCGGTTCGCAACGGTGTGAGCATTATTATTCTTTCAGACCGTGCGGCAGACGATGAGGTTCCTATTCCTTCGCTTTTGGCGGTTTCTTCGGTGCATAATCATCTTATTCAGGCAGGCGTGCGAACCTTTGCAGACTTTATCGTTGAAACAGGCGACGCTATTTCAGCTCATGATTTTGCCGCTTTGGTTGGCTATTCCGCTTCGGGTATCTACCCGTATATGGCTCACGAGTGTATTGAGCATTTGGCAAGCACGGGAGCAATTGGTGTATCTGCCAAGGAGGGCATTGCCAATTACAACAAAGCAGTTACTGCAGGCGTAACTTCCATCATGTCTAAGATGGGCATTTCCACTGTTCAAAGTTATCACTCCGCTCAGATTTTTGAAGCGGTTGGGCTCGATCAAGAATTTGTTGATAAACACTTTGCGGGTACGGTTTCAAGAGTTGGAGGCTTGAACATTAACGATGTGGAGCGTGAAGAAAACCAGCGTTATGACGATGCTTTGGCAATTCTTGATTCGCCTTCTCCAAAACAGCTCCCTTCATTGGGGCTTACCAAATGGCGCCCTCTTGGTGGCGAGGAACATTTAATTGATCCGCAAACGATTTATTTGCTCCAACATGCTTGCCGTGAGGGCAGCTATGAGCTGTTCAAACAGTATAGCGATCATCTTCATCAGGAAGGGCGCGCTATTCGCTTGCGCGATTTGTTAGATTTTGTTACCGATCGTGCTCCTGTTCCGCTTGAGGAGGTTGAATCTGCTGCATCAATTGCCAAGCGTTTCAACACAGGTGCGATGAGCTATGGCTCAATTTCTGAAGAAGCCCATAAATGCATGGCTATTGCAATGAACCGCTTAGGTGGGCGTTCTAATTCAGGTGAGGGCGGTGAAGATCCTCGTCGTGAAACCCCCCTTCCCAATGGCGATTCACTTAATTCTGCCATTAAACAAATTGCATCGGGACGCTTTGGGGTAACAAGCAGGTACCTTTCTTCTGCTATCGAGATTCAAATCAAGATGGCTCAAGGGGCTAAGCCGGGCGAAGGTGGTCATTTACCTGGTAAAAAGGTATACCCTTGGATTGCTGAAGTTCGTCAGTCTACACCAGGTATCGGGTTAATTTCGCCTCCTCCTCATCATGATATTTATTCCATCGAGGATTTGGCTGAGCTTATCTTTGACTTAAAAAACGCCAATCCCCATGCTCGTGTTTCGGTAAAGCTTGTTTCTGAAGCGGGCGTTGGAACCATTGCAACCGGTGTTGCAAAGGGTGCTGCCGATAAAATTTTGATTTCTGGTCATAATGGTGGCTCTGGGGCGGCGCCGCGCGATTCTATTTGGCATGCAGGTTTGCCGCTTGAGCTTGGCATTGCAGAGGCGCAGCAAACGCTGCTTCAGAATGGCTTGCGCTCTCGTGTAGTGCTTGAGGCGGATGGCAAACTCATGGATGGCAAAGATGTTGCCGTTGCCTGCTTGCTTGGTGCTGAAGAATTTGGTTTTGCAACCATGCCCTTGATTGCTATGGGTTGTTTGATGCAGCGTGATTGTCAGCAGGATACGTGTCCTGCGGGTATTGCAACGCAAAATTGTCGCTTGCGCAATTGCTTTAAAGGTAAGCCCGAGCACGTGGTTAACTTTATGCTGTTTGTTGCCGAGCAACTTCGCGAAGTTATGGCAAGCCTGGGCTTTCGCAGTGTTGATGAAATGGTTGGTCACCCTGAGTGCTTGCGCCAGGTTGAGGTGCCCGGAAATTGGAAGGCAAATTTGCTCGACCTTTCGGCGGTTTTGGCAAATGGCGAATGTGAATTTGGCGCGCATATTCCCGGGGCTGCTGGTAGACACTTCTTGCCCGAGATGAAATATGATGTTGAGCTTGAAAAAGCACTCGATTCAACCTTGTTCCTTCCGTTATCCGAGCAAGCTCGCAAACACATGACTCCGGTACGTTTTCGTGCCGATATTGCCAATATCAATCGATGCGTTGGCACGATTTTGGGCGCGGCTGTTACCAAGGCTCACCCTGAAGGGCTGCCCGATGGTTCCATAACGATTGATTGTGAAGGGTCAGCAGGTCAAAGCTTTGGTGCCTTTATTCCTCGAGGCATTACTTTAAATGTCACAGGGGATGCTAACGATTATTTTGGCAAAGGGCTCTCTGGTGGTATCGTTTCGGTTCATCCTTCAGAAGATGCAACCTATAAATATGATGAAAATACCATCGTGGGCAACGTTGCCTTCTTTGGTGCAACCTCTGGCAGAGGCTTTGTCAACGGCCTTGCGGGGCAGCGCTTTGGCGTGCGTAATTCTGGTGCAACCGTTGTTGTTGAAGGCGTCGGTAATCATGGTTGTGAATATATGACAGGTGGTATCGCCTTGATCTTGGGCGAAGTTGGTTTGAACTTTGCGGCAGGCATGACGGGCGGCATCGCATATGTGTATGACGAATATGGAACACTAGATCATCGCTGCAATAAAGGCTCAGTTAAGCTTGAAACGCCAACGGATGAAGAGCTCGAGTTTATTCATGGTCTTATCGAGGAGCACGTTGATTACACGGCAAGTCCGCGCGGCATTAAGATGCTGTATCGCTTTGATGTGATGAAAAATCATTTTGTTAAGGTTATCCCCGTTGAATATGAGCGCGTGTTGCAAATTGTTGCTGCAGCAGAGGCAGAAGGCAAAAGTCACGAAGAGGCGCTTGAACAAGCGTATGAGATTGTAGGAAAGGGGCGCTAGTAATGGGCAAGGCAGGAGCATATCTTGAACATGATCGTATTGCGCATGCTGAGCGTTCTACGGAAGAATCCATCAAAGATTTTAACGAATTTGCCATTCCGCTTTCAGAGACTGATCAGCAAATTCAAGCAAGCCGCTGCATGATGTGCGGTGTGGCATTTTGCCAGGCAGGGTACTCGTTTGGTAGCGCGCGTCCTTCGGGGTGTCCGCTCCACAACCTTATTCCTGAATGGAATGATCTTATGTATCGCGGCCTTTGGGATGAGGCAGCTGAGCGTTTGGCGCTTACCAATCCGTTCCCAGAGTTTACAGGGCGCGTTTGTCCTGCGCTGTGTGAGGCTGCTTGTAATCTTGCTTCTATTGAAGGAGCAACCACTATTCGCGATAATGAGCGTGCGATTTCAGATCATCAGTGGGCACACGGAGGTCCTGCTCCCTTGCGCAAGGCTGCAGCCGATGCACCTAAAGTAGCCGTTATTGGTTCTGGCCCTTGCGGTTTGGGTGCTGCTTGGCAGTTGGCTGAAAAAGGCATTAAGGTAGTGGTGTTTGAGCGCAGCGATCGTGCGGGCGGTTTGCTTATGTATGGCATTCCTAATATGAAGCTTCCTAAAGAAGTTATCAATCGCCGCGTTAAATTTTTGGAAGAAAACGGCATTGCGTTTGAACTTAATACCGATGCATGTGAAGAGCAGGTTGCTGCGCGTTTAACTTCTGATTTTGATGCAGTCATTGTTGCGGTTGGTGCAGCAGAGCCGCGCGGTATTGCTGCTGATGGCGCAGATCAAAAGGGCATGGTATTTGCTGTTGATTATCTTACTGCTTCTACAAAATCGGTGCTTGAAGGCAGTGAACCTGAAATTTCTGCCAAGGGCTTGGATGTGGTAGTTATTGGCGGCGGCGATACCGGTACCGATTGCGTTGCAACGGCGTTGCGTCAAGGAGCTAAGAGTGTTCAGCAGCTTGAGTTTATGGCTGCTCCGCCCGATGAACCACTTCCTACCAACCAGTGGCCAGAGTGGCCTTTCGTAAAAAAGACCGATTATGGATTGCGCGAGGCCATTGAGCACTACAATACCGATCCGCGCTCTTTTGCTACCGATACGGTTGAGGTGCTAGGAGAAGACGGCAAGGTGAGCGCTCTTAAGGTGGTATCGCTTGATTGGAGTAGCGGTGCGCCGCAGCGTCTAGAAGATACTGAGCGCATACTTCCTGCGCAGTTAGTTCTTATTGCCTGTGGGTTTACGGGGCCTGAGCGCGGCGTGTATGATGCGCTTGGGGTAGAGGTAATAGAGCAGCGCGGAGGCATAAGACCGGTGATGGTTGGCTCAACTCATCGCGTTCAGCACGGAGGCGACACGCCAATTTATGCTGCAGGTGATGCTCGCAATGGCTCAACGTTGGTGGTTAATTCTTTAGCTGATGGTCTTGCATGTGCAAAAGAGGTAGCCGCAGATTTACTTGCGTAGGAGCGTTTGAGTTTGCGCGCAAAGGCAAGCTAATAAAAAGGCGTGATCTTTTGTTAAAAGCTGTGCCTAACTCGGCTTCCATCATGAATTATGCGCATGGTTATCC
>CAVJWZ010000020.1:24273-26767 GCA_963653545.1 uncultured Eubacteriales bacterium | reverse complement strand
ATGGTGACGACGCCCATATCTTCCCATTTGAGATAGGCGTTCATCGCTTGGTAGGCGGTGATAGCGGCATCATAAACCCCGTCCGAAGTAGAATCAAGCAGAAGCGCAACCTTCGAGAAAGAAAAGCCACAGCCACCAAAGGCGTACATACGATCGATCGCCAACTTGAGCTGCGCAGATATATCAAACCAATAGATGGGTGAAGCGAATACGGCCATGTCGGCCCGCTTCAAGCTCTCCCTAACCTCGGTCATGTCATCAGGTATGGCGCAATCTCCATCGTGAGTAAAGCAGTGCTTGCACGCACGGCACGGAGCGATCTTTTTTGCCGCCACATCAATAACCTCGACAGTATGACCGGCAGACTCAGCACCCTCCTTGAAAGCATCAACCATGATGGCAGTATTTCCGCCCTTACGCGGACTTCCGCTAAGCACGACGATGTTCATAATTCCTCCTGTTTTCGATTTACTGTTCACAATATGCGCCATCGGCGATATTGTCTATCGTATAGTCTGTGTCAAAATTTCAAACATAATTCTTCATCGTGCGCATTCTTAGCACACCTCGCCAAACAAGACTTAGAGGCTCTTTTGGTCTTTTCATATCCGAAAATGCACTGGGCATTATCAACATATATTACTTTGCGTATTGTTGGTAAAATCGGGTTATAGGATAAAAGGGGCTTAGGATAAAATGCAGTGCAATTCATCCATGATAGTTCGCGCAAGACGCACATCAACCTGCCCCGGAGCTGAGCTTTTTGCCAATGAACAAAAAGTTATGTCGCTTCCAAAATATTCACCGGCCAACCGCGAAATGCTTCCTTCTTTGCCCATGGCCATCGTAAGGAGCGGGCCTGCGGTATGAAGCCTGCGCACCTCTTCGGTGGCAGAGAGCAGCTCCAAAACATCATGAGTATTGGTTGCCATAACGGCACATTTGGGAATGTCGGCACCCAGATCGAGCATATGGGTCATAAGATTTACCATCCACTCCTTAGAGGGCGTGCCCGCAAAATTGTGATACGAAACAACCGTTGTTACCTGATGGGCATGCGCGCACTCAACAAGTTCGCGCACATACGCATCCCCTATCCAAGTTTCAATATCCACCATATCAAGAACGTCTGCTGCAATAAGAGCCTTATTGAGAGCCACGTATTCTTCTGTCGAAAGCGTGTCGTTGCCACCCTGGCTGGTGCTGCGAAACGTGAAAAGAAGCGGATTGTTGGGAACTGCAGCGGCTATGGCACGACCTAAATCGCACAGAGCTTTTGTGTCGTAGCGACAGGTATTGAAATCGCCCCGCCATTCAAAACACTCAACGCCCGCGGCTTTACCTTCTTCGATAATGGAAAGACACTCTGCTTCATTTGCTCCCATTACTGAAATAATAGTTTTTGGCGCGCCTTGCCCGAGCGCAACACCTTTGATGTTGATAGCCCCCATGTTAGCCCCTCTTCCGTTTTTACTCGATTAGGTTTTGCTTATCTTGCGTAAGGCCATGTCTGCTTAAAGCCACGGCCTCAGGCATGCTTACTTAGACCACGCTGGCCGCCCTTAGAACCAAACTTAAGCCATGCTTACTTGGCTCTACTTACTTGGCTATGCTTAAACCGCGTTGAGACTAGACCACTTAAATTTTAAGCATAAAACGGATTTTGCGGAAATGGTGGCTCCATAGCGCGTTTATAGGCATAGGAATCGGTGCGGGTAACAATGCTTTGCACCTGCTCCAAATCAAAACCCAAGCTAGCTACTTCTTCAGCGGATTTTCCTTGATCGTAATAAGCAATTAGGATTTTATCGAGAGTAGCGTAATTTACCCCGAGAGATTTTTCATCCTCAGCACCAGGAGAGAGCTCGGCACTCGGTGGCTTGATAAGTACATGATGAGGAATAGGCTCAACAAGACCTTGAAGTTTTGCCTGCTCATTGCACCAGTAAGCAAGCGCAAAAACATCCGTTTTGTAAAACCCGCCCAATGGCGCATAGGCACCAGCGGTGTCTCCGTAAAGCGTTGAAAAGCCCATCATGGCTTCGCTTTTATTGCCCGTATTAACTAACATCCAGTTAAAGCGATTAGAAAGAGCCATTAAGCACACCATACGGCAACGCGCTTGAGTATTTTCGCAGGCAAGGCCTTCAAGATCGCCACCTATTGCCTTATTAAGCGCGCGCTCAAAGCCCTCGTAGGGTTCAAGGATAGAAATAACCTGTGTTTCAATGCCCAAATTGTCGGCTAAATCACGCGCATCTTGCAGAGAATGATCGGTTGAATAAGGCCCTGGCAACATATAACCATGCACATGATCGGGCCCAAAGGCTTGGACGCACATCGTTGCCGTAAGCGAAGAATCAATGCCGCCTGAAAGACCAATAACCACATCGGTAAAACCGGCGGTAGAAGCATATTCTTTCAATGCATCAAGAGCTGTTTGATATTTTTGTTCGAGATTCATAGGGCTTCTCCTTCATGCTCCGTGCCTTAT
>CAVJWZ010000020.1:0-24169 GCA_963653545.1 uncultured Eubacteriales bacterium | reverse complement strand
GCGCAAACCTCATTGCCACCTTACAGAGCGTTGATTTTTTCTGCAAGCCATAAAGCCCACTCGTCAACGCCTTGGCCCGTTGTTGCCGACAGAGGAAAAATAGGCGCATGAGGGTTGAGGTTTTTGATGTGGCTATCAAAGAGCTCTTTGTCAAAGTTGAATACCGAAAGCGTATCGATTTTATTGAGCACAATAGCAGAAGAAGCCTGAAATACTCCCGGGTACTTCAAAGGTTTATCGTCCCCTTCCGGAACGCTCAAAATCATAGCCTTCATATTCTCGCCCAAATCAAAATCGGTCGGGCACACCAAATTGCCCACATTTTCAACGATGATGAGATCAAGGGTGTCGAGGTCAAGCACATCAACCGCGCGGCGAATCATGTCGCTTTCAAGATGACACGCCCCGCCCGTGTTAATTTGCACCGCAGGAATGCCCTGGGCTTTTATTTTTTCCGAATCAACCGAAGAGGCAATGTCGCCTTCGATGACCGCAATATTGAAGGTATCGCGCAGCGCTTCAATGGTTGCCAAAATGGTGGACGTTTTGCCTGATCCGGGAGAGGCAAGCAAATCGAGCACAAAGACCTTTTTCTCAGCAAAAAGCTCGCGATTGCTTTGAGCGAGACGATCGTTTTTATCTAGAATTGGTTGCTTTAAATCTATCTGCATATCTTCTCCTCGCCTTTTTCATCGCCCGCGACACCCGTAGCGCCTTTATTGCTTACAGCGCCCGTAGCGCCTTCATTACCCGCGGCATCTTCATCATCTTCATCGGGCAAATCAACCTCGATAGAATCAATTTGCAACTCTTTGCCCTGAATGAGTTGAGTAAAACTGCTGCCACATTCGGGACACAGCATATGAAAACGATCGTGCTCATATTTATTGCCACACTCTGCGCAAACGCTCACAGGAGCGATCATGGTAATTTCGAGGGTGGCATCTTCACACATTGTTCCTTCGGAGAGCGCCTCAAAAGCAAACCGCAAGGCATCTTCGATGGCCTCGGTCATAACGCCGACTGAAAGACTGATGGTGAGCACTTTGTTGGCGCCTGCCTGCTTTGCCGATTCTTCAACCGCTTGCAAAACACCCGTCATAATTCCCAGTTCATGCACGCCTATTCACCATCCTCTTCGCCCCAAAGATGCTTATCGAACGATTTTTTAAGAGAACGTAGCTCTTCTTTTGCTTCTTTGCGCTCTTGCTCTTCTTGAGCCGCTCGTTCTGCCTGCGATTTAATGCGTTTTTTCAAGCCGATGCGAGCCGCAAACAAACTCAGCTCATACAAAAACACCATGGCCGCAAACATAAGCCCCATGGTTACCGGCGAAGCATCGGGGGTAACAACGGCCGAAAACGTAAGCAAAACAATGTATACCACGCGCCAGCTTGAGCGCAGCTTTTTATAGGGAATTATGTTAAACATAACGAGGTAAAACACCACAAGCGGCAGCTCGAACGCAAAGCCAAAACCCAGCTCAAATTTGATAATAATATCTATCCAGCGGCTTGCCTCGGGCAAAATTTCTGCAAAACCAGCCGCTTGGCTCGTAAGCCATTCAAATGCTGGATTCAAAATAATCAAGTAGCAAAAAACGGTACCAAACACAAAAAGAGCAACTGAGGCAAAAAAGGTTGGGATAAACCACTTTCGCTCTTTTGGTTTGAGCGCTGGCAAAAAGAAGGCAAGCACCTGCCATAAAATGATGGGCATACAAGCAACAAGAGATGTCCATAGCGCAAGTTGCATACGGACAGAAAACGCATCAAAGGCACCCAAAACGTTAAGCGCAACTGTTCCTTCTTCTGTTTTGGGCATAAACTCGGCAACGGGGAGCAACAAAAAATTTGCCACCGTTGGCGTTGCAAGATAGAACACGATAATTGCCACAATCAGGCATACAACGATGCGCACAAGGCGCATGCGCAGCTCACCTAAATGTTCCATAAGGGGCATTCGCGCTGGTCCGATAGGCATAAGCTTATTCCCCCTCGTTCTTGCTTGATGGTTGGGTTGGCTGAGAAGCCTTAGAGGCCTTAGAAGCCTTGGAAGCCTTGGAAGCGGGCTTTATGGGAACATTGCCATAAAGCTGATCGGCCGTTATGGCAGGTTGATTGCCCTGTTCAGCCTTATCATCTGCTGGCTTTTGCGAAATATTTTTGGCTTGATCTGCCTCTTTGGTTTGCTCGGTTGCTTGTTGTTCTTTTGTTTGTTGTTCTTGTTTTGCCAGGTCTTTTTTTACTACGTCTTTTTCTGCCTGATCTTCAAGCTCACGCGCATGCTCGGCAGAGTTTTTGCGCATGGCAGCGCGATTTTCTTCAAGCTGTTGTTGTTTTTTGCGCTCTGCACGCTCTTTATCATAGCGAGCTTTGCGCTCTGCAAAGGTTTCTGGCGCACCATCATTGAAATTATTATCTGATTTTGATTGAGAGGGTTTATCTGCCTCGGCACTTGCCTCCATAACTTCCGATTTCAAAACCGCGCTCATTTCATCCTGAGCTTTTTTGAACTTCGATATAGCAACGCCAACGGTTTTTGCAAGTTCTGGCAACTTATCGGGCCCGAAGATCAAAAAACCAAACAGGAGGATAATGAAAAATTCAAATCCGCCAATCCCAAACAAAGTACACCTTCACATCTCTAATATTGCACAAGCCCTGCTTGCTAATAGCAGAGCCGCTAAACTACCTTGTAATGCATTCTATGAGTTTGCCCATGGAGTTTATGGGAGCTTACGCATTGCCGCCAAGAACTAACAAGCCCATAGTGGGAAGCGTAAGAGCCAACGCCAAAATAACGCAAACAACAACAATAAAAACTCGCTTGATCTTATCTTGGCGAGCCTGTTTTGCCTCTGCCGCTGCCTTTTTTTCAAGCAGAGCCTGTTCGTGTGCAGCACGTTGTTTTGTAGAAACTTTTTGTTTTCCTTTATTTGTTTTAGCCATAACCTACGCTTTCTCATGTATTGCGAATTACACCTTAGCGCACCCTTGTTGTAGAACTCTGAAATTTTCGATAAGAAGCCTTGCTTGTTTGAGGAACGGATTATTTGAAATCACACGCGCCCTGCACGCACCCTAAAAGCTCTTTGCAAGCGTTACGAGCGCAACTGAGCACTACGAGCGCAACTTGCCTCGTATCTCAAGAACATGAGCAATATTTTTTGCTACCTCGCCCGCGACATGCCACTGACCACGCTCAAACAAAATATTGCCGCCGACCATCGTCATCATAACGTCACTATCGACCGCAGAACTCAAAATAGCCGACACCGGGTCGCTCGTTGGTGTTTGGTGCGAGCCCGATAAATCGATGGCAATAATATCTGCCTGTTTGCCAACATCGAGCGAACCGATTTTATCTTCTAAGCACAAAACCTCAGCAGCGCGAAGTGTTCCCATTTCCATCAATGTTTTAGCGGTGATGAAATCGCCCTTATTAACCGCGCGCTGTAAAAGAAGTTCTACGCGCATCTCGGTAAACAGATCAACAAAATCAAGCGCCCCAGGAGCATTGGTACCAAGACCAACACGAATGCCTGCACGCAAAAACTCCGCAACCGGAGCAACGCCCATGCCAACCTGCGCCGAAAAGCTCGGGCAAACCGCTACGGCAACATCATTTTCTTTAAGCTTTGAAATATCTTCATCGTTAACATGAATACAGTGAACAGCGATAACATTTTTTGCATCAAAGCCGCCCCAGTTAAGAACATAATTAACGGGCGTCACAGCCGTTGGCAACCACGGTGGAATTTCCATAAAACCATGCAGGTCAAAACGCTCGCCGCTTCCAATAGCAGCACCATATTTTACAAAGCGGTATTCTTCGCGACTTCCCGCTAAATGCAGCGCTACGGGAATATCACCATGTTCGTTGGCATATTGCGCAATGTTTTTGTATATAAGCGGGTGGCAGCTAAATACCGGAGCGGGAGCAAGCCCTAAACTTATGCGATCGCTATCAACTTCTTGCGACCATTTTTCTAAATCGCTATCGGCCTTTTTCATAGCGTATCCCACAAGGCGTTTGTCGATAGCTGTTGCCTCGCGGAAAAACACACCGCGCAACCCTAATTTTTGAGCCGCAAAAACACAGGCACCCGTTGTTGTTACGTCACAGATGGTAGTAACGCCCGAAGAGATAGACTCAAGCCCCCCTAAAAAGGCAGAATCATAGCATTCCTTTGAAGAGAGTTGGGAACGAAGCTCATCGATTTTTTTTGTCCAAGCAACATAGGGTAAATCGGGCACCAGCCCGCGCAAAATGGCATCTTCGCTATGAGCGCGCAAATCTATAAAGCCAGGGGTGATTGCCGCCATGCCAAAATCGCGCACTTCTTCTTCGGGGTAGCGCAATTTCATCATCTCAAGAGAGCCAACATCGGCAATTTTGTTGCCCTTAACTAAAACGGCGCCTTTTTCGATAGGATCTGAAGAAACAGGCACAACATACTGCGCGCATAAAAGCATGACAATCCTCCTGTAATATCTTTAGGCTGCCTTAAACTGCCCTAGGCTGTCATCATATCATTGAAACAATTATTCGATGTTTAACAACCAAAGAAACCTATAATCAGACAAGTGCGATACTTGCAAGGGTGATACCTACGGCAACGCGTGCGATTGCTTGATTATTTGTTTAAAAGGAATTTATATGAACGATACTAACGAATTTTTCCACCCAGAAGCGAGCGAACAAGCTTGCCATTCCATCGATACGGCAACAGGCGAATGCGCACCGGCCAATATTTCTTCCGAGCGCGTTAAAAAAATATTCACCGATATTGCGTGGGATTATGAGCGGTTTAACAAGTATTCCAGCTTTGGACAATACCGCAGCTGGCTTAAAACTCTTATTGATAAAGCCCCCATCAAGCCTGATTCGCTCATGCTTGACATAGCAGGGGGAACGGGAGATGTGACCTTTATGGCCTGTGAGTGCAAGCAGCCCGCTCATATTATTCTTTCAGACTACACCCCTGCCATGCTCGATGTTGCTCAAGCGCGCCTTGATGCAGGTCAGGCCCATGGCGTGCCGATTGTTTTGGCAGTAGTGGATGGCCAAAATATTCCGTTTGACGATGATGTTTTTGACGTTGTTACCATGTCGTACGGCATTCGCAATATGCCCGAGCGCGAAAAAGCTCTTTCAGAAATGTATCGGGTATTGCGCCCTGGCGGAGCGTTGTGCGTGCTTGAATTTTCCACCCCGCCTAACCCCCTCATGCGCCTTGGATACGATGCGTATTTGCGCTGGGGCATTCCTGCGTGGGGCAAACTTGTTACGGGTGATAGTTCGGGTTTTGTTTATTTGGCAAACTCCATTAAGGCATTTCCTAACCAAGAAGGGTTTTCGCGCATGCTTATGGATGCTGGTTTTTCTCGCGTTGAATACACCAACGTTACCTTTGGGGTGGCGGCTATTCATATTGCGTACAAATAAGCCTTAGCTTGACGGGGCATCTTCCTGGTTGCCCTCTTAAGCCTTAGCTTGATAGGGCATCTTCCTGGTTGCCCTCTTCGCCTTCATCGTCTTCTTCAAAAAAGACGCCTATTTTATCGATGCGCAAACCATCCATGACTTCTGTTGAAAGCGTGATTTTTCTGCCTTCATGATGCAGCGTGTACGTGTCGCCCTCTTCAGGGATTTTGTCGAGCAAATCAAGCATTAAGCCACTTGCGGTTTCGTAATCAAAAACAGGAACAGGCTCGTATTCAAGAAACTCAACGAACTGATCTACCGGCAGCGAGCCATCGACGATATAGCGACCTTCTTCAACCTTGAGTATTTCATCCTGATCATCGTGCAAATATTCATCTTCCATGCGCCCAATGATTTGCTCAACCACATCGGTCATGGTAACAATGCCCGCTGTACCGCCATGCTCATCTACCACAACGGCAATTTTAGTGTGCTGCTCTTGTAACACCTGCAAAAGTTTTGCAAGCGAGATGCTCTCGGGCACCGCCTGAATGGTGCGAATTTTGAGATCTGCCATCGTTGCGTTATCGGGGAGCAAATACGCGTCTTTAATGTGCACAAAACCAATGATGTTGTCTTTGTCTTCTTCAAATACGGGGTAGCGCGTAAATTTATTCTTTCCCATGAAATCAAGATTGGTTTCCAAATCATCTTCCAAATCGATGCATAAAACCTCAGTGCGCGGCGTCATAATAGCCTTTGCATCTTTATCGTCAAGGTCAAAAATATTGTCGAGGTATTGATATTGATCTTCATCGATTGAGCCGCTATCGACCGACTCTTCCAGAAGAATTTTGATTTCTTCTTCCGTGTAGGCCGAATGTTCTTCAGCATCACTGTGACCGGTAAGCTTCATAAAGCCATTGGTCATACTGTTGAAAAGCCACATGATGGGGTACGTAATGTGATAAAACCAGTACAGGGGCGTGGCGGTAAAGAGGGCATAGCGCTCGGTATTGATTATGGCCATCGACTTAGGAATGAGCTCGCCCACCACAATATGAAGCGCCGTAATGAGGATAAACCCGATGGCTACCGCAATGGCTGAAACTGCCGCATCGGGCAAACCAAGAGCGGCCAACCCAGGATGAATCAAGCTTGAAACCGCTGGCTCACCCAGCCAACCAAGCGCCAGCGATGCGAGCGTAATACCAAGCTGGCAAGCAGAAAGATAGGCATTAACGTTTTCTGAAATGACCATCGCGCGCTTTGAGCCCCGTGCTTTTTGATCGACCAAAAGCTCGATTTGAGATTTGCGAACGCGAACTAAAGAAAATTCGGCAACCACAAAGAAGGCATTCATTAAAAGAAAGAAAACAACGAGTGCAATACTTAAACCAACGGGCATTAAAAAACCTACTCCTTTTCTTAATCCCTCAATTCTATGAGTTCGCTGCCCTCTTGTCACTACATTCACCACGTGATTTGCCTAACGGGCGAAAAAAGATACACAAATTTAAGATCCTGTTACAATTGTGAACGTTATGGAACGGATTCTTGAACGACATACCACCAAAGAACGCACGCAATGCACCACCGTTGCCCAAGATTGGCGCAAACTTCTTTGGATTTTTGCCGTTATGTCAATTGTGGGGCTTATAGGAGAAACGCTTCAGCATTGGATTGCCTTTGGCGTTGTAGAAAGCAGGGCGGGGCTGCTTTGGGGGCCGTTTTCGCCCATTTATGGTTTAGCGGCCGTGCTGCTTTCCGTTTGTTTAGAGCCTCTTGCAAACAAACCCGCTTGGCTGCTCTTTCTTATCGCCGCCTGCGTTGGCGGCGGCATTGAGTATTTTGCCAGTTGGGCAATGGAGACCTTTTGGGGCGTGGTGGCCTGGAGCTATATTGATAAGCCGTTTAATTTTGATGGCCGAACCGATGTGTTTCATAGTGCTGTTTGGGGAGCGCTTGGCTTGTTGTGGCTTAAGGTTGGCCTGCCTTTGTGCGAAAAAATCTTTACTCAAATCAAAACCAGCGATAAGCCCTATAAGATTTGTACCGGAATTCTTTCGGCGTATCTTGCTGTTGATATTGCCGTAACCGTGAGCGTTTTGTTGCGCGCAGATGAGCGCGCCCATGGGCTGCCTCCGCAAAACGCTCTTGAAGAATATTACGATGCCAACTACCCCGATGAGGTTTTATCGAGCCGTTTTCAGAACATGGGCGGGCTGGGAAAAACTTAGACGCCAAACATCGCGCATCCCCTAATGAGCAGCCCCTATCGAGCAAATTGCGAATTGTACAGCTTGGCATAAGCACCGCCCTGCGCTAGAAGTTCGGTGTGAGTTCCCTGCTCAACAATGTTGCCGTGCTGCACCACCAAGATAAGATCGGCATTTCTAATGGTTGAGAGGCGATGCGCAATAACAAACGAAGTACGCCCCTGCATCAGACGATCCATCGCTTTCTGAATAAGTTCTTCGGTTCGGGTATCAACCGAGCTGGTTGCCTCGTCGAGCACCAACATACGCCTATTCGCCAAAATAGCACGCGCGATGGTGAGCAGCTGCCGCTGCCCTTGGCTGATGTTGCTTGCATCTTCGTTAATTTCCATATCATAGCCACCGGGCAAGGTGCGAATAAAATGATCGGCAAAGGCTGTTTTTGCCGCAGCTTCAACTTGTTCATCGGTGGCATCAGGATTGCCATAACGAATGTTTTCGCGAATCGTGCCTTTAAACAACCACGTATCTTGCAACACCATGCCCACCATCGAGCGCAAATCATCGCGGTCAAATTCGCGAACATTGTGTGCACCAATGCGAATTGACCCGCTATCCACATCGTAAAAACGCATAAGGAGTTTGACGAGCGTGGTCTTTCCAGCACCAGTTGGCCCAACGATGGCAACGGTTTGCCCGGCTTTCACGGTTGCCGAAAAATCGGAAATAACAGGTGTTCCTGCCTCATAGCTAAAGTTAACAGAATCGAACTCAACCGTTCCTTGCACGTCTGCCGCTTTTATTTTTGCTGGCGCATCGTGCTCTTCTTCGGCATCAAGAAACTCAAAGACGCGCTCTGCTGCCGCTGCCATCTGCTGGAATACGTTGGAAATTTGCGCCAGTTGCGTAAGCGGCTGCGTAAAGTTTTTCATGTACTGAATAAACGCTTGAATGTCGCCAACCGTAATGCGCCCTTGAATGGCAAACAACGCGCCCATTACTGCCACCAAGACGTAGCCTAAATTGCTCACAAAGGTCATGATGGGCATGAGCAAGCCCGACAAAAATTGAGACCTCCAAGCAGAATCGCGCAACTCTTCATTGGTACGCCGAAAGGTTTCGATGGCTTCTTGCTCTTTGCCAAAAGCGCGCACAACCGCATGCCCCGAAAAAGTCTCTTCAACTTGGCTGTTAATAATGCCCAAGCGGCTTTGCTGCACGCGGAAATATTTTTGGCTGCGCTTTACCACCGCAGAAACGATGAAGAGCGAAGCAGGAATAACAACGAGCGCAACCAAAGTCATAAGAGGGCTGATGGAAAGCATCATAATAACCACACCCACAACTGTGACCACGCCCGTTATGAGCTGGGTAACACCCATGTTTAAATTCATACCGAGGGTATCGACATCATTGGTTATGCGCGACAAAACATCCCCCGTGCTTGTTTTTTCAAAATAGCCCACCGGCAGCGCATTAATTTTTGCAGCAATGCGGCGGCGCAAATCGAAGCAGGTTTTTTGCACCACGTGCGTCATAATCCAACCCTGGGCGAATGAACACGCTGCAGAAACCGCATACAAGATAAGCGTCGTGAGTAAAATTATTCCAACCGCATCAAAGTTGATGCTGCCCGTACCTGCAATTTTTGCGGTAATTCCCTCAAACAGCTCGGTGGTAGCCGTTGAAAGTACCTTAGGGCCAACGATAGTAAATACCGTTGAAGCCAGAGCAAACACTAAAACAGCCGCCAAAGCGAGCTTGAATTTGCCCATAACACAGAAGAGTTTTTTCATCGTGCCTTTGAAATCTGCTGCTTTTTCTGCCCCAAGGCTTGCGCCCATGGGGCCTCGAGGACCATGAGGGCGCCGTCCGGACGCCGGTCGCTGGTCGCCAGCAGCGCGCTGGCCAGGCTGTTCGCAGGCAAACGTTTCTTGATTGGTGTCTTTATCCTGTGCGCTCATAAATCATCACCTCCGCTCAGTTCTTCTTCCGACAACTGAGACGAGGCAATTTCTTGATACGTTTTGCATGATTTCATAAGCTGTTTATGGGTGCCGCAACCAACAATGTTGCCCTCATCGAGCACGATAATATTATCGGCATTAAGCACGGTCGATATACGCTGAGCAACAACAATGATGGTTTTACCTGCTGCCTCTTTGGCAAGGGCGGAGCGCAGGCGCGCATCGGTAGCGTAATCAAGCGCCGAAAAGCTATCGTCAAACAACAGCACCTTGGCATCGGTTGCAAGGGCGCGTGCGATAGAAAGACGCTGCCGCTGGCCACCAGAAACATTGGTTCCACCCTGGCTTAATTTGGCGGCAAAGCCTTCGCTGTTTGATTCGATAAATTCCGTTGCTTGAGCGGTGTTAGCAGCACGCTTGAGCGTTATGCTATCTGCCGTTTTGTTTCCGTATAAAATAGTTTCTTCGATGGTTCCTGAAAATAAGAAAGCCTTTTGCGGAACATACCCTAAAAGGCTTCGCAATTCATGTTGCGACATATCGCGCACATCAACGCCACCAACGCGCACGCACCCTTGCGACACATCATAAAAGCGCTCAATAAGCTTTAAGATGGTTGTTTTGCCCGAACCCGTTGCGCCAATAATGGCAGTGGTGCACCCTGGGTTTGCCATGAAAGAAACCTTGCGCAAAACTGGCTCGCTACTTTCGCTATAAGCAAACGTGACCTCGTCAAATTGAACGGGCAAGCCCTGCGCTGTTGTATCAATGGTTTTAAAAGAAGATTGTTGTGGGTTAGCGATAGAAGGTTGCGCGCACAACACCTCATTAACGCGCCCTGCAGCAACATCGGCACGCGGAAGCATAATGGCAATCATACCTATCATCAAAAACGACATAACAATAACCATGGCATAGGTGATAAAGGCAATCATGTCGCCCGTTTGCATGGTTCCTGCATCAATAGCATGACCGCCCACCCACACGATGAGCACCGATGTGGCGTTCATAACCAGCATCATGGCAGGCATCATAAACATCATGGCGCGATTGGTGAACAGCTGCGTTTTATAAAGAGCGCGGCTTGCCTCATCAAAGCGTGCCTCCTCATAGTGCTGCCTGCCAAAGGCGCGCACAACCTGCAAGCCCGAAAGCATTTCGCGCGCAACCAAATTAACGCGGTCGATAAGCTGTTGCATAATTTTAAATTTAGGAAGCGCGAATGCCATAAGAGCCGCAATAACAATGGCAATTACCACCACAGCAAGCACAATAACCCAGCTCATCGAAACATTGGTTTGCGAAACCATAATGATGCCGCCAAGCGCCAAGATAGGCGAATACAGCACCATACGCAAGAGCATAACGATAACCATCTGAATTTGCTGGATATCGTTTGTGCCCCGCGTGATGAGCGATGCTGCAGAAAACGATTGAACTTCTGCATCCGAAAACGAAACAACCTTTTCAAAAAGCTTTTCACGCAAGGTGGCAGCTATGCGCGCTGCTGTTTTAGAAGCCAACAAGCCCACCAACACCGAAACCACCACCATCAAAGCGGTAACGCCCAGCATTTTGGCGCCAATAGATCCCAGATAGCTTAGCTGGATGGAACCCATATCCATTCCGAGCGCTTCGTACTCAGCTTTAACGGCGCTTATGGCTTGCTGCTGTATGAGAGAAGTATCTATTGCGGCTGTTGCCTGTTCAGATGCTCCTGGGGATTCTGCCTGGTCAGAGGCTCTTGGGGATTCTGACCGGTCAGAAAAATAAGCGATAACCAGAGGGCGCGCAATAGCAGCATTAAGTTCTTCGCGCTGGTTTAACCCCTCATCAGTTAAAGCGTACTTGCCTTCTTCATTTTTAGCATACGATGCTTTGATAAGCTGCTCTTCTTCGCCAGAAGCAAACGCACAAACTTGAAGGTATGTTTCTTCCCTCATGATGGAAGGAGAAGCATCTTCAATGCCTCCCTGTTGAATGCCTACATCGACCAAATCGGAGGTATAACGAGGCAGAGATAAATCCGCAAATGCCTGAACAATTAACAACAAAACAATGAGCAGCACCACAAGTTTTGATGTTTTTAAATAAGCTAAAATGCGCATTAATGTATCCCTTTGATTTTTGCTTACCTAGTTCTGCTTACCTAGTCATTCTTGCCTAGCCCTTGTAAAAAGAGGACGAAATATCCGATTCTTCCTAAACAAAACAGCAAAAAGCAATATAAAAAACGGGATAAGGAATTGAAGAGCTGCCCCATAACGTGGCCAATAATAAATGGGCGAAGCGATAACGAGCGTCCCTAATAAAATAAACGAAGGCGCTAAGAAAATAATCCAAGAACCACGCTTAGCAACAGCCAAGCAACACACCAAATACATGACGAGCCAAAAGAGCCAGCCAATGGGCACCGACCAAGAGTCAATCGGCAGCAACGATGTCCAATGTTCATCAAGCGCCATAGGATTTGATGAAAGACCGTAATCTTCCAGTTGAGCCACTCTATCAGGATTCACATTGCGCGGAACACCTCCACTTATATTCCAAGACCAATCAGCTTGCTCTTCAGTGTTCACCGTCCAAAAACCAAACGTTTGTAATTCCCATGCCTGAAAGTAGGTCTTCGGATTTTTGACCAATAAAGAAATCCAATGCTTCCATATGCCTTGTCCTAATGGGGCATCATTGAAGTGTGCTGAAAACTTAAGATTATCAGTACAACACGGATAATAGGTGCTCTTATATTCTTCTATCGGAAGAATTGAATTGAGATAATCCCTGTCTGAGTCGGTCATATCGCCGTCGAAAGCCGCAACACGTGCCATCTGGTTTAAAGGAACCCCGACACTCTCCGAGTTCGCTGAAGGAGCAACTTCTAAAGCAGTGTATACGGGGCCAGTTACCACAAAAAAAACAAGCAGAACACTCAACATCATGCCTGAAGCGGCAACATACCCAGAAGAAGGCTGTTTCTTCCTTCGCGCAATATATAAAGCTACAAGAGCGATGAAGCAAACCACCAAAATAAAGATGCCATTATTGCGCAGAAATACTATTCCTAAACTTGAAACAATAAAAAGCACGGCCCAAAGTTTATTCTCACAACACGTCCTACCCTTACTCCAAATAAGATCTGCCAAACAAAGCGTAAATAAAATAACAGCAGCACTAAACAAAGGATCTTTCCATAATGCCATGCCATAGGTAGCGATATAAGGCGTTAGCGCAAACAGTAAAGTAAGTGGCAATGCCCAGAGCGATTTCAGCTGCCCACGTACTACAATCCAGCGTGCTAAATATCCAAACGTAAACGACAAAAGTATCGACTGACAGATAGAAGAAAGTCCGATACCTATCGTATTGCTTAAACCGAATACATGAGCAACTTTTAGCCAGCATTTCAGATACAGGGTATACACAACGGGATGATGATTGTTAAAACCAACATCGCCCAAAGCTTGAGATACAGAAGACAACGAATCGCTAAAAATAAAACCAGGCCAATAGAGCACCAAATAGGGAATCCATCCCAAAAAAACAATGAGCGATAACCAAAAAACAGGCTTAGCTCCTAGCGGTTTCATGCAAAGATTTTTATAGTTATGACTGTTGCCGCACTCAGAGTTATTGTTGCGTGTTGTTTTGCTGTTGCGAGCCAAAAGCGAAGTAAAAGGTGCAGCAAATACAAAAAACAATCCTGGAAGCATCAAACAAAAAAAGAACAGATCGCTCAAATGATACGGAGCAATGTAGTTGGTATCAGAAAGACCACTGTAGCCGTCGTTCTCGATAACAATATGGTCTCCTAAAATGAGCGAAAGCCCAAAAGCGAGCGTAAACAACACCGCAAGCACCAATGCGCCACGGTGTTTACGAAAAATCGCAAGCCTGCATGAACGCAGTGCAAAATATTCAAGCGCAAACAGCAAAAGCCAAACAATAACTTCACCCGAAAAATGCAGATAACGCGCGCAAGCCCAACTCGAAAGCGCCATTACAACAATAAGGCAAATATCTTTGAAAGAGGGCTTTTTTAGTATCTCCTTGCAGGAATTGTTACTTATTTCCATCTTTTAGCTCCGTACGTTTTGGCTCTATGCATCAAGACATTCTGGCATATCGTAAAACGACATCGCCTCACCGCTACGATACTCATGTTTTTCGTAGTAGCCAATAAGCGCACCATCATCATTGCGCAAGGCAACCATGTAAAGATCTTTATTGTATTTACTGTTATGCGCCTCGTAAACAATATTATTATCAGGGCTTTTTGCAAACCACGATACAATACGCTTGATCATCTCACGGCTTTGTTGTCCATGACAATCAAGCAAGTTGCTCCCAAGAAGCGCTTTACCACCGCGTTTTGCATAGTTCACAAGTGCCGCAGGATTCATATAGCGTATCGTATGATCAAGGTCACACAGCACAACGGGTGCACGATCTTGATCAATGACAGATTTAAAGCACTGAATTAAATCCATATTATTCCTTTGCATACTTACTTCCTCGCATAACCATACTATGAGGTTGAGCTATACAAATTATATGGGGTGAGTCAAGCGATAAAAATAAACCATCATGAAGATCGCTACTGTTGTTCACCTGCAATGCGGATATACCTTTACCGGTCTATCCGCAATACGGATAGGGTAATCGAGAAGCACTCAGCATTTTCTGTTATAAGGTTTTCTGAAAGAAAACCGCACTTATAAAAACGGAATGATGGAGTGAGGCGCATAGTGAGTTTGTGCGTACGCGCAAACGAACGATAGCCGAGCGGGTGTCTTCGAGATTCGCCCTATCCGCATTGCGGGTAAGAAGTAGCTTTGCAAAGATATGCACACTGATTTTGCGCGTATGCGCAAACGAACGATAGCCGAGCGGGTGTCTTCTCGATTACCCTATCCGCATTGCGGGTGAGCACGTAACATGATTTTTATATGCCTCTGCTTAATAAAATTGGAGTACCAGCACGGTTTATAACAAGCCACACCCATTTTTTGTAGTAACATGCATCCGTTACGTAAACATCATGCTACCAAAAGGAGTCATTGTGACCGATTCACCATGTGACAACCAAAAAAGCAGCTTTAAGCAAAAGCTCGGCAAAAAAGAGATAAAAATCTATCTCTTATGCGGCATTGTTGCCACCTTTGTTTTAGCTGAATCTTTTATGGGAATTGTAGGAGGCTTATTCGGGGTCCTCTTAAATATACCTCTTGATATCTTGAACAACCTCATATTTGGCGTTGCTCTTGGTAAAGGCGGCACTGAACTCCTTAGCCTTTACACAATGTTTATAGGCGTAGCGATAAGTTTTTTGCTTATCTTATTTATTGTGAAGCCTTGGCGCCCTTACTTAAAAGCACTGGGTACCGCTCCTTCTGGCAATCGTGTCTCTATGCTTTTATTGGGTTTGCTTATCGGTTTTGCAATGAATGCTGTTTGTATTGCAATTGCCGCATTAACAGGAAGCATTCAGGTTGAATTTGTACAGTTCTCAATCGTTGGCTTTTTGGTGTTTTTGGTATTCATTTTTATCCAAGCATCAACTGAAGAAATAGTTTGTCGCGGCTTTGCCTATCAACGCATCAAACGCACCTATAATGCCACCGTTGCAATTATTGCAACAGCCGCTCTTTTCTCGCTTGGTCATATTTTTAATCCCGGCATTACGCCGCTTGCCCTTCTCGATATCTTCCTTACCGGTGTTTTGTATGCCTTAATGGTTCACTACTGCGATAGCATTTGGCTGCCCATGGGCGCTCATACGGCTTGGAATTTTACGCAGAACGTTTTATTTGGTTTACCTAACAGCGGATTAACATCAACGTATTCATTCTTTGGGCTTGCGGGAGATGCCGCAAATGGTATTGCGTACGATACGGTGTTTGGCGTTGAAGGAACCATCGTTGCCGTTGCCGTAAATGCACTAGCTATTGTGGCCTTGTATATTTGGGGTCGCAATCATAAAAAGCAAGAGTATGACATCTGGCAAGGCAGTGCGCTTGAAGCTTCGCAAGCGGCAACAGCAGCGGCGGCGGTACCTGCTCCTGTTACTGATGCCGCTATACCAGTTGCTCAAGGCACTGTTGTTGCCGCACCCAATGAAGCAACAGCAGCAAACGCAACCAATAGCGCACCTTCCATCGCCCCCAACATACCAGCTCCAAAAAAACGCTGGTTTTATTAAACGCCTAGGCAACTTTGCAAATGAATTAATTTACAAAGTTGCCTCACTTTCTATAAAGGTAGCCATACCCTGTTTCGATAGTTACATCATGTTTGAGTGAGCTGCTTTGCGGCGTGTTTTGTACGCAACAAAGACGGACACACCACCCATAACCACAAGGGCAATTACAACAGATGCCATGGTATCTCCCGTCTTTGCGTGCACATCCGCTTCGCTCGTAATAAACTCACCACCGTTAGTAGATTCCCCTTCGGAGTCACACACCACGTCACCAGGAATTTCGTTGGTAGCAACAGCCGTGGCGCGCATCACGGTCGCGTAGCCGTTGTCGAAATCATGGGCCAAAACGTAAAGCTTGCCGCGATAAGCCAAAGCCTGCGCGTACACAACAGGTGTGTAGTTCACGCGCTTGCCGATGCTCTTAAACTCAGTTGCGCTACTATTCAGCAGAAACGTATCATCTTGAATAACCTCGGAAGTAGACGAGCCGTCCTCGTTGTAGCCAGTCGTCGAGATAAGCCCGGCAAACACAGGGCCATCGGCGGTAGCGGTAAAGGCCGAAGTAAACACGAAGCCACTAAGAATCGCCGGGAAAAGATCGGTGCCATCGCCATAGTAGCCAAGGCTCTCCGTTGAAATCGAGCTATCGTCTCCCAAGGTGAGGCACTCCAGCTCAGTACAGCCGGTATCGGAGGAAGAGCCATCAACGTCGGACTTGAACCCGCTGAACAGATAGAGTTTGTTACCGCACAGCGCCGTCTGAATCCCGGACCACGACCGCGCAATTCCCGTGTTCGCGCGCGCCGCGCAAGATCCCACCACCGTGGCGCTGCCTGCATCAAGATCAAATTCGCGCACGTTGTCCCTAGTAAGGGTCATAAGCGCGGTGTCACCCTTCATGGCCTTCTTCGCCGTGTCGACATCATAGTCAGAGGGAACCCAAACGCCCTGCGCCTCGGCCGCGGCGACATCTTCGGGAAGGGTGGTTGCCACGGACCCGCCGATAAGCAGCAGGCGATCACCCACGTTCACCAGCGATGCATGATGAGGAATCTCATCGAATGCCACCTTGTCGGAAAGATCGGACCACTTGCTGGTTGCCGGGTCGTAAGAGAACAGCTTCTTGGTGGCAAGACCGCCGTAATCCTTGCTTGCGGTAGCCCCCATCACCAGCAGTTTTCCGTCCCAAAGCGTGCAGCTGGCATAAGAAAGACGACACGGCAGGCTCTGAACCTCGGACCATGCCCCCGATGATATCTCGTAGCGCCAAACCTTTTCGTAGCAAAGCGCCTCCGATTGCGCGTTATTCGGATCGATTTCCTCGTTGGCAACCTGACGCGGACCGAACACATAAAGCGAGCCATCAAGCGCAGCCATGGAGCTCGTGAACGTGCAGTCGTCGAAGAAGTCCGGCGTTTCGATGGTCTCCTCGTATACGGGCACTTCGTTTTCAGAGATGTTCTTGGAGAACACGATGGTCTGAGCGTAGTTGCACGATTTCCCATCGGCACGCGTGAGCTCAATCGTCAAATAACCGCTCACAAGCCCCTCGGGGCGCTCGACGACCACTTCGTTTTCCGACCAGCTCTTCACCGTAGCGGCCTTGCCGCCTATCTTCACGCTGCCCACGCCATCCCCCAGCGAGTCGCCCTTGATGGTGATAGTCTCCTCGTCATCAGAAAGCGTTGCCGAGACGATGGTAGGAGCACGGTCCTCGTCCGTGCCGGAGAACTTACTTGCGTCTATCATGCCGTTCGACGTGCACAGGCCGGTGAACGCATCGTATTGGGTAACGGAACTCTTCAGCACGCGGGTAAGCGCGGCGGCGCGCACGCTCTTGTCAAGCTCGTCGTAACCGTCCATCTGCCCGGAGGCAACCGCAGCAAGGCCGGTCACGCAGGGCGCGGCCATCGAGGTGCCGTCCATGTATTGGTACGGAACAAGCTGGCTTCCCGCCCCCACGCAGTCAATGAGGATCCCATCGGCACTCGAATTGTTGAGAGCATCCATCATGATAAGCAGGTTCAACCAAATGTACTTGTTGCCATTGCTGTCGGTATGCACGGCCAGCTTGGAATCGCTGCTTGCCTCCGAAAGGGCTTTCTCAGTGGAAACGGAGATCGGATTCCATCCAGCGTTGAAGTTCGTGGCGTAGGCAGTTCTCCCGATCATGCTGGTGGCACCCGTGGAATCAACCGCCTCGAGCATAAGAAGCCCTCTCTCCAGGAAGTCGGCGTCGCCGGCGTTGGAAAGAGCCACCGAAAGGCCGGCGTTGGAAAGGCTACTCAGCTTGCTGCTGTCAACCGGCACCTTAAAGGAGACCAGCATGTACTTAACGGTGTCGGGGGTTGCCTCGTTCGCCTTGTTCAGCTCGTCCTTGGTTATCTTGAGCACGCCGGTGCCGGAATCAAAGCCCACGGTTTGCTGGACCGTGCCGACCTTGCCTTTCGCGGCTTTGCCACCCGTTGGCTGATAAATGCCCGTCCAAGCCTCAATTTCGGTGGAACCTTGGCTGAAATCGCTGTAGGCCGCAAGACTACTCTTGTCCTTGATCAAAGTGGGGATGAACTGGCTTGTGTTGTGATTGCCCTGCGAGATAGCCGTAGACAAAATGGTGGAGCCTGGGGCGAACACGTCGGTAGCGGTCTTACTGTAATTCGTATAGTCCGCGGCGGCACCGGTCATCGACGCCGCATTGACAACGGTTACGTAGTCAGATTCCCCTTCGATTCTGGAAGAATCGAGCATCCCATCCAAGTTCCTGTTCTCATTGCCAGAGGCAAAGACGGCAGCAACACCCTTTTGCCCCATGCTTTCCGTAGCGAAATAGAGGGCGCGGCTTTGGGAAGTGCCCCACGAGTTGTTGGCGACACGGATGTCAACGCCGGCATCCGCAGCGCGACCTAAGTACGAGAAGGCCTTTATAGCGGAATCGGTGCTCCAGTGTTCCGCCTCATCGGTGATTCGCACGCTAATCAGCTTGGCGCCGTTGGCTGCGCCGCTTACGCCGTAGCTGTTCCACGAAGCCGCAGCAATGCCCGCACAGTGAGTGCCATGGCCCTGCACGTCAAAGGAATCCCCGCCATCACCACTGGCGTTGTAGCCATGAGCGTCGCCGCCTATCTGAGAAACATAGGGGCTCATATCGAACATGACGTCAGCAAGATCAGGGTTGGTGTAATCGATGCCGGAGTCGACGATGGCGATGACGCCTGCGGAGTTGGTCTGTGCCGCATCATTCCAACCATCGAGATTCACATCGAAGCCTTCCTTGTGAAGACTGCCGAACGCCGAGGCTTCCGTACCGGTATTGTCGGCATAGCCCCACTGGAAGGAGGCGCCGTCATCCAGCTGACCAGTCGAAGCAACAGTTGACGGAACCGTCGTCACGCCCTCAACCGTATCGTTTGACGATGAAAGAGCTTCAGAGCCGGAGCTGTTTGAATTAGCGTTGTTGGCAAAGCTTGCAGAGTTAGCGCCCACGTTAGCATTTGAGCTGTTGGCGTTGCGGGCGTTGTTGTCGTTGTTGGCAGCAGCATCGTTGAAGCCGTTGGAAGCGCCGCTATCACTGGTACCATCGTTGGAGCCATCCGAGTTCTTGGTCATGGAAGCACCGCTGCCGGCAGCCGAATCGCCGTCGTTCAGCCCTGTCCCGTCCGAATCAACGGAAGACAAGTCGATTTCGGAGAGAGACCCCGTATAATTAGGCTCAGCCCAAACCACACGCGAATCACTTGCCAGTTCGCGCAGGATATCCTCGGTAGTCATGCCCTCCTGCTTCACCAGCAGGGTGTAGAGCTCGACATCAGAAGACTGAACCGCGGGAAGGGTGTTTTTGCCAGATGCTCCGTTTCCGTTCGTATCGTTCGCGCTTGCGCCATTCTCGTTCGCGGCACCATCAGATGCACCGCCCTCAGCGCCGCCTTCGGCGGCTGCGGCAATCTGTGCGCCCTCAAGCACAACCTCGGGCAGGGCCTCATCGAATGCGTTCTCATAAGCGTCGCCCGTGGACAGAGCAAGCTCTTCGGTGTCAGCGACATCAAGAAGGAGATCGGAGCCGCCAAATGAGCCGTCGTCGAATGAAGCGCTATCAAGCATGCCATCGGCAAGCGAGCCTCCAACAACGCCGTCAACGGATCCACCGCCAACAGATATCCCACCATCAAGGAGCCCGTCCGCACTTGCATCCGCACCTGCGATCGTATCGGCTCCATCGACGCCCATTGCCGTCAGATTAGCCGCAGACCCACCAGCATCCACGGAAGCAACCGCGGCAGCCGAATAGCCGGCATACTCCGCGGCAGGGGCAACGATGGCGATAACCTCGCCATCGACATAATCCCCGGATGCCAACATGGAATCTATCTGGTCTACCCAAGATTCCTGCTGGCCAGAATTGCTGCCTCCATCGCCATCCGACGCTGCACCCGCCGAACCATCCGCGCCCGCGAGCGCATCCACCGCCAGCGCAGACGGTGCACCATAAAAAAGCATCGAGGCAGACAGCAGCGCGGCTATCAACAATGAACCTACACGTTGAGCAGATACACTTTGTCGCTTCTTTCGAGTATTCATCAAGCCCCCAACCAACGATTCATAACACAATCTTGGCTTACATTATCGCGAATATGAAGAAAGCACGAAAGCATGTTTGCTCATCTTTTTTATAAGCGGAATTTAGCCAGAACAGCAACCGCAAACTTTAGCCAGAACGGAAACCGCAAACATAATTTCCTGTACTCACCGCAATACTAACCGCAAACTACCTCCTATACGCCGCTTATAGACACACGAAAAGAGAGAGGCGAGCATGTGCCCACCCCTCTCTTTTGGTTTCCAAGAACGCTGTACGTTCTTTATTTCTTTCCGTATTGCGTTTACTTACGCAACATTTAAAATCTTGTCTTCATACTCTTTACGACCGACTTTATGAACGATAGTTGCCAAGATATAAATCAAAACGATAAGAACGATATCTAAACCGAAGAATACGCTCCAACCAAAGGTCTGGTTAACAACAGCCAAACCAGATGCAGCCGTTGCGCCAACCAAGTTAAAGGGAACCAGAACCACTGAGTAAATTTTCTCATAGTGCAGATCGCCCACAACGGAACGGGTAAGGTACGGCGTCATAACCGTAGACCAAGCGTAAACACAGCCATAGATAAAGCCGCCACCGAAGAGGATTGGCAAAATCTTATTAAAGCCGCCGAACCAGATGCATGAAATACCACCAGCACCGGTGATAACACCTAAGATCAAAGCAGCCTGCAAAGACTTAGATTCAACAGCACCGGTAACAACTTTACCAATAGCCATACCAACCATTGAGAATGCTTCCAAGGTACCAGACATAATCATAAGGTCAGGAATTGCAACACCAGCAGAATCAACAGCTACAACGGTTTGATAGTAAGTGGTGTAGTGCTGAGGATAAATACCCAAGATGTTCATCAAGCAGCCTGCGATAATGAGTACGTAGAAATACCATTTGGTGTAAGCCTGCTTTGGCTCCATACCTTTAAGCTGCAAATGCTCATCATCGATCTGCTCACCTTGAACCAAGGATTCGCCGTATGCCTTAAGTCCAACATCTTGTGGATGATTGCGAAGAGCAAACATGTAGAAAGGCAAAGGACAAATACAAGCAACGCCGAATACCATGTAAAGGTTGCGCCACGTTTCTTCAACCAACAGGTTTGGACCTAATACGAACTGACCAACGATGTTGAAAGTAGCGCCACCAACACCAGTCATAGCGTAGGACAAACCAAGGAAGAAACCGAGCTTTTTCTTAAACCAGCGACCGAGTACGCCAGCGGTGATCAACCAAAGAATAGCAACCTGAGAAAAGCCGATGAATACACCAGCGATGTACCACTGCCAAATTGCAGTGAACTGAGACATTGCCAAGTAGCTGCCTGAAGCGCAAACTACAGCAATGCTACCGATGATGCGAACATCTACTTTTTCAAGTAAAGCACCCACGACAGGCGAGAAAACAACCTCACCAAAATAAACAATTGACATGTAGAAAGAAACATCGGAAACCTGAAGCCCCAGATAATTTGCTACTGGCTTGTAGCAAAGACCAGGACAACTAAAGGTGATAGCAGAAGTGGTAAAAATACCGACGATACACGTTATAGCAACGAGTAAATGTCGCGCGGTTAATTTTTGCTCTTCCATAACCCCTCCTTTGCAACATGGAACCTTATATGTAAGGCCCCCCTCCTTACCAAAGGTGCAAACGTTCTTTGAGAGGCTCGGTCTGTTCTCTCCAAGGACAATGGCACCCAAGGACTTATAAAATCCCTGACCCCATTGTCGTACTCCACAAATTCTTTAAAAATGGTCATTTTTAAAATATTGACCTGCTCTTTTTTACAAAACCTTAATTTTGTCCATAAAAATGCTTTTAAATTTTTTATAATCCCAGGTCATATGCATAAAATTATGCTTGTATTTATCGTTTGCCACAGGAAGCTTCCTAGTTTCTTCTTATAAAGAGGCATCGATTATCAATAATCTTTATAACGATAGCGCCTCGCATTACCCAACCCTTAAGATCAAGCTCATCTTCAATGCGCTCCAGTGCAGCTTTACGCATAAATTCAGAAACCGACGTTCCAAAAACGGCGGCATAGTCTGAAATAAGAGCCTTTTCCTCGCTCCCCAGCCTGATTGTCGCTGTCGCACTCGCCATCTAGCCTTCCTCAATAGATGTAAGACATTGTGACTTATAGGGTTAGGGGGTGGGTTATAGGGGGTTATAGGATAAAAATCATCAGCTCCCCCGCACTTGACGGAAGAGCTGATACTGGTAAGTAAGGGTTAATAGACCTCTTGAATGCGAGGACTCTACTATGCTATGAGTTTACTCAATTACATAGCAAAAGCGGGCACGACGCTAAGAAGAGCGTCGGCGTAGCCTTGTTTGCCATCACCGTTATACGCACCACCGGCAGAAACCACAGAAGCGAAGTCGTTATCGCCGTACGTAGCAGGCGAACGAAGCCACCAGTGTGTAGAATAAGCACTATCCGGGCTATTACCGCTACGAGCTTTATCTATGCCTGCAAGATAGCTTAAATTTTCGCCAGCAGTCCATCCAGTACAGGTTATTTTTTTTCCGGAGAACCAAGCGTATTGAGAGCCTTCAATTTTGAACTTAGCACCGCTAATCAAATCTGAATTCGTACCGTAGATTTCGCTGTGTGATAACAACCAGAGAGTTTCGTAGTTTCCCTGAGGATAATTCCAACTATTGTAGCTGCCTTCGGTGTCTGCCTTATAAACACTCTTTGGGCTGAGACCTTTTAAGCCATTTGCAACATAGCCTGTCATAGTCATATTACGCATGTAGGATCCATACCAACCATTCGAGTTGGTGTTAGAATTATTCATCTGCTTTGCGGTAGGCAGCGAATGCGTTGCCATAAAGGTTACGGCAGAACCGTCGCCATCATGCTGGCCTACTTGGATGATACGGAATTCTACATATCTTTCAGCAGCATTTCTCCAGTCAGAGTTATTCCAGTTGGTATAGAGATGAATCTCAGCGTCTGAGTATCCCTGATAGATACCTTCAAGAGCACTTTTTGAATTTCCTTCAGAGTTAGTAGTAAGTTTGTTGTCATTAGAATCGGTAAGTGTTCCATGAAGCACTTTCATGTCTTCATCGATTTGAGATTGGTTTCTCTTAACATCGGATGTAGGAGATGATGTGTTAGTACTAAACCAATAACCACCACGGGCAGTTTGTCCCCATTGGGCATACAGATCGATTGTCTCGCCTGGTTTTATGCCTGCAATTAAAGCATTATCGGCAGCAATGGCTGCTCTGTTGTTATAAGTTGATCCTGTTTTATTGGATTTCCACCCGTTAAAGGTATAGAGATAACCATCAGTAGACTTTCTAAAGTTATTAGCATCAAGTGTTATGCCTTCAGTTGCACCGCCCGCACCAGTATAGGCATATGCGGTTTGAGTATAAGTGTAGTCAGAAGCTGTTACTCTAGCATCACCGCTAACCGTTGCGCCGTTAGAATGATAGCGAATGGTGTAGGCAGAAGATAGAACGCTTACCTGAGCAACTAAATCATCCTTGGTGTTGTAGTTGTCGGCATCAGTAGGAGCATAGACAACCTCACAAGGAATGGTTATACCCGGCGTAGTGCCTAAGGAGTAATCCGTATCTTTCCAAGTAATACTTCCTGCTGTGTATTTGTCTTTGTCATATTCAGGCACGTCAAGATTATTGAGCGTTTGATAGGTATATCCTTTAGTCCACAAAACCGAAGGAGTTATAGGATCTGCCTTTTCGATAGTCCATTTGCCTTCTATTGTGCCTG
>CAVJWZ010000019.1:0-26797 GCA_963653545.1 uncultured Eubacteriales bacterium | reverse complement strand
AAAAATTAACAAGTATGCATTCGCTTATTTCTAACAAAACGAACAACAATAAATCCAATAATCCCCACCCAAGCTAGAGCGGAAACAATTACGCCTTCCTTGAACAGAGGAGAACAATATGAAAGTTCAATTTGATTTTCTCCCTGAGAAACAGGAACGGCCATAAGGCAATCTGCCACTTTTTGAGCTTGAGTAACTTCGCCATTCACGGTAACAGTCCATCCATTGTCATAAGGAACGCTCATAAACAAATACGAATCATCACCAGAAGCGGTATAGGTAGCCGAAATATACCCATCGCGAAATTCATTAAATGTTGCAGCCTTGGACCACGCTTGCGAACTCAAAGCGTCAAGCAATGGCTTGTTAACCTCAACCAAATACAAGGCCATATCTTCGTCATTAGCTAACTCTGCAGACCCGCTCAAAGAAACTTCTTCGCCCTTAGTAACATTACCAACAGAAACAATACCGTAAGTGAAAGCGCTATAATATCCACCAGGAACAGCACTGCCATCAATATTCAAAGTAAACCCAGTCCAGTAATAATTTTCATAATTCTTTTTTGAACGGACCTCTAAATAACAAAGGTCGCTCGAAGACTCTTGATCGATAACCCAGCTAATGCCAGTTTCATCTGAAACAATCTTTGTTGACTGCAAAGGAATATACATTTGATTATCGGTATCAAACAAAACTTGAAATACTTTGTTTTGATAACTAAAAGCATCCGATTGAACCTCTATAAAGTCAACCGCACCAGCGCTCACACCAAACGCCAAAGGAAACGCATTAGTATTCTTATACCAAAGAGCATTGACTCCCGATGATATTGCTGTATTTTCGCAGCCTGCAACGGCATCGTTGGACGCGATATAGCGCACTCCCAATAATGCATCAGAAGGCACAATAGCACCATGGTACGTTCCCTGGAAAACACTGTTAGAATCACTTTGACGTGCCATATAGCCCATATTGCCCATAAAGTAAGATACCGGGGTATCGTTAGTGGAAAGATAAGAACTCAAAGGCATATAACCCAAAGCCAAGCCTTCACTCGTAGGAACAAGAAGCCGTGTGTTATTAACAAAATGAGAATATGTTTTTTCTACCCTGTATATATCGGAATCAGATTCTTTCAGGGTATGCAAACCCTGCGATGAACTAATCATGTATTGATTGTATTGAGTTGCAGAAACCTTAAGACCAACATTTGCCGCCATAACAGAAAGGGCATTACCACCAACATCAAAAATTACCGTACAAAGAAGAACAACAATTGTAAGCTTGGTAAGCTTTTTTTTGTAACGTATGCCCCGCTTGGCAAAAACCCATGTACAAAATAGAGCAACACACACCACTATAAAAATTGCAAAACAAAGAGGGGCAGAAAACACCGAGAAGCACGTTTTGACAAATTCGCTTTGCTCTAATCCTCCGCTGTTTACGGCAATTTCAAAATTTGCGTCAAATACCGAAAAACCACCTAATGCCAATCCAATTATTCCAAGCGCAATTAAACAGGCGATACCTTTACAAGCATCGTGCCGCTCAGGCAGGCCTTTATTCAACACAAACGCTGCAGCAAAGAGCATAAAAAACTCAAACACAAACGCCCATCGGCAATAGTAATTATTGGCATCAGTAAAACCTGTCCAAACCCTGTCAAGCGGCGAAGCAAACATACAAAGAAAAAGAGCAAACAACAAGGAAACGAAAAGCAACTTTTGCTGGCGAGAAACGTTACGGGTAAAAATAAGAAGAAACACCCCTGCAAGTGTAAGAGTTCCGCAGAAAAGTTGAGGCCCCTCCCAATTGTTCTTGAAACTCATTGGTAAAACTGCTGCGAAAAAATCCCACGGTTTGCAGCGGATCCATCCTGAAGCGGTTTCATGAGAGCTTCCTTTGCCAGAAAAAAGCCCGTAAATCGAAGGCAGCAAAATAACAGCAGTTGCTAGCGCAACAAGAAGCAGCACCAAACAAAACTTGAAGAAGTGAGCCCCAAAAGCCCGCCAAGAAAAACCCTTTTCCGAATAAGCTTTAAGACAATATTCCAATATGAACATGAATATTGAAGCAATAACCATCATGTATCCGGTGTACCAACAACTCACGATAGATATTGCCAGAGCAACAACAAACAAACGGAGACGACCAGATTCTACAAACCGATACACACCCAGCGCAACAAGAGGAATCAAAATAGGAGCATCAAGCCACATGATGTTGGTAGCTTGCACAAGATTATATTGATTAAGCGCATAACAAATAGCTAGCGCTAGCACCAACGGGCGCGCAAGACCGTCGAGCCTTTTTGAAAGAAATACCGCAATGGTTATTCCGCATAGCGCCGTACGAAACAACCTAACAAAAAAATAGAAATCTTCGATATCCCCCGAAGGAAAAAACGCCAACAATAAATTCAACGGCGAAGCCACATAATAACTATACGTGGCAAACATATTGCCACCCAACGATTTGCCTTGCGAATATAAAAGGTTTGCATCACCTAAAAGCACGTTTTGAAACCATGACAACAAATTTGCATATTGGTAACCCAAATCATATTCGCTACCAAGTATATGAAACCCTCCAAAGGGATATTCGCCAACAAGCACCATGCATAATGTGAGAATGCCGGTAGGTATTACAGCACAGGCCAAATAAAAAGCAATATTAGAGCTCGAATTTTTTATCTTTGATCCCAAATGTGTCAACAAAATTTCCTCCAGATAGCTTCTAAAACATCATACCTATTTATTAGTTCTCGCACACTGTCAATGATGATAACCTACCCTGCCAAATAACCTTTATAATGAATAGAGGGGTTTCTTGCTCATATGAAGCAAGAAAAAGTTGGGTGTTTAACCAAGAGGAGGATCTTATGGCTTACCAAAAAATTCTTGTTCCTTTTGATGGTTCAGAGCATGCTAAAAGCGCTCTTGGCATTGCTAAAAAGCTTCTATCAAAAGATGACGAAGCACGCATTTTTGTTATCAATATTGTTCCTATGAGCGTTATTCCTGCCATCACCGATGCAGGCCCTGCGCTTGGAACATCCGTGGCTTTCACCGACTACGATGCTTACTCAGAATTATTTGAAAGCACTCTTGAAGATTTTCGCAAAGAAATGGTTGAGGGTATTGGAGATATTCTCGATGATATCGACAGTAAAAAAATTCAAATTGAGGCAGTAGCTCATCCTTCACCTGTCCACGGCATTATCGATTATGCCGATAGTCACGATTGCGACATTATCGTTATGGGTCGTCGTGGCTTAGGGGCAGTTCGCGGGCTTTTAGGAAGCGTAAGCTATGGTGTGCTTCGCTCCGTTGAAATTCCTGTTATGACTGTCAAATAAAACAAGGGGGCATACGCATGACTGTCGATGTATCTAAAGTAGAGGTTTTTTCACACAGCAACATCAAAATTCAGGGCACTACAACTAGCGAAGGGGTCAACCGCCCTGTAACACTTTATTTTGATGTATTTGAAATGCCAACCGAACCGCATGATGCAGGTATTCTTTTTATCACCCATGATCATTTTGATCACTATTCATTTGAAGACGCTAAAAAAGTAGTTAACGAAAGTACTATTATCGTTGCTCCTGAATCTTTGATTGAGAAATCAGCCCAGGCAGAAAAAGACCCTTCGGCCATCGAAACAGAACCAGGTGAGCCTGCCTTTGAACCCGTATCAAAGCTTAACGCCGCCCGCATCATAAGCGTTAAACCCGGCGATACGCTTACCATTGACGGAGTCGCTGTTGAGGTTGTACCTGCTTACAACACAAGACCCGATCGCCTTGGATTTCATCCCAAAGAAAATAAATGGGTGGGATACGTGGTAACAGTTGATGGTGTGCGATATTACGTAACGGGTGATACCGATCAAAACCCTGACAATGAAACCATCAGCTGTGACGTCATGTTGGTACCCGTTGGAGGAACTTTTACCTGTGACCCACAAGAGGCAGCGGCGTTTGTTAATACCGTTAAACCCAAGGTTGCTATTCCTACCCATTATGGGTCGATAACAGGAAACACAACCGATGGAGACGAATTTATTAATCTTGTTGATGCCGGCATTTGCACCGTAAAAAAGCTTCCTTACAGATAGCTATAAGGGTTCACCGCGGTGCCATTGAGTTCAACCTGAAAATGCAGATGAGCACCAAACGAGTTGCCAGTATTGCCTACATATCCAATCTGTTGACCTTTCTCAACCGTTTGACCAGCAGAAACAGCTAGAGCACTATGATGCATATACTTGGTAACAAGGCCATCGCCATGGCTGATAACCACCCAATTGCCAGCACTATCGCTCCATCCCGCGATCATAACGGTACCTGCTGCAGCGGCGTACGTAGGAGTTCCTTCAGAGGCAGCTAAATCGATTCCTTTATGAAAAGAGCTGTCAAAATCGCGATATCCGAATGTGGAAGAAAGCGTTCCTGAAGGGCACGGATTAGTAAAGTATCCGTTGCCAGAAACTACATTGTCGCTGCTAGCAGGCTGATAGCTTCCAGCTTGCTCTGCGGCGGCAGCAGCTGCCCGCGCAGCCTCTGCCTGAGCCTCTTCCTGAGCATGAAGTTCGGCTATTTCAGCAGAAATCTTATCTGCCTCGCTTTGTAAGCTAGCTTTTTTGCTTTCTATCTCCGTTTTTAAGGTAAGCGAACGTTGCATTTCATCAGCAGCAACTTTTTCTTGCTGAGCGTATTCCTCATGAGCCGCCTTGGCTGTTTCTCTTACTTCTTTAGTTTCTTGAACAAGGGCAGCATCTTGAGACGAAATCTTTTCAATAGCATCCCAAGCGGTTAAAAAATCTTTAAAATCGGTAGCGCCCAAAATAACATCTAAAAACGATGAAGAACCACCGGTTTTATACATCTCATTTGCACGATCGCCTAAGCGAACCTGCAGTGTATCAATACGTTTTTCCGATTCTTCAATACGCTGTTTTGCTTCATCCATAGCGGCTACCGCAGCATCATGATTGGTTACCGAAGTATTGTAATCGCTATTAGCCTTGTTGAGCTGAGTTTGCAAATCGTCAATTTTGGCTGTAATCTCATCGGCTTCTTTCTGCTTTTCTTCTGCAGTTGTTGCGTAAGCTGGAGCCGAAGGAACAAAAAAGAATGCCATCATAAGGGCAAGAATGCACAATCCTATTGAAAGCGGTGAAAAGAATGTGCGTAATTCGTGTTTGTATTGCATATGCACCTATTTCTTTCATACGGTTTTTGCCGTGTCGAAGATACTAACAATATTCTTTTTCTTTTGCCATGCGCTTAACGTAACGAACACAATCTAGTTCTAGAATTGCTATAATGATCGCGTTTAAGCGTATTATCTACCTCAACAAAGGCAATTGTGTGAAAATCTCTGAACAAAATCTAACATCATCCTCCTACCCTCAGGCAACATACATTGTGCCTTGTTTTAATGAGGAAGAGAACATAATCCCTTTCTTTGAAGAGTTTGAAGCCACCTTCTCTAATGCCGAGATAAACTGGCAGCTACTTTTTATTGACGATGGCAGCACCGATAACACCTTTCAAAAACTGAGCGATCTTTCAAAAACAACTAACCGTGTTAGGGCTATTTCTTTTTCTCGCAACTTTGGAAAAGAAGCAGCCATTTGGGCTGGCCTCAATAACAGCAACGCCGAATTTGTGGGCATAATTGATGCCGACCTTCAGCAGCCCCCCCAAGATGCCCGCGCTATGACCGAATTTTTGCTTTCGCATGAAGAATATGACAGCGTTGCTGCTTTTCAAGAGCATCGCCACGAAAAAGGACTGCGCTCAAAGCTCCATAAAAGTTTTTACGGTTTACTTTCAAATTTGAGCGGAATGAAGGTTATTCAAGATGCCAGTGATTTTAGAGTGTTCAGGCGTAATGTTGCTGATGCTATGTTGTCACTGCCTGAATCGTGCCGTTTTACCAAAGGCATTTTTGCATGGATTGGCTTTAATACCTTTGCCTACCCCTATACCCCACGCGATCGCACGGCTGGATCATCAAAATGGTCATTTTTTGCCTTGTTAAAGTACGCCATTGAGGGCGCCATTGGATTTAGCACCAAGCCTCTTCATTTTGTTACCATCTTAGGGTTTTTAACTTCTACCGGTGCCATTATCTACTTTCTTATAATTTTATTCGGCACTCTTATTTTTGGTATCGATGTTCCTGGATATGCCACCACTATCGGAGTAGTGCTGCTTCTTGGCGGCATCGAACTTTTGGTAACTGGCGTTTTAGGCGAATACCTTGCGCGCGTTTATCTTGAAGGAAAGCATAGACCTATCTATATTGAAAAACGTCGCATTGAACCTGCCGTAAAAAGAGAACCTGAAGCAAACGACCCAACTCAACAATAACAAGCACGCTACAGAACGCAATAAAACACAGATCCCTCAAAAAAGAGCACCTACTCACAATGAAAATTAATGTTAAGTTTTTCGCCCTCCCTTTTTGCCCCGTGCTAAACTCATGGAGGCAATATGCGAAAAGAGGGGTTTTCATGCCAGTACAATGCAACCTTATTATTGATTCATGCTGCGATTTGCCACTAGAAATGGTTCAAATTGAAGGCGTTGATTTATTGTGCTTCAATTACATTCTTGAAAACAAAAGCTATAAGGATGATTTTTATCAGTCGGTATCTGCACATGATTTCTACGACATGCTTCGCAAGGGAGCCACTCCTTCAACTTCTCAATCTTCGCCGGCAGACATTGAAGCAGCTTTTCGCCGTGCCGCACAAAGTGGCATTCCAACCGTGTATCTCTGTTTTTCAAGCGGAATTTCAAGCAATTATTCTTCAGCAAACAGCATTCTTGCACAAGTACAAGAAGAATTTCCGCAAGCACCGCTTTTTTTGGTTGATCTGCTTATTGGCTCAACCCCCGAAGGGCTTCTGATTCTTGAAGCGCTTAGAAAACGCGCAGCCGGCGCAACTGCCGAAGAAATAGTCGCCTGGGCAGAGCAGGCGCGTTTTTTTGTACAGACCATGTTTATGGTTGACGATTTAGACGCACTCCATCGTGGTGGGCGCATTCCTGCTTCTGTTGCAGCGGCAGGTTCAGCGCTTGATGTTAAGCCGCTCTTAAATTTTGACACCACCGGTCATTTGGCTTTAATTGGTGCTGCTCATGGTCGCAAAAAAGGTCTGAAACAAATGGCTTCTTTTTATGAAAAAAATCATCATTCTCAAGAGGATTCACCTATTGTGCTTATCGGCAATGCCGATTGCTTAAAAGATGCCGATCGTTTGCAAGAACTCATTAAAAATCAAAACCCCAATGCCACCATCATCACACACGATATTGGCGCAACAATTGGTAGCCACGTAGGAGCAGGAATGATTTCCATTTCATTTTGGGGAGATGACCGCCGTAAAAAAACGTCAGTCACTCAAAAACTTGCTGCAAAAATTAAAAAGAACGCATAATAGCAAAAAAGGGGCACGCTTTTTTGTAGCAGCACGCCCCTTTGTAGCGTATTGACTCTATTGAAATTTGTATCAAGGCATTAGACCAACAAGAAACTCGCGCACGTACTTAAAGCACGTGCGCGAGCTCTGTTAGACCTTTAAAATCTTTGAGACTTTAATCCTACTTAACAACAAGAACAGGAATGGGCGATTCACGCAATACTGCATAACTCACCGAGCCAAGCACGCCTCGAATAGCACCCAAGCCACGCGAGCCCATTACAATAACATCCGCTCCAACCTTTTTTGCATGAGCAAGGATATCGGCGGCAGGAGTATAACCAGGAACCACATCGATGCTAACCTGGCCTTCCATTCCAGCAAAGGTATCGCCAATGCCATCTTTAACCGTTTTGGTTTCCTCTTCAATGGTTTTGTTATAGAGCGCAATAATGTCATCAACAGAGAGCATATACTGCTGCGGGTCAAATGATTCATTGTTAAAGTTTGCAGGCAGCTGAGCATTGGGATGCGTTGTTACATAGGTAATATGAACTTTAATGGAAGGATCCATTTCCGCAATTTCACGTGCTTTTTTAGCCGCCTCAAGCGCATTTTCTGAGCCATCATAAGCAACAACTACATTCTTGAACAACATAACATCCTCCATTTCCCGTTTTAAAAACTCGCCCCTCAACGAGCTATATTATCAATCCAGATCAAGCATACCATTACCTACCATAAAAACGAGAGGGAATCTTTCACCATATAAAACAGGTATGGGAGCGAGCTTGCCAATGACGAGAAGCGCCCCTCAATAAATAAGCAACCAACATTAAGAGCAAAACTCAACAAGACAAGCGCAATCAATATAACCAGTAACATTTTGACAGGATTAAGACCTAATGCGTAATCAGAACCACAAGCGCTAAGGGAGTATTTTGACGAAATTTGCTCCCATACATTACAAACAATCACGATAGCAGCAAGCAACAAAAGCCAAGCAAAGTCTGAAATATAACGTGCCGTAATTCCAGAAGCTTGAATATCAAACAACATCAAAAATAAACCGAGAGCACAAGAGCCTATTGCAAAAAGCCTTGCTGAAAATGCAATTTTATACTTTCGTAAAAATGCCAACACCGTTATCAAAACAAGAACATTAATAAAAAGGAACCCTCCAAACATTGACTCAACACTGGTATACCCCTGATAATTGGAAACTGTTGAAGTTACCGTCATAAAAGGAAATGAAGAAACAAACGAACAGGGCTGAAATAAATAAAGATATATGCCCAACGGAAAGCGATCGGGCACAAATCCACGATGAGTCATATCGTTGCTCGTTAAATTATAGGCAGCTCCGAAATCAAAAACTGAGCCAAAACGTGCATAGTTATACCACATAACAACAACAGCAACCACAATAAAAGGAATGATTACGCATGCCGTGTTTCCCAATCCTTTTTTAGAAAAGAACTCCCTAGATTTAGTAATTTCATTCCAAAAAATTGGAAATGCCAACAAGACCACTACTATATAACTTTGCCTACAACCAAGCGTGAGGGCAATACAGAGCGCACCAACAACCAAAAGCGGTTTTGAAATGCTTGAGAGTTTTTTTGGGGGGGTACCAAGACTACCACCTGAAGCGCCTTTAGAGGCACAAGAACCACAACCTCTTTTAGCCATAAGCCAAAAAGCCAAACCCCAAACAGCAAATGCAAGACCTGCAACAATAGGAACAGAATACGTGGTTGGAAGATACCCCAAATATAAAAGCCCGCAAGCTCCAACAAACAGCAAATCCATCAAGATAAATAGTCCAAGCCTTGTTTTTTGTTGCAGCAACTTAGTAAGCACTTCATATAAAAGAAGCTTTATCCCTATAAGCAAACATCCTCCGAAAAAGAAAACCGAAATCCATGACGGCAAATCATGACCCGTTAGCGCCTTAAAAGGAGCAAAGAGCAAGAGAGCAGGAAGAGCGCCAAAATAACAATAAAGGCTACCGTCGTAATATGCATAATCAGTATATTCGCTCCCCATCTCTAAGGCATCAATAGAAGCTAAATATGCGGAACGAGCGGAAACATCATAGGGATTGTCTAAACTTTCAAGAAACTCAGGAGCCTGCTTATCCAATGCCACTGATCCTGATAAAAAGGCATCAGCAAGATAGTTGTATTCAGCATCTGCCGCCCATTCATCATGAATTGCAAAACCTCGATAGCTCATGGCAAACAAAGCAATAATTTGAATTGTTGCAATTGCAACGAGAACGAATTTGGTTGAACGACCAGCCCAGTCAACCTTTTTCGTATATATGCTTGAACCTGGCCGTATAGCAGCTAAAAACAAAAAAGCGAACCAAACAATCCCAAAGCGCAAAACAGAAAATGAAAATGGTTGTTGCTTGTTGAGTGAAATCGAATCAAAAGAAAACGCATCGCCTGCCGAAGCCTGAATATTAATTTTAATCTGCGCGCCGCCGCCCTTAGCAAGATGAAGATCAATATATTTTGTTCCAACAATAGACGGCATTACTTCTGTTTGCGGCAACACAAAGTAATAGGCATTTGCTGCATCACTCGCTTCGAGGGTAATAGGCAAAACAGAATTTTTATTCTTTACGGAAGTTACCCCAAAATAAAGATTCTCAACATCATCTTCAACATAACCCAGTTCAATATAAGAATTTGACGGGTCCACAACGGTAGCTGAATTACCATCAACTATTAGGCCAGATCCATAGGTAATTTCTGGAGTGATATCGCTATTGCCATATTGTGAGGTTTCCCAATACCCCCAATTAAACAGCACACACTCACACAAAAGAGCAAGAGCTAACGTAATTGAAGCAATTCGAATGATTTTATTTTTCACGGATAAATTCCTCTGGCCTTACATGCGCAGCCATCCTAATCATTTAAAAGCAGGGTGAACTTTATCTTTATCACTTAAGATAATTTTCGATTCATCAAATTTAGCATCACCTTGTAAGGCTGGCCATTCAATTCCTATAGCAGGGTCATTCCACATAAGACCGCCCTCATCGTTAGGGTGATACACATCATCGCATTTATAGCAAAATTCTGCTGTTTCGCTTAAAACCAAAAAACCGTGAGCAAAACCGCGTGGAATGAAGAACTGCCGTTTATTTTCCGCCGAAAGAATAACGCCTTCCCATTTGCCATACGTGGGACTACCTTCGCGCAAATCAACCGCAACATCAAAAACCTCACCCGAAACTACGCGTACCAACTTTGACTGAGGATGATTGATTTGAAAATGAAGCCCGCGCAAAACGCCCTTGGTAGAACTGGATTGATTATCTTGAACAAAATCGACATCAATGCCACCCGTAACAAAATCGGGCTTTTTGTATGTCTCCATGAAGTAACCGCGACTATCTCCGTAAGATTTAACATCAACAACCGTTACACCCTCGATGGAGGTTTTAGTAAACGTAAAATTTCCGCTTTGAATTGCCTGTTCTACTGTCACGTTTATCCCTCTCGTTCAAAAGAAAATACCAGCTAACCAACGCAGCTATTGCCCTTGCTTTGCGTATTTGGCTTCAGTTGCTTCTTTTTCAGCTTCCCACCAGCTGCGATTATTCTTATACCACTCAATGGTATTGGCTAAGCCCTGCGCAAAATTGGTGTGTTTAGGGATCCAGCCAAGCTCGGTGCGAAGTTTTGTTGAGTCGATAGCATAGCGGCGATCGTGCCCTGGCCTATCTTTTACCCAATCAAAATCATCAGCTGCTTTACCCATACCCTCAAGAATTGCATGCAAAACATCGATGTTATTCTTTTCACCATCGGCACCAATTAAATACGTCTCTCCAATGTTTCCCTTGCTTAAAATTGCCCATACGGCGCTGGAATGATCTTCGGTGTGAATCCAATCGCGCACGTTTAAACCATCGCCATAGAGTTTAGGGCGAATACCGCACAAAATATTAGTGATTTGGCGCGGAATAAACTTTTCAATATGCTGACGCGGACCATAATTGTTTGAGCAATTAGAGATAGTAGCGCGCACGCCATACGTTCTACACCATGCGCGGACAAGCATGTCTGAACTCGCCTTGGTTGAGCTATAGGGGCTTGATGGATGATAAGGTGTTTCTTCGGTAAAACGAGCAGGATCATCAAGTGCTAAATCGCCATATACTTCATCGGTTGAGATATGATGAAAGCGCACGTTGTGCTTGCGCGCCGCCTGAAGCAACTGATACGTACCATAAACGTTAGTGCGCACAAAAGGTTCTGGGTCTGCGATGGAATTGTCGTTATGAGATTCTGCAGCAAAATGAACAATGGCATCAACGCCTGGAACAATTTTCTCAAGCAATTCTGCATCACAAATATCCCCATAAACAAAGGTCATGCGCTTTTCGGGGATGCCCGCCAAGTTTTCTTTGTTGCCAGCATAGGTGAGAGCATCAAGCACGATTACGTGAACATCGGGCGTATTATCAACGACCCAGTGAACAAAATTTGAACCAATAAAACCAGCGCCGCCCGTTACGATAATTTTTTTGGGAGAAAAAATTTCAGACATACATTAGCCTTCCAAGTATTAGCCTTCATTAGCCTTGCAGATGAGAGGGGTTTTTGAGATACGTATTAAGCGCATCTTGCCATGTGCGCATTTCATTGCCAATGGTATTTTTAAGATGCTCATTTTCTAGCGAAGAATAAGCTGGTCTATCAGCGCTTGCAGGGTTCATCGCTTTGTATTCTGCGCTCGTACAACGATTAACTTTGCATGTAAGGTGAGCGCCCTGCATAATAGCCGCGGAAAAATCAGCCCAAGAGCAAGTTCCCTCATTAGTACAATGATAAATACCATAGTTTTCCGTTAGGGCAATCTTGAGAATTTCGTAGGCAAGATCATTTGCAGAAGTTGGATTACCGAGCTGGTCGTCCACTACAGAAATTTCATCTTTTGTTTTGCCTAAATTAATCATGGTTTTCACAAAATTTTTGCCAACGTAGCCATAGAGCCAAGCGGTGCGCACAATAAAAAAGCGGCTGCATGCTTTTTGTACGGCAAGCTCACCAGCAAGTTTTGAGCGCCCGTAGGCAGATACCGGCCCTGTTTGGTCTTGCTCAGTACGCGGCGTAGGGTCTGTGCCAGGAAACACGTAGTCGGTAGAAACTTGGACGAATTTTGCGCCCTGTTTTTCGCAGGCACGCGCTAAGTTTTCAGGCCCATGTGCATTTACGGCATAGGCAGCCTCTTCAGCGGTTTCGCATCCGTCGACGTTGGTCATGGCAGCGCAATTGATAACAATATCGTAGGCGCGGTTTGCAAACCAAGCACTAACCGCCTCTTCATCGGTGATGTCTAGCACATCGTAGTCAATATAATCAACCTGAGCATTATGGTACTCGGCGGCAATAGCGCCAATTTCAGCGTTGCCTGTTTCGAGCAGGCGCTTAAGCTCATTGCCAAGCTGACCCTTTGAACCTGTAATAAGAATCCTCATTTATGCGCGCTCCTTATGGGGAATGATTTTTCCTTCAGCAACCTTTAAGAGATGCTGCCCATAAACCGATTTGCCATACTTTTGAGCTGCCTCAATAAGTTGATCTTTTGAAATCCAGCCATTCTGAAAAGCAATTTCTTCGATAACAGAAACCGACAAACCCTGGCTACGCTCTACCGCACGAACAAATTCACTTGCTTCAAAGAGGGACTCCATCGTACCGGTATCGAGCCAGGCATAGCCCCTGCCCAACGTAACAACATTAAGGGTGCCGTCTTCCAAATACATCTGGTTGAGTGTGGTAATTTCAAGCTCACCACGAGCAGATGGCTTAACCTTTTTGGCAAATTCACACACTCGATTATCGTAAAAGTACAAGCCCGTTACTGCATAGTTTGATTTAGGATGCTCGGGCTTTTCTTCAATAGAAATTGCGTTGAAATCTTTGTCAAATTCAACAACGCCAAAACGCTCAGGGTCGTCAACGTAGTAGCCAAATACCGTTGCTCCGCCCTTGGTTTCTGCATCTTCAACGGCACGTTTGAGATGTCGCCCCAGCCCATTGCCGTAAAAAATATTGTCACCCAAAACAAGAGCGCACGAATCACCATCAATAAACTCTTCACCAATAATAAACGCTTGCGCCAAACCATCGGGCGAGGGTTGCTCTGCATACGAAAGGTTTACCCCATAATCAGATCCATCTTTTAACAGACGCTCAAAATTGGAAAGATCAGTAGGCGTAGAAATGATAAGAATATCTCTAATGCCTGCCATCATAAGCACCGACAGCGGATAATAAATCATCGGTTTATCGTAAACAGGCAATAGCTGTTTGCTGGTAACGGTAGTAAGAGGATACAAGCGCGTACCCGAACCACCTGCAAGAATTATGCCTTTCATTATGTTCTCCTAGCAATCAAGGCTGGCAAACTGACAGCAAATCATTTCATTCACGCCCAAGTGATTCAATGACATAAATCAGATATAATTGCAAAGTTATAATTTACCCAACTATTCCACTCTATCAGAAAGCTCATTATGCTCGACAAAATATCGTCTTTTTTCCAACAGAATAAAACGTTACTTCTCGCTGCTGGTTTAGCGTTACTTGTTGTCTTAAGTTCGATTTTTTTTTACAACTATAATTCAATTGCTGTCGGCTATTCTTCAAAAATGATACTGCTCCTCGGAGGAGTTTCTGCGCTTGCAATTTTGCTACTATATTTTTTCTACAGCAAATTCGTAAAAGACACTAGTTCTAAAGCTTTTTCTCGTTTCTATTTGGCAATTCTCCTAATTCTTGGAATTATGTACAGCGTGGTTTTTCTGCCAGGAACTGTGCCGGATGAAATCTACCACTATAAATCTGCCTATTATTACTCGACAATTATTACAGGGAACGACTCAGATAGCCAGCTAGTGTCAATGAGAAAGACCGATGCAAATTTTTGCAATGAAGTTTTTTCTTCCTCGATGGATAAAGAGCACTATCACCATGCTCTCGAATCTATCTCTAACGACTCGGATCCAGAATATGTTTTATCGACCTTGGAAAAACCAAGCATTTCGGGAAATCCCCCCCAAACAAGACTCTTCGCTACAGTAGGATTATTGCTCGGTCAATTTCTAAACCTAAATAGTTTAACCACCTTTTACCTTGGTCGATTGTTTAATTTCTTCTGGTTTGCCCTGTTGGCCTATCTGGCCTACAAAATCACACCCATTGGGAAAATCCTATTTGCCACAATTACCTTACTGCCTATGACATTGCATATCGTAAGTTCTTTCTCTTACGATTCAACGGTTATAGGGCTAAGCCTACTATTAATATCTCTTTGTTTAAAAGGCATATATTCGCAGAAAAAATGCCCAAGGAAACTTCTTGTAGCCATTCCAATAGTCACATTTTTGCTTGCCCCTTGCAAGATTCTATATGCTTTGTCGGCACTCCTCGTCTTTCTTATACCCAATGCAAAGTTTCCGTCAAACAAAGTAGCGTATTGCTACAAATTTGGATTAATAGGACTAGCTTTACTTGCGCTGCTCATCTTCAAACTCCCCGACCTACTTGGGCTAGCAGGAGTTTCTTCATCAACTGAATCTGTAAATAATCAAATAGACTATCGGGGAACCGCATCAGGGCATTTTTATGATATGTCAGACTTAATGCATGACCCCCTAAATACCGTTTTTATATTTGTGAACACAATCAATCACAAATTCGATTTCTATCTAAGTACCTTCCTCGGCGGATCTCTTGGATGGTTTCAGCCCGAGCTCAAAACTCCTTGGTTTTTTATTCTTTTGTTTCTCTTTGTTCTTTTTTACGCCGCAAGAAAATCAGACAAAGACCCATTAATCCCAACAAAGAAAACAAAATGCGTTTTTGGACTACTTCCTTTTTTAATGTTTGTAGCAATTTTAGCCTCTATGCTCCTAGGACACACCTTCGATACCGAATACGCTATCGAAGGAGTACAGGGCAGATACTTCTTACCGTTTGCACCCCTCGTATTCTTGTTGTTTAGAACAAAAAATACCCAAAGAAAAGAAGCTTCTTCACCTCTCATTCTATTGACGCTCTTTACGCTCAATGCGATGAACTTACTATATATATGGGCTGCAACAGCTAGACTTTAAAAACAACGGCTAGATCAAAATCGAACGGAGTAAGCCAATGAAGATAAAAACGACCTGTAAATGCAGGGGAAACGGAAAAGCGTATATCGAAATGCATCTTTCCGACCTTTCCGATAAAGCGATTTTGGCTCTTTCCGGGAAAACTCAGGACAATAAACCTGTCCCTGTTAAATACATTGAGTTAAACAAAGATAGTAATTCTAGAAGAATTGTTGTTGCAATCCCACTCCTTGAGTGCTCTTTTTCTCTTTCAATTTCAACTACATCATCTGATGCAGTGCAGATACCTATTAATCCCGAACAGTTAAAATGGCAATCCCGTCTTAATTATCGTCTCAAAAACAAAACATGCACTCAAATTCGAGACGCAGATGAATCTTTTTTTTATACCCAACCTTCCATCGAAATCAAAGAATGCATTCCGGGCGAGCAGCAAAATACTGTAAGAGGAGTTTTGCATCTTCCCTCTAAGCAAGAATCTTCTGCCTTGTCTAATCTGGTCTTTCTTGATGAAAAGCTCGAAAAAATAGACATCAAGCCAATTTTAATGGGCCACTGCTTTCAGTCGCTTGAAGAAGGCATTTCCTACTCTATGACCGCGATTGAATTCTCTATCCATTTATCAACCACAATAAACAACTGTCTTTTTGTTTATAAAGACCCCGAATCGAACATCTTAGGATTTACAAGCCTTGACCAAGGCAGGAGAGACTATCTCATAAATAAATTCAGACAAGAAACTCTCACATCGGAGGGAGATCTAAACTATCACTCATGGTTCATCAAAAATAAACCCTGGGAAGCAGAGTTGATCCGTCAATCAAAAATTCAGTATCCTGATCCTATTATTACCTTTAGTATTGTTGTTCCGCTTTACAAAACGCCTCTTAACTTGCTCAACGCAATGATTGAAAGCGTCCTAAATCAAACCTATAAGCATTTTGAACTCATTTTGGTTAATGCAAGCCCTGATCATAAGGCTCTTACCTATCAAATAAAAAAACTATCTGAAGCGGATAACAGAATTAAAATTGTCACCCTGGATACTAATTTGGGTATCTATCACAATACCTCAGAGGGTATCGTGTCGGCGCAAAATGATTACGTTTGTTTTCTTGATCATGATGACATCATAGAGCCTAACGCGCTGTATGAATATGCAAAAGCAATAAGGAAAAACCCCTCGATTAGCTTGCTTTACTGCGATGAGGACAAACTTCTACCCGATGGTCATTTTGCCAATCCGTATTTCAAACCGGATTACAGTAAATATCTCCTTAGAGAAATCAACTATATCTGCCATTTTTTGGCACTAAAAAGAGAAGTTCTTATTAAGTCAATCAAACCAAACGAAGTATACAATGGTGCACAAGATCGAGACATAATATACAAGTGCCTTGAAAACGAATGCGTCGTTTATCATGTTCCTAAAGTTCTGTACCATTGGAGAATAACCAAAGATTCAACGGCCTCTGGAACAGCAGCAAAGCCTTATGCCGACCAAGCTGGATACCTTGCCGTAGCAGAGCACCTTAAAAACATGGGCATCAATGCCATCATTCATAAAACAGAGAATGCCTGCTGCTATAGCATTGAATACATCCCCGATAATGATCCCTTGGTTTCTATAATCATACCCAATAAAGACAACTCTAAAATATTAAAACAATGCATAGAATCGATTATCTCAAAAAGTACTTACCCTAATTTTGAAATACTAATTATTGAAAACAACAGCACTGAACCAGAGACCTTTTCGTACTACAAAGAACTTCAGAAAAATATAGACAAAGTCAGAGTTGTCACTTGGGAGCACGAATTCAACTATTCAAAAATCAATAATTTTGGTGCGCATTTTGCAAATGGGGATTACCTTTTATTTCTTAATAACGACACTGAAGTTATTACCCCGAATTGGATTGAAGAGATGCTAGGCATTTGCCAAGATAAAGATGTGGGCGCCGTTGGAGCAAAACTTCTTTATCCAGATGGGCTCATTCAACATGCGGGGGTATTCGTTCAAGGCAAAGGAGCTGGTCATCTTAATTCAAATCTCAACCAAAACGATCCAGGCTACTTTAGCACAGCAATAACAACGCACGAACTTAGTGCAGTAACCGGAGCCTGCATGATGGTTAAATGTTCTATTTTTGAAAAAGTGGGTGGTTTTACAGAGCAGCTCGCGGTGGCCTTCAATGATGTTGATTTGTGCCTAAAAATACGAGCCCTCAATAAATCTATCATATATACACCAAGAGCAAAGCTTTACCATTACGAATCCCTCTCTAGAGGCTATGAAACCACGCCTGAGAAACAATTGCGCTTTCATAAAGAAACCGCACGACTAAATTATCTTTGGCCAGAATATTTCGTAAATGGAGATCCCTTCCTCAATCCAAACCTCAATATTGATAGTGGTTACTATAAATTGAAAGAGCTTACCGACTAAAAATTTCATCAGTAAATAGCATACAACTCGTTTTGTCTACCACCTTTCGTTAGCAGAGCGAGTTGCATTGCGTTCACTACGGTTAATCAAGCAGCTCCGCAGCATACAGCTCCTGTTCGCCAATACTTATACCTGAATTAGATCCAATAAAAATAATGCTTGATATTTTATCTTTCTTTTGTTTAATGAAGTCAAGCGACTCCGCAATACTATCTAAGCTTATCGAATTACTCAGCAACAAGGCGCTGTTTCGCTTACCCGCAAAAACCCCACAAGAAAGCACTTCTGGCCATTGAGTTAAAGACATGGAGGCCATACATAGCTCTTGCTTACTACCATCTGCATTATTCGTCATTTCTCTGTAAACAAATTCTGCAATATCTCTACATGGATTTTTCTCTTTTTCCGCACCGAACACCTCAATGACACCTGTATATAAGCTACCATCAATTAGCGAAGCAGCCTCTTCACCAAAAACAAATAACGAAGTTATTCCTTTTTCGAAAAGTATTTTTTCTACCGCTGTGGAGTTCAGCTCGTTCGGCAAGAACATAATCGCGGGGCATTGCCTTTTATACAGATAAGGCGATGCCGCAAGAGCTTCGGGGTTATCATTAAAAGCGATTAAACTTGCGCGCTCATCCCAATAACCTTGATTTTTGCCATAATCAAACACTTGAAGCGAAAAATCGAGCAACTCTTTTCCCTTTCCAAAATGAAGGACTCTTGGTCGCCAAGACAAAGCATTTAAATCCCCAATCAGCCCCTCTGCATGCCCTCCACAATCAAAAACAACAACTTCTTCTGGTTTTGATTCATAAAAAACACTTTCAACGGAATCAACCAGATTATCTACTTTTGTTGAAAAAATAGGAGCATTTACCGCAGAAGCAAACGCATTGGCAATTACAGAATTAACATGCGTATTGTCGCAAACTAAAACAGCTGACGAAAAATCTTTACCGCCCCAAAAGTCTCTCATGAGTTTAACGCCTGTACTATTTGCGTTTTCTCCACTAATTGTTCTTCGTACCTTAGAAGTATCTTTTTCTAAAGACTTTTCCAACGCTTTAAAAACCCTTTGTTCGGCTTCTGGGCTTCCTGTTCTACCGCCCAAACCACCATACACACGACAAACTTCTTCCGCATCACCGAGCAGGCGCGTATGACCTTTTTCAATCCAGATTGCTTTGTTGCACAAACGCGCAATTTGCTCATTGCTATGCGAAACAATCAAAACCGTAACGCCATGCTCTTCAATGAGCTGATTAATGCGATCTTCACACTTCTTTTGAAACATAAAATCGCCAACTGAAAGAACCTCATCAACAATGAGAATCTCGGGCACTATAACCGTAGCGATTGCAAAAGCAATGCGCGCAACCATACCTGAAGAATAATTTTTCAGGGGCATATCAAGAAACTTTTCAACCTCAGCAAAATCAACTATTTCATCAAAATGCTCATCGATAAATTTTTTGGAATATCCCAACAAAGCACCATTGAGATATATGTTTTCTCGCGCGGTTAAATCCATGTCAAAGCCAGCACCGAGCTCAATTAGCGGAGCAATGCTGCCATTAATTTCACACGTTCCCTCCGAAGGCTCCAATACCCCTGCAACAATTTTTAATAGCGTTGACTTACCGGAACCGTTGGTTCCCATAATGCCAAACACATCACCCTTTTTTACTTCAAAAGAAATATCATCCAGCGCTTTAAAGCCTTCAAAAAAAAGCTCGCGCTTAGCCAGCTTAATCGCATATTCTTTCAAGTTATTAAGCTGCTCTGATGCCATATTAAAAACCATGGAAACATGATCAATTTTAATCATGATTTCGCGATTATCATTAGCATCCTCTTGGTTTGCACCATCAATTACCAAAGCAGAAGTATTAACATTTTCTGGCATAATGAGCCCCTTTTATACATAAAGGATGAATTTCTTTTCTTTAGTGCGGAATACCACATACCCCACTACAAGAGCCGCCACAGCACATCCGATACAAATAAGATTCTCTGTTACGCTCGGCGTTATACCCCAAAGTGCTATTTCACGAAAATAGGTAACGTAGTGATACATAGGGTTATATTGCATAAGTGGCGCCAAAAAATCTGGCAAAATTTCAATGGGATAAAAAAGAGGAGTAGCATACGTCCATGCCGTTAAAACAACACTCCACAAATGCATAACATCTCTAAAAAAAACTGACAGGGCTGAAATCAACAAACCAAGCCCCAAGCTAAACACAAACACATATAATAAAAGCAACGGCAGAAACAGCAAATTAAGCGTTGGCACAACTTGAAAAAATATCATTACCGCCACAACAGCAATAAGCGAAATTACAAAGTTGACCAGCGCAAAGGCAACCTTTTCTAAAGGAAACAATATCTTATTAATACGTATTTTTTTAATCAACGAAGCTGAATCGATAATGGAAGACATTGCGCCTGAAGTTGCATCGGACATTAGACCAAACAACGTTTGCCCTAAAATTAAATACAAAGCAAAATTCTCAATTTGAAAACGAAAAACGGTAGAAAAAACTGCCGTCAGAACGATCATCATCAACAAAGGATTAAGTACCGACCACAATACGCCCAAAGCACTGCGACGATATTTAAGCTTAAAATCCTTAGAAACCAACGAGGTTAATATGAACCAGTCTTTTTTAGCTTGAGCTTTAAGATCACTCATACACAGATTCTCCTGCACTAAAGAGCCTTTGGGCAATCATTGTTTTAAACCAAACAAACCTAAATGCTAACACGAGAACCATACCAACTGCTCTTCAAAGCCAGCCAAATGCCTTAATCTTCACTCAAAGCATAATACGGGCTGTTTTTATCCAAGTTTGGATTGCTAAACGGGTCCCCTTCATCAAAAACTTTTTGCCACCTTGCCGTAAAACTTGCTTTTTCTTGCTCCCAACGTTTGAGCTTCTCTGAGGAGGCAACCTCTCTGCCACGAGAAACAAACTCATAATGATAGAGCTCTGCATACGGTGTAAATACCACTCGGTAACCAGCCTGAATGAGCTTTAGGCAAAAATCAATATCGTTAAAGCCAACAGCTAACGACTCAGTGTAGCCGCCCACCTCTTCAAAGGCTTCGCGCCTAACCATTTGGCATGCCCCCGTAACACCAGAAAAATTGCCTGGTCTTACCGCGCGAGCAAGATAGCCTTCCCTTTGTTTTGGAAAATCTTGATTTACATGAGCAACGGCGCCATGAACCCCAACTAACATCCCTGCATGCTGAGTTAGCCTATCGCGAAAATAAAGCTTTGCGCCCACAACGCCCACCTCGGCACGCTGCAAATAACCCATCATTTCCTCGATGAAATTTGGCGTTATAACCTCGGTATCGTTATTAAGCAAAAGAAGATATTTGCCTTTTGCATGCTGCACTCCAAAGTTGATTATTTTTGAATAATTAAACTCTTCAGGCCACGTAACCACATGCACTTGCCCATGTTTAAACTGAAGGCGCTCATAATATGTAAACGTTTGAGGGTCTACGCTGTTATTTTCTACAACAATAATTTCATAATTAGTGTACGTAACTTTATTGAGTATTGATGTTATGCAAGTATCAAGCACATCGATATGGTCTTTACTTGGGATAATGATACTTACTAACGGGTTTGGCTCTGGCAAGGCATAATTGACCCTATAAACAAAAAGGTGCTCTGTTGCTGTAACATTTGCTGCAATGCCGCGCCTATTAAAATGCTTCTGAAGTGCAATTTTGCCTGCTTCTTGCGCATAGGGCTTTCCGCCTAGGCTATCTCCGCTCGTAGAACCACTGTGCATACGCCAGTGGTATAAAACACGAGGAACGTGGCAAAACCTCCCGCCACCTTCATAGGCTCGAAGGGTTATGTCGTAGTCTTGCGCACCTGAAACTTCTTCTTCCGAAAGGCCTATATTCAATAAGTAGTCCCGCTCAATCATCAAGAAGTGAGTTACGCAATTATGACTGTACAGAAGATCTAAATTGAGCTTTGTTTTAAACACTGGTTGAATATAGGCTCCAGGTTTTTCAAACAAATCTTCGTCGCAAAAAAATACTTTTGTGCTTGGCTTTTTATTGAGCGCGGCAACGTAGCAATACAGCGCATCGGGCTCAAGCAAATCATCATGATCAAGGAAAGCAACAAATTCACCCTTGGCAGCTTTTATTCCCTCGTTAGTGTTTTTGACAATACCTTCATTTTTGCCAAGATTGATATAGCGAATGCGACTATCGCGAAATGTTTTTGCTGCATGCTCTATTACTCCCGATTCTGGCGAGGCATCCAGCAACAGCAACTCCCAATTTTGATAGCTTTGACTCATCACCGATTTAATCATCTGAAGAAGAAACAGCTTATTCGAGCAAAAGCAAGGAACCACAATGCTAATTCGAGGGGCTATTTCAAATACCGTTTTCTTTTGATTAGAAAGTTCCTTTTTTTGCACCTGATGTTTTTTAAACCATGCTTGATACGCTCTGTCATCTGCGCGGGCATCTTTCATATGGCGCCATGAGGCATATTTAAAACCTTCATAGGATTCCTCATGAATAGAACAAAACCCTGGCGTATATGCGCGACTACCCTGCGTTTGATTGCCAAAAGGTTGTTGATTGTAGCAGTTAGTTTGCTGAGCCCCTTTAGCTTGGCTGGAAAACGCAACAGCACCTTGGTTGTTGCATTTGCCGCACTGTTTACCAGAAGCAAACGCTGCGCACTGCTCTTCGCTCTCGCCTGCAACCAAAAAGAAGTATTTTTGGTTGACGGGAAGTTCGACCGAATAAAACAATTTATTATCTTCCTCAGGGTTAGAAGCAAGCTGAGATTCAAAAAAGTATTGCTTTAAAGCAAGCGGCTTGCCCTTTCCGTCAAAGGCACAAATAACAGGGGTTTTATTGCTATCGCCCTGCCATGAAACCATCGTCCGCCAAATTATTCCCTCGTCACCCTCAAGAAAACGAAGGATTTTAATTTGATACTGCCCCTTAGTAAACACTTCTTCATAATCGCGAATAGAGGCACATAACTCTTTTTTAGCGCGATAGTTAAAACGAGAAGCCCATTTAGCAAAAGCATATTTTATAGGCAAAACCCCTACAGTTTTATCGTTGTATATACATTCAACCTCCACCGAAGGAATATTGAGAACAGGCAACTCCAAAACCCAAGCTGCGCACGCTACACAAGCGCCTTCAGGACCTTCTGTTGTAGGTGCTGGCGATGATTGAGACGCAGGGGCACTATTTTGCGGAAGAGTTTGCATAGCAGGTAAACAAGCTGCAGATTCGTTGTAGGGGTAGCAATGTATAGGAAACAGGCGCCCTTCACCTTTTAACTTTACCGAAAAAGAACAAACCTCAACTGGCTTAGACGTTTTTATTTTTATATAGAGTTTTCCGTCTCCCCTGCAAAGACCAAGCATTTTAATTCTCATGATTCCTCCTGGTCAACTTATTTGATTATCGCTTTAGTACGCGCAGCGCAAATGAGCCTAAACCATCCTGAGCAATTCGATAGTGCGCCTTTTTGCTTAACAGCCAAAACCTCGATTGAACTTTATCGCTCAAGCAAAGATTAAGTACATCCTTCGTTGGCTTGGGAAGCCGCATAGCATCTAGCTCTTCTTTGCTCCAAAACTCCCCAATAAGACAACCCACAAAATTAAGAACTACCTTTGCCTTCTCGGGAGGCAAGCTCAGAAGTTCATATATATTAAACTCGACGATCCAAGTAAGCATGTCTGCCGAATAGTTATCCAGCAAACCTAGCTTTTTCCAATCTGAAAGAATTGCACGAGTAATAGGAATATGCTCCAAACCTTTACGCTGCAAATCGGAAGCAACCGTTGCCATCAAAGAGCCTTCACGGACAACGCGATAGTCGTACAACTTGTCAGAAATTAAGACGGTTTTTTGAGCACGCGGATATATAGCAAAATGAAACACTTGGTCTTCACCAAATTTAACCTCTTCATTAAATAAAATGCCGTTTTTAAGAAGAAAAGAGCGCCTACATGCCGTGCGCCACGCAAACGGGCGTGACATTTCTTTAAAAAGAAGATCTTTATGAAACGGCTCATATACTACATCTCGAGGGCTTAGGTGCTCTTCAAGCCACGGATAACCTGCATCTTGAGGATAACAATTCGCGCCAAAAGTAAGCACATCGGCATTGGTTTGCTTGAAAGCCTTAACTATTGCCTCGCAGGCATTTGGTGTAAACCTGTCGTCAGAATCAAGAAAACAAACAATATTGGTAGTAGCCGCCTTAATTCCCGCATTGCGCGCTGATGATAATCCGCCATTTTCTTTATCAACAATTTTAATGCGCTTATCTTTTTCTTGGCATTGCGAAAGAAGCGCTCGCGAACCATCAGTAGAACCATCGTTCACACAAATAATTTCTATATCTGAAAGCGTTTGCGCGCGCAAAGATTCAAGACACCACTCAAGATATTCCTCAACGTTATACACGGGGACTATGACCGAAAGCTCAGACATGCTATTCCCCTTTTTGTGATTTGGCGGCTAAGACCTTTTTAACCAACGGCCAGCCACCAAGATGATAATAGTGCCTAAAGGTGTTTATCTTCCCTGGCTTTGCAAGCTTTTCGCGCCCCTCTACAAAAGCTTCAGGCGAATTGAGTATGGCGCGCACGTTTACTTCTTCAAAATATTCAAGCGCAGACCAATCAAACAAACCAGCCTGTTCATCTGCCGTAAACTCCTCAGCCATTCGAGTTAAAAATTGCTTGCGCAACTCTGGGCTTAACCGATCATAATTCCAAAGGTAGCTATTTATTTTCATGCGCTGTTTTACATACTTAAGGCGCTCATATTTTTCTGGATTCTTTTTGAGATAGCGATCCATCTCAGCATATTCATCACAAACGCAAAACACTTTTGTTGGAGAATTAACGGAAGATTGCTCGTTATCTTGACGATAAAAAAGAATGGGTGTGGTAAGAAAAGCCGCCCTTTCAGCCGAAGCCCAAACCTTAAAATTAAAACTTGCATCTTGATATGATGCACCTGGGGTTTCCAAAAAATCGATGTTATTGTGCTCTAACCATGCGCGATTATATAAGCCCGACCAAATCGAAGGTTTTTTGTAAAAAATATCATGCTCAACCTGCGGATTAACGAGCCTATCAGCCATTTTTTTAGTGATAATACCAAATGCCTTTTTGTGCTCCTTGGGCTGAGACCAATACAGCCAAAAATCAGCTTTTACAACCTGTACGCTATACTTTTCTGCTGCCTCATGCAGTTTTTCCAATGCAAAAGGTTCAAAAAAATCATCTGATTCAAGAATTGCTATGTATTCACCCTGAGTTTTTTTAAGCCCCTGATTCATGGAGGATCCATAGCCAGAGTTGCTTTTATCAATCACGCTAAAGCGATTATCGTTGTTGATATATTCTTGAATAATTTCACGCGAAGCATCTGTTGAACCATCATTAATGCAAATTACCTCAAAATCCTTGAATGTTTGATTCTGAAGCGAATCAAGACATTGACGCAGATATTGCTCCACGTTGTAGACTGGCACAAGGACTGAGATTGACGGAAGACGCGAAGTTTTAGGCATTCGCTCGACCTCAATTCTAAGTTACCAAATTCCGAAAACGCTCTGTTTTCGGGTGATCCTAAAAATCACTCCTTTAATTTTTATTCTCTTTATCGTTGCAATAACGCTCATATTTTTCAATAGCTAATTGCTGTGTTAGTTCTTTTATTTTGGTATCCGCCTGAGAAATACGCATGCTCGAACGAAAACAAAGAACCAACAAAATAAAGATAAAGAACAGGAAAACAAAATTTGTAGTCGAGTAAACGCCAGTAGCTGCTGCAAGCCAATCAAATACTACAGGAAAAATGCTCACAACCAATAAAAGACCCGCAAAGCAGAACCACAGAACTGCATCTTCAAGCTTAACTTTTGAATTTCTGACGCTGCGCGTAATAAAAACAAAAGTCAAAAGAGAAACAATAATAAGAACAATACGCAAGGCAAGAGTCATTACTATTCTCCTCCTTCAATTTTCTTTCGGAAAAATTGAACAAAAATGATCGAAATCATCATACGAAGCATGTATTTAACTGAAGTATTCAAGCTTAAATAGCTCTCCCCCGCCATGCGATCTTGCATTGTAACGGGAACTTCAGCAACTTTGGCATTAGCTCGTTTCATTAAATATGAAACCGTATCAGGTTCTGGGCCCATATTCATACCAAGCGCCATATACTTAATCATTCGCTTGTTAAAAGCGCGCATCCCCGAGGTGGGATCTTTGATTGTTTGTCCAGTGGTAATCTTGATTGTTTTTTCAAGCAAAAAGCTTCCGGCCATTCGCAGAGAATGCTCTTTTTTGCCTCGGATAAAGCGCGAACCAATTACAATATCGTTTTCTTTAATGGCCTCGATTATAGGCTCAATATATTCAGGAAGATGTTGACCATCCGCATCAAATTGAATTACACAATCGTAATTATGACGATGAGCATATTTCATTCCCGCTTGAAAAGCTCCTGCAAGACCAAGATTGATTGGCAAATCTAAAAATGGATAGCCATTATCTCGGCAAACCTGCGCCGTGGCATCTTTAGAACCATCATTCACAATAAGATAATCAACAAAAGAAGCCTTTTCACGAACAGATTCAACTGTTGCTCGTAAAGATTCCTCTTCATTATACGCAGGTATGATTAACAGTGCTTTCAATACATCAATCCTTGAATA
>CAVJWZ010000018.1:0-27715 GCA_963653545.1 uncultured Eubacteriales bacterium | reverse complement strand
TTTTTCATATCCGAATCAAGAATTTCTTAACCTTGATATTAGCAAAGCCGCCACGGTATGTGAGGGAAAAGCTACAGGATGGTTTTGATGCCAGACACGTTTTTTTGCCTATAACCCAAATTCTGCCTATAGTTCCAAAACGTAACAGCAAAAGCATATCTAGAAAATCCTGCCACTCCTGCAACAGCTGCCACACAAAATGTGATGAGATTATGAAAGTTTGGTTCTTCTTGGAAGACGGGACTACTTTGGGACCACCTAAGGGGTTAGGCAAAGAAGAAGGTCACAAGCGTAAGCCTGTGACCTGGTGTTTTTGGTCGCGGGGGCAGGATTTGAACCTACGACCTTCGGGTTATGAGCCCGACGAGCTACCAGACTGCTCCACCCCGCACTATGTAAGCGCAAATAAGCATTTTGTTGCTTGCGCGAATGAATAGTATAGGCTTCTGCCTTTTGCTATGCAAGCTATTTTTTGTTGAAATTTCTATAACCTGGGAGTGTGGACATTTTCTTGGACATACCTAAGCTTCTACGATATTCATTTGGACTCATCCAACCTAGTGACTTTTTGATACGTTTCTCATTATAAAACTCAATATTAGCTAACAAATACGTGGAAGTTGCTCTCCTACCAACATGTCCATAATGCGCAGCGCACCAAAGCCTGTACGCAATGAAACGCGCGGGCTTCTATCTCCTGGCTTTTCGCAAACCTCACCGATAATAGCAGCATCAATGCCATATTTGTTAGCCTTGCAGGCAGCAAGAGCCGCATCGGCTTGGCTAGCAGGCACAACGCAAACCATTTTGCCCTCGTTGGCAACCTGATACACATCGTAGCCGAGCATTTCACAAGCACCCCGAACGGCATCTTTAACCGGAATTGCATCCTCATCAACAACCATATCAACGCCCGATTGACTTGCCAATTCGTTGAGCGTAGAAGCAAGACCACCGCGCGTAGGATCGCGAAAACAGCGCGTGCCGGGTGCTGCTTTAAGCACCTCAGCAATAAGATGATTAAGCGGGGCGGCATCGGTTTGAATATCGGCCGAAAAACTAAGATCTTCGCGACAACTCATGATGGTAATGCCGTGATCGCCCAAGGTGCCGGTAACTAAAACCTTATCGCCCGGCTTACAATTGGCGCCCGAAAGATGCACGCCAGCAGGAACAAAACCAACACCGCTGGTATTGATAAATACGCCATCACCATGACCACGGTTAACAACCTTGGTGTCACCGGTAACAATATGAACGCCAGCCTCTTTAGCTACCTCTGCCATGCTTTGGCAAATTGTTTTTAAATCGTCTATTGGAAATCCTTCTTCAAGAATGAACCCGCAACTTAAATATTTGGGAACCGCACCGCTGGTTGCCACATCGTTCACTGTGCCACAGACCGCAAGCTTTCCAATGTTGCCACCAGGGAAAAAGTGAGGTGTCACCACAAAGCTATCGGTGGAAAATGCGACCGATTCCCCTTGACCCGGCACAGGAAGAACCGCTGCATCATTGCCTTCAAGAAGTTCTTCGCCTGCATAGGCAGCAAAAAAAACCTCATCAATAATGCGCTTCATCATCGTGCCGCCACTACCATGACCAAGCAATACTGTTTTATCCATAAAAAGCCTCTTATATTCTCATCAGTTCTTATTGCGCATCAAAAGCCCTGACCGCCCAGCAAAACAAACACGGAAAGCAATCGAAAAGCATTGATACCACGGTTAAATAAACGCACCTGTTGTAGTGGTAACCAAGCGCCCCGTTTTTACGCCCTTTGTTCCTAAAATCATATTGGCAACGTCTTGAACCAAGCCTGTTTCACCCTTAAGAACAATGACCTCAAGGCAATTATCGTGATCAATATGAACATGCATAGACGACACCATCATATCCAAATAATCATGCTGAATGTTATGCAGCTTTTCTTGCAGATCATTGGCATGATGGTTGTACACAATAGTAAGCGTGCCCATAACCAAACGACCCGGCATAGCACACATGTCTTCCACCAGAGCATCACGCACCAAATCACGAATGACCTCGCTTCGGTTTTTAGCGAGACCACGACGCGCAACAAGATGATCAAATTTAACCAGTAAATCTTCCGGCATTGCTACCGAAAAACGCATTAAATCATTACTCATATCGTGCGCCTACACAAGATTTACGGTAACGCCGGCAAGTTTTTCCGCATCACTATCAAGGGCATCTTTGGCGTCGGTCATCAAGGCGCGCGCCTCATCTAACAATGCTTGAATTTGGTGCAGAGTTTCATCGGTTTTTTCGTAGCCATTATCGCCAGCCTGGTGCGCAAGCTTATGAACCCAGCGACGATTAAGCGCAAGTTGATCATCCATTTGCTCAAGCATCATGTTAAATTGATTGGTATTTACGCCATTCGTGCACATAGTATGCTCCTTTTTGTAAGGTTTATCTTTTAATGAGGTTTAAATATCTTCATTATGGATACATTCAACTAAAGAGTGGCATACAGTTATTTGAGCGGTGTGATTTTTTCTATAAAAAGTAATACTGCACCATAGAACACCGCATTTTGTTTGTGTTGTATTGGATTGGTAAAGGAGCATAGTGGCACAGCGGCCAAACAATCTTTTTGAAACGTCGCGTGAGCGCGTTTGGAATGCTTTTCATGATTACTTGGAAGGCTCAACTATTGGCGCGTTTGTAATTGTAAGCTCTCACGCCTTGAGCACTAAAGCAAAAGCTGCTTTGCTTAACTCTTCAAAAGCATTGGGGTATGACACGCTCAACACAACATTGTTTACTTTGCATCCTGAGCCCCAGGCTGCCATACATGACACCACGCCCTCAAGTATCAAAGCAAAAGATGACCCTGAACAAACCGCTCACATCAATGCAAATAGCGCCACGCCCACCCTTGAGCCACAAGAAATATTTCGCATTATTGAATCGCTTGATCCCCTTTGTATTGTTGTCACCGACGCTGCTGCAACTAAAGAAATTACCAATGCATTTCATGCTCGCCTGGAGCCTGAAACTTCCACCACATTATTAGGACATTATTGTTGTTGTTTCAGCGATTTTGAACGCATGCTCTCACTCGAAACAACCAAGCAGCAAGCTTGGGCTTTGCTTAAGACCCTTAAGCATTAACGCGCTTTGCTGGATATTCTTCTTGCAGCTCAAGCGGAAGAGATTCTTATTCCTTTACCGGTAGCCCTTTACCGGCAGCCCTTTACCGGCGGCCTTCCCTAGCCGTGGCCTCGAAGAAAGCTTTTGCCCCATGCCCGTAGCACCCCACGCAATAGCGCATGGTATCATTGAACGAGTTTTGCAAAACTTTATTGGTTGGGGCATCAACCAACCAATATGCGCCTGCAAGCACCATACCCATATCCCTGTAAGGAGTTCTCATGTCAAACAAAAACCTTGCCACCGCTCATAGCAACCTTACTATTTTGGTAACGGGTGGCGCAGGTTTTATCGGAAGCCATACCTGCATTGAATTACTTGAGCAAGGATACAACGTTGTTATTGTTGACAATCTTTCAAACTCAAGCAATATTGCCGTTGACCGCATCCGTGAACTTTCGGGAGCAAGTGATGATCAACTCGTTTTTTATGAGCTTGATATTCTTGATCGCGAGGGCCTTGAAAAGGTTTTTTCACAGCATTCTATTGATGCCATCATCCACTTTGCTGGTTTTAAAGCAGTAGGAGAAAGCACCAAAAAGCCGCTTGAATATTACTGGAACAATGTTGCCGGATCGCTTGTTTTGTTTGACGTTGCCCGTGTACACGGCGTTAAAAACGTTATCTTTTCTTCAAGCGCAACCGTCTATGGCGACCCAGAAATAATTCCTATTACCGAGGCATGCCCGCTTCACGAGGCAACCAACCCTTATGGCGAAACCAAAGCGATGCTCGAGCGCATCCTTACCGATTTTTATCGTGCTGATAGCGAATGGAATATCGTCATACTGCGCTACTTCAATCCAATCGGAGCGCATGCAAGCGGCAGAATTGGCGAAGATCCTAAAGATATTCCTAACAATCTTCTTCCTTATGTTGCGCAAGTTGCCGTTGGCAAGCTTGAGCGCATTGGCGTTTTTGGAAACGATTACCCCACTCCTGATGGTACGGGAGTGCGCGACTACATTCACGTAGTTGATTTGGCGCGCGGCCATGTTAAGGCGCTTGATTGGATGGGCGGCAAAATTGGCACTGGCAAGGCAATTGGCTTGGGCAGCATCGAAGGAGTACCTCAAGCAAACGGAACACGCGCAGGTGTAGGCATTTTTAACCTAGGAACGGGCACAGGTTCAAGCGTTTTGGAAGTTATTGCAGCCTTTGAAAAAGCCTGCGGCAAAACGCTCCCCTTTGAAATCAAGGAGCGGCGCCCAGGAGATATTGCAACCAACTATGCAGCATGCGATAAAGCAAAAGAAGAGCTTGAATGGGTTGCAGAGTATGATCTTGCCCGCATGTGTGAAGATTCTTGGCGCTGGCAAAGCCAAAACCCTAACGGCTACGAAGGTTAGTTTTTTGCTTGATTTGATACGTCCGCATAGGCTAAAGGGCTCAGCCGAACTGATGGATTTGCCTAAATTGGTGAGCACCTTTGAGCTGATAGGCGCATTTAAGCATTTTGTATTAGCAAAATTTTAAAATCTCTTCGGGTTTTGAAATGAGTTCGCAGGGGTTGCCCGTCATAAGCTTCTCAAGGGGCTGATAACCCCATGAAACTCCAACGGCATACATACCTGCATTGTGTGCCGCAAGCATATCACTTGCCGAATCACCAATATATACGCATTGCTCAGGAGCAAGGCCCATTTCGCGCGCGCACAAAAGCAACCCATCGGGCTTTGGCTTGCGCGGAATGGTTTCGCTTTCCCCGTGAGAAGCATCCATCAAACCAGGGAAAAACTTATGCTCAACATCCTTCACACCGCCCTCAAACTTGTTAGACATAATGCCAAGTTTTTTACCGCGCGCTTTGAGCTTAGCAAGGGTTTCAGGCATACCTTCAAACTGCTCCGTTAAATCCAAACCGTATTTGGCATACATTGAGCGAAAGTTTTGATATACCTTTTGCGCCTGCTCTTCGGTTGCGTAATCGGGAACAGCTTGCAAAACAAGCGACAGCACCCCATCCCCAACAAACTTGAGTATTTGCTCGTCAGAATGCGGAGGAAACCCTTCCTTAGCAAGGGCCTTATTGGTTACCACCACTAAATCGGGCAAGGTATGAAGTAAGGTTCCATCCAAATCAAAAATAAAACCTTCAAATGATGCAGGATTGCTTGTTGTGTTGTACATGCTATTCACCTCTTTGTTCTAGAGTGTAAACACAGAGCGTACACAATAAAAGTCTTCCGCTAACAATTACAAGAGACTTTCTTAAGGCAAAACAGGCAAAACAAGCGCCTTCATTACAAAGCTTTTAAGAAACAGGCTGGTCAAAAGGACCGCTTTTGTTTTGCCCTTTTTGCTCACGGCGCTGTATAAGAAATTTTTGACCAAAATAGCCCGCGGTAAACATTGAACAAAGCATAGGAACTACCAGCATCATAAAGGGCAGCACATAACAGAAAATTGTAAGAATGATGGTTCCCAGCATGGCCGATAACACGGGGTTAACCCCTTTGAAAAATCTCATGCCTAAAGCAGAGCCTGCAAACGGCACCGAGAAAAGCCATATCGCAATCATCGCTAGCGCCATCAAAACCACAACAGGAATAGTTACCAGTGGAAGGATAAGTATAAACATAAGCAACGGCGCCACAAAAAACATAACGCAACCCGTGAGCATGATTTTGCCAAAACGACCATCGCTCATACGAGCTGCTTCGAAAAGAGTGCCTTTCATCAGCCAGAAAAATAGCCCTACCAAAATAACATGCGCCATGCACGAGAAAAGCAGTTGCAGCCCTGTTTGAAACATAGCATCGGTTGCGGAAACTTCTTGAGCTTGCTGCATGCTGGCAGATTTTTCCGTCGTGGCAATTTGAGCAGCATCAGCCACGGTAACATTGGCATTATCGGGCACGGTAAGCACGCCTTTAACAACAGCGTTAGAGCCTAATTCGATCTCGGCAGCATTGATGGTCAAATCCCCTTCAACAGTGCCATTAAATACCACTTTTTGCCCTAATAAAGAAGCTCCGTTGTATGAACCACTAACGGAAAGCTCTGCACCTGCCAAATAAACGCCGTTAGCTTTAGTAGTGGTGTCAAGCGAAATCATATACCCTGCAGCCGTAACGTTATTACCAACAGAGACTCCCGAAATTGTGATGTTGTAGCCCGCTGCACGCAAGCTATCGGCAATTGAAGAATTTTTAAGCGAAATAGTTTGCCCCGCCAAAAGAGCACTACCGCTGCCTGAAGAACCTATCTTGAGCTTTTCTGCTTCAAAAGACTGACCAGCCCAATACAAATCGTTAGTAACCGAAGTATTTGAAACCGAATGATCGAGCAAAAACATATTACCCGTATGCGTATCGGAATAGCTATACGACTCAGTTGCCGAATCATCGAAAGCAGAATTTGCAAACGCAGATGCAGGAGACAAAGCAGCAATAACAACCAAGATAACCATAAGTAAAAATGAAATACCTGCTATGGGTAGCGCGATTGTTTTATTGCCTTTCATATGCCCCTCTATTTCTCCGTCATAGTATTTGGTTCAACACACGGTACCCGTTTAAAACCTAAGGGTCAATCACTTAACAAGACATATCTCATCAATTTTGCATTTTTTTAAATATGACTTGTTTAAGACGCATCCTAAGCCGGCCTCATACCCTTCTTCATTAAGAAGCAGATTGCCCTCATCCATAAGCAGAGGCGGAAACCCACAATCGTCTTCAAAATACTCATGATAATCAGAGATATCACCTGATAGATTAACCCATGAAAGTGTTTCAAACGCAGCATGAAGACGCTTGGAAACCCCTGTGTCAAACATGCCGCCCATCCAAACCTGAATGTTGTTATCGCGCGCCCAGGTGCAAAAATCAAGCGCTGGCTGCACGCCTCCAAATTTAGAAAGTTTTACCGCATAACAGCGAAGATTAGTGAAGCTCATGGCATGCTCCATATCAGCTGCCGTTACCACCGATTCATCCAAACAGATGGGTGTTTTGAGTGTTTCTTGTAAAAGAGACAACCGCTCAAGCAAGCTCATTGCTCCTTGTGTAGGCACATATTCTGGGTCAAGCGGCTCTTCAATACAGGTAATATCAAGCGCATCAAACTTATATAAAATGTCTCGATGCTCTTCGGTAAAACTTTGATTGGCATCAAGAAAAATACTGAGATCGGGATATTTTGTGCGAATTCGTTCAATTTTTTCCAACGCAGAATTGGGTGAAATCTTAATTTTTACGCGCCCATACCCTGCCGCTACCGCCTTGTCTACCGCGCGTAAGGTGTCATCATCGCTCATAATGCCAATGACAACTCCACCGCCAACAGCTCGTTTATCGGTTTTGCCACCAATAAGTTCATACAGTGGCTCACCGGTAATTTTGCCGTACAAATCCCAAAATGCAGGCTCAACAGCCGCCTTAGCCATAGGGTACGATGCAAGAGCAGGAAAGGTTGCAAGCGAGCGCGAAACCTCGCTCGGATGCAGATAGCGCTCATCCATGACAAGAAGCGCAATATGCTCTTTAACAATGCGATAATCTTGAGCGATGGTTTCAGGCAAATACCAATTAGTCGCAAACGAAACACACTCGGCAATACCACGCCTGCCAGCCCAATCTTCAATCTCAACAAAAAATGATTCGCGGTCAGAAACAACCTGCTGAGAAGTTTTTACCGGCGTTTTGAAGGGCTGCTTTATGCGATAGAGCGAAATACTTTTGATATCAAGGCGGCGATCATAGAGCCGCTTTAGCGCTTGCACATCTGTTTTGCCCACCGTAGTACGCGGCAGCGCATCGAGAGCAAAAATATGTTTGGGATGTTGAAGGTGCGACATGCGCACCTCTAAATAAGCATGAACCATGCGCACGTATTCTTGCGCGCACGTTGCCGCATGAATGCCCGTTTCTTCTTCAGAAAGCCCTAAGATATCATGATCGCGCCGAATTGCTGCCTTGGAATAATCCGCCTGCACAAACGCAACAGGGCGATACCCCCATGTTTCGTCGGCGGTACCAAATACGCAAGCATCGCTAATGCCAGGAACGCGCAAAAGCGCCTCGCGCACCTCAGCAGGATAGATATTTTCGCCCCCAGAAATAATGAGATCTTCACTGCGCTCAAATACATAGAGAAAGCCGTCTTTATCAACAACTGCTCTATCTCCTGTTACAAACCAGTTATCGGCACTAAAGGCTGAACGTGCATTGAGGTATCCCGCAAAAACACCTGGTCCCGTAACATGCAAGAGCCCCACACCTTTATTATCGGGGCGCATAATGCGCGTTTTATATCCTGGTAAAAGGCGCAGCCCACCATCAAAGCCACGAACAATAGGAGCACATGCAATCATCGAAGAGGTCTCGGTCATGCCATAGCTTGCAAAAACATTTGCCTTCACGCGAAGCGCCTTGCGAATGGTTTTTTGATTAAGCGCAGCACCGCCCAACAAGATGCAAGAATATTGAGAAATTATTTTGGCTGAATCCTGCTCAATAAGATCGACGAGAATTTTATCGACCACAGAAATATGAGTTACCTTATAGGTAAGAACATCATTAAGCACTCGAGCAGGCTGATAGGTTTTATACAAAATGAAGGCGTTATCGTTTAAAAGCGAGCGCACCATAACCTGAAAGCCACCAATGTGACACATAGGCAACACCAGTTGCCAAACACCCCTGCCAGGCTTTGTGAGCGCAACATTTGCCGCATTGGCTGAACCCATAATATTTGCCCAGCTCAGCTGAGATGCTTTAGGGGTACCTGAGGTGCCCGAGGTAAACATAATAAGAGCAATACGGGAAGGATCAAACTCGTCTTCACGAACGGCAGCATACGTAAAAATATCCTTTGCGTATGCGGTATTGGGAACCGCCCCTTCAAGATGAGCAAGGTCTGCCAAACTGATGCCCGCAGCTTCTAAAAACATGCGGTCAATTACTGCTTCGGTTAAAACCTCAACTTTACCGTTTTTGATTGCGCTTTCAAGCTCAATTTTGCGCAGTTTTTGCTCATCTTCAGAAAGACGAGGATTTAATACCGCCAAGGTAAACTTGCCATACGCTGCTGCTAAAGCAAGAAATACAAATTCAGGACCATTAAATAAATTGCAAGCAACAAACCCTGTTGCGGCAATACCTCGTTTTTCAATTTCATGCGCCAAGACTGCTGCCGCAAAGCGCGTTTGACGGTACGAAAAGCTCAACGTAGTTTTGTTGCCCTGGGCATAGAAAAAGATGTTGTCTCCTTTGCCCTGCGCTAACCTCTGTAGCTCTTTGATCATAAAGCACCTATCTCTTTCTTGATCAGGGTTTATGCGCTAGTTTATGCGCTTTATTCATTGATGCTTTTAGGCTCCAGCGCAGGTGCCAAGCATCGCATCGGTTGATTTACTGGCTAACTTGTTAACCATGCCCACAGTTTTGCATCGTCTCAATATGAGCAGCCACCAAGCAGCCGCTCGCAGGACTTAAGGGAATTTAGGGAATTGATTGAAGTTGGGATCACGGTGCTCTTTAAATGCATCGCGACCTTCCATGGCCTCTTCGGTGGTGTAATACAAAAGCGTTGCATCTCCTGCAAACTGCTGCAGCCCCGCCAATCCATCGGTTGCGGCATTAAACGATGCCTTCATAAAGCGCAAAGCCGTTGGTGAAAGCTTGAGCATTTCGCGCGCCCACGCAACACATTCTGCTTCCAGTTCATCAAATGGAACAACCTTATTGACCAAGCCCATTTCAAGCGCCTCGGCTGCCGTATATTGACGGCATAAATACCAAATTTCGCGCGCCTTTTTTTGGCCGACAATAGCCGCTAAATAGCCCGCACCATACCCTGCATCAAAACTGCCAACACGTGGCCCCGTTTGACCAAACTTTGCCGTATCAGCCGCTAAGGAAAGGTCACAAAGAATGTGCAGCACATGACCGCCGCCAATGGCGTATCCGTTAACCATAGCAATAACCGGCTTGGGCACCACACGAATTAATCGCTGAACGTCTAAGATATTTAAGCGAGGAATATTATCTTCTCCTACATAGCCGCCCTTGCCACGCTTTTTTTGATCGCCCCCCGAACAAAAAGCTTCATCTTCATGGCGACCACCATGATTTACACCGGTGAGAATAATAACGCCAATGGAAGCATCATCACGGGCAACACTCAACGCATCATAGAGCTCCATGGCGGTAAGAGGCGTAAAGGCGTTGCGCCGCTCGGGGCGATTGATGCTAATTTTTGCAATGCCCTCCATGGTTTCGTAGCGTATTTCTTTATACTCTTTGGCATTTTTCCAAGCAAATTCGCTCGTATATTCGCTCATACAAAAGCCCTTTCTCGTAAGCGGCTGCAATATACTTCAGGTTTTTCAAGGTGGATGTTGTGCCCTGCTCCCTCAATAATTTCAACCGCAATATGGTTTGATGTACTTGTATGATCACATAAAGAATAAGCAATTTTAGTATACGTGACATCAAGTTCGCCCGCCATATAAAGGATGGGGAGATCGCTCTGCAAAAGCGCAGGCCGCAAATTTTTCATCATATGCTGGCCGGCATAGCGCAAACTATAGGCAAGCTGACATGGATCGTTATGTTGCCGCGCTTTGCGCTGCGCTTGCTGAATATGCTTTGGTAAGTACTTTTGTGAATCAAATAAGGGGAGTTCTTCCCACGCATCGATAAAAGCCTCAAGGGGCTGTTCTAAAAGCTGTTTACAAAGTTGATCGTTTTTTTGTTTGCGAATGCTGCGCTCTTCTTCATTTATCGGACCGAGCCCTGCCGATTCAAGCACGAGCGCTACCATGCGCTCTGGATGCCAACAAGCATAGGTTGCCGCGATGCGCCCGCCCATTGAATAGCCAACCAAAAGAGGCTTTTGGGAAAGTTTGCTGCTGGTAACAAGCTTATCGACTAAGGCACAATGCGCATCAAGTGAAAAAGCCTTCGGTTCTTCTGAAAGAATTGTTGCTCCATGCCCCGGCAAATCGGGCATGATGAGAAAATAATCGGGCGAAAGCATGCGCGCAACTGTTTCCCATGAGCGCCCCTCCTGCATAAAACCATGCAGCAAAATTACAGGTTGCGCCGACGGATTACCGCAGGTATACACCTGAGCTTCATATTCTCCAAAAGCAACCCTGTGCGGTACTAATTCAAACGCCGCACACTCGTTTCCGTCAGGCTGTTTATCCTGCTTTGGTTGTTTGTCTTGTTTTTCCTGTTCGCACGGCGTACTCCTCACACTGCTTACCCCTCACTGAAACGGCGCATAGCGCTCTTGTACCCCTTGCAGAGGAAGGCTTATATCAATCAAGTGAATACCTGGATGACCTGCAAACTTATCAAAGGCTCGCTCAAACTGCTCAACCGAAGAAACGCTAGAATACGGCACAGAAAACGCTTGTGCCGCTGCACCAAAATCAATGTTTTGAGGAGTGAGAAACATACGCTCAAAATAAGGGTTGCCCTGCTTTTGCGGAAGCATGTCAAAAATTGCACCGCCTCCGTTATTCATGAGCACTATCACTATCGAAGGACGTTGATATCCTTCACCTTCGCGCACGTTCATTTCATGCTGCAAGGCAAGCGCATTGATATCATGAAGCAAGGTAAGGTCGCCCGTCAAACAAACGGTTTGGTCAAAAGCCTGCGCTGCCCCCAACGCGGTAGATATTGTTCCATCAATACCATTGAGTCCGCGATTTGCCAACACGGCAATTTTTTTGGGCTGCTTCACATAAAACGTGTCAAGAGCACGTATTGCCATACTATTTGCCGAAAACAACAACGAGTTTTCTGGCAAGCGCTCAACAAGAGCCGCTATATACGACCCTTCAAAGTAATCATCTGGATTGGTTTTTGCGACAAGAATACGCTCTTTCTCTTTTTGATTGAGCGCTGCCCATTCTTCAATAAAAGGATTCTTTGATAAAGACGGCGCGGGCTGCGCAGATAACTTAAGCATCGACACGACAAAATCAAGCGGTGCCATTTTAATAACGGTTGACGTTGTAGAGGTAAAATCGCGCGTTTCAAGCGGATCTACCACAATCTGAGGGACGTGGGCATTTTGCAACGCAATGCTCAGGCGCTTTGAAATGGGCCAACGCCCAAAGCGAATAATCGCATCAAACGAGGGGCAATCGCTACGCGCAATAATGTTGTCATAATTTTCGATTACCGCTTCATAGGTATCCGAGCGCAATTGAGAAAGCGGGTCTGCCAAAAGAGGCACATCATAGCGTTCAGAAAATGCCTGAAGAGCTAAGCGTTCTTTGTTCTTTGTATCAAATCGCGGTGCCTCATTGTCTTCAACAGCTTCGTCAGTTTGCGCAACATTGGGCACATCAGAGCTACCAGTTTGCGCAAGATCGAGCGCATCGAGGTTATCAGCGTGCCCAGCACAAGTTTCACCGAAAGCTTCATCGTGCGAAACGGTGGTTGCCTTACCAACCCCCACACCAAGCGTTGCCTCTCCGCAAAGGGCAATAACACGATGACTTTGCAAAAAATGCTGCAATTTTTGCACTGTAGAAGCATCCAAAACACTTGATGTTTCTATAACCGAAGGTATCGCATCTTGCGAAATGCAACCTTGTTGAGCAGGCTGATCGCAGCACACCTTGCGCTGACGACCCAACAAAAACAACCCTTCAGCTTCAAGGTCTGGCTTTAAGGGCTCATCAAACGGGAAGTTAAGGTGCACTGCTCCACCGCACACTGTTTTTGCGCCAGAAGCTGCATATGCCTCGCACGCAATTTGCCTAACGTAGGCAATGCGCTTTGGCGTAGCAAGCGCCTCGGGCATCTGCCAAAATTTTTTAACATGGGTTGAAAAGGCTTTGAGCTGGTCGCACGTTTGAGGAGCACCCACCTGCTGAAGATGCTGAGGCCTGTCGCCCGAAAGAACAATAAGTGGAACGCGCGAAGATTCTGCTTCCATAACCGCAGGATAATAATTGGCAAGGGCAGTGCCCGATGTACAAATAAGACAAGCTGGACGCGCAGTTGCCTTGCCTATGCCAAGCGCAAAAAAACCTGCCCCGCGCTCATCAACATCGAGATAAACGTTAAGAGGCGATTTATAGGCAATCATCGCCAACGGCGTAGAGCGCGACCCTGGGCTTACTACCACATCGCGCACGCCTGCTTGATAAAGTTCATCAAAAAACGCCGAAACAAAAAGAGCGGTATCACGCGAAGAATGCGCCTCTTCAGAATAAACAGCCTCCGTTTCAGCCATGCTTATTCCTCCCCCTGAAAGGCACTCAAAATGGTTTTGAGTTTCATGTCTATCTCGTTGAATTCAGATTGAGCATCGCTTCCTTCAACAATGCCGCATCCAGCATATACCCAACCGCATTCTCCATCAAAAACACCTGAGCGAATAGCTACGGCAAACTCGCCATCACCGTCGCCATCAACAAAACCAACCGCGCCTCCAAAAAATCCACGGTTATACGATTCAACCTCACGCAAACACATAAGCGCTTCACCCACGGGCGAGCCCGCCAAAGCAGGAGTAGGATGCAATTGCGAAACAAGCGAAGTAAGCGTTTTACCCTCCATAACATGAGCCTGAACAGGTGTATATAAGTGTTGCACATGCTTGAGCGTTAGAATTGAAGGTGTTTCAGGGATATCCACATCAAAACAATTGCGCGAAAATACCTCGCGAATAAAATGCACCACGTAGGCATGCTCGCGCAAGTTTTTCTCATCATTGAGCAACTGTTCTGCCAAACAAGCGCTATCTTCAACGGTTTCGCCCGTACTGGTAGTGCCTGCCAAGCACATGCTTTTTACCACTGAACCTTTTTTGCTTACCAAAAGTTCTGGCGTACAGCCGCAAAAAAATACATCGCCATAGCGATACATAAACACCTTGCCGCGCGCCGAACCGTCGATGAGATTAACAAGCACATCCTTGGAAGAAAAGGGCTTTTCAGCAATAAGCTTTTGGCGGCGCGAAGGCACCAGCTTATCAATGCGACCCTCATGAATAAAGCCCAAACTGCGCCTTATTACTTCTTCCCAATCTTTTAGCTCATCGGGAATGAGTGTATAAGCAATGGTTTTACGCTCGCGCCTTTTTGCCTCAAGAGCATGACGAACAAAGCGCTCAACTCTGCCTTTATACACTGGCCCCAAGCTGTTAACCTGCAAAAACGACCCTTGCTCATTTTCAATGAGCGTAACTTCGGGCAAGAGCAACCTCAAATGCGGAAACGATTGCATCATCTCATCGCAAGGTTTTGGATTTTGCGCATCAAAACGATTAAACGAAAAAAAGATAGGAGCGCACTGCGCAGACCCTTGAATAATTTGCTCTGCTTGCTCAAGAGAAGTAAGGGCTATACATCTGCCAAGCCCCATAGCCCGTTGCGCACACTCTTTGTCATAGTAGACAAATTGATCGGTAAACCCTTTTTGCAAACAGCAAAATGCATCAACGATATCGGCCTCAAGGGGTACCGTATAGGAATAAATTTTTGTCACGGATTATCACTCACTCACTTGTTGTTTAGCTTGAGCAGCTTCTGTTGATTCAGCTTCAACTCCACCAGATTTAGCCCCAGATTCAAACTCGGCTTCAGCTTCATCAGACTCAGATTCAGCTCCACCAGATTAAACTTCACCAGATCCAGCCGACTCAGATTCAAAATGCTGTTTTGCCCTATCCCAAAGAATTTGAAGCTCTTCCATCGAGAGTTCTTCTATGGAAGAGCCCTGTGCCCACGCAACGCCCTCCATAAAAGACCATCGTGCTCTAAATTTATTGCAACTCGCGCGCAAGGAAGTTTCGGCATCTATGCCGTATTTACGGGCGACATTTACCAAAGAAAACAATACATCACCCAGCTCAAGCTCCATCGCATGCGTGTCACCGCTCTGAGCTGCTTGTTTGAGCTCGGCGCATTCTTCTTCTACTTTGCGCCAAACCGCATCAACACTATCCCAATCAAATCCAGCAGAAACAGCCTTGCGAGAAATTTTATAGGCCTGCAAAAGTGCCGGAAAACTCGTGGGAACGGTATCGAGAAGCCCTTCATGAGTTTGGCGGGCAGAATCGTTTTGCTCCCGTGCTTCTTTTTCAGAAAGCTTAACCTTATCCCAAAGAGTTAAAACCTCATCAGCAGACTGAACGCACAATTCATCACCAAACACATGGGGGTGCCGACGGATCATTTTTTCATTTACCTCACGACACACCTCAGCAATAGTGAACTCATGAGCATCCGCTGCAATTTGGCTTTGCAGGACTACTTGCAATAAAACGTCTCCCAGCTCTTCACGCAGATGGTTCACATCTTTTTGCTCTATTGCATCAACCGCCTCATACGCTTCTTCAATCATATTGCGAGCAATTGATTCATGCGTTTGCTTTTGATCCCATGGACACCCACCAGGAGCCCTTAAGCGCGCAATCGTAGAAACAAATTCGCCAAAAGCAGCAGCGCTGTCTTTGGCGAATTCAGCTACAAAAGTATGTTCTGAAGTATTGTTTTGTGCCATAGGGTATTCGGCTTTCTTACTCTAGCTTTTTTGCTCTATCAACCTCTATGAATCCGATTTTTCTTGCTTGGTTGACGTATCTTGAGCTCCATCTTGAGAGGAACACTCTTCTTCAGAAGATGCTTCTGCCTCTTCACTCGCATCAAAATCATCGCCCAAAACCTCTTTGGCCTCAGCCAGTTCTTTTTCTTTTCGAGCTTCTTCGGCATCTTCAATAAAGGTTTTGGTGTCGGTAAAGGCGCGATACTCTTCAGGCAACGTTGTAGGCGGAGTTATATTTTCCATCTCTGCAACTTTATCGCTATAAGCCTCTATCAAACGAGCAACGGCCTGGGCCTCTTCAATGCTAAAAACCTTCTCTTTTTTCTCATCGATAAAGTTGAGAAATTCTTCATACGTTCCCACAAAACTCGTTGGTTCAAATGTTGCTTCATCAATTTTGACGAACGAAGGAAACACCGCCATAGGGAAATAAGGGATTTCTTTATCGGCACCAATAACCTCTTTGATGGTATGGATATGAATTTTTGACTGCCAAAGAGGGCTGGTGAACGGAGTGCGCTTAAGCCCCATATAACGAAACCATTGCTGTTTGCGCTCATCTGCCTTGATAAACTTATAGAACATACGAAACTCTAGGCAAAAAATTCCGTATATCGAAACAATAATAAAATCGGCGCGCGACTTACCGAGCTTGGTCATAAGCTGCTTATTTTGAAGCACGATGTATTCATCTTCAGAAAGCTCTTCCGCCAAAAGCTCAGGCATCGAATCTTCCTCCGCACGCGACACTCTCAGCATTTTGCGCTTTTTGTATACATCCCTAAAAAGCGTTGCCGCCAACACAATAACGATTAAAGCAAAGATAACGTTAATGGCTACCTCTTGAATTCCCTGTGCGTCCACATATCCCCCTTAAATTTTGTACATAAACTGAAACACATCTTCACGCTGAATAATTACCTGCACCCCTAAGGTTTTGCCAACGTTAGAAAGCGCTTCTTGAACCGTATTAAAATCGGCAACTTGGGTATTGAGGCGAACAAGCATGGTCATGCTAAAAATATCATCCAAAATAGTTTGGCTAATATCATCAATATTGGCACCATGTTCGGCTAGCGCCGCTGAAATTGCCGCAACAATTCCACTTCGGTCTTTACCAAGAACTGAAATAACACAACGCATAAATAATCCCTTCGCCCTTTATGCTGACCTGATTTTCTAGTGGCTGAAAATTAATGATAGCGCTTCTGCACGCGTAGCATCATGTCTTTCAAATATACCACGCACCGCACTGGTAGTGGTTTTTGCGCCCGCCTTTTTAACGCCACGCATGCTCATACATAAATGCTCGGCCTCCATAACCACAATAGCGCCCTGCGGATGAAGTTGCTCCATGAGGGTGTTTGCAATTTGTGTGGTTAGACGTTCTTGAACCTGCGGACGGCGGGCATACACATCAACCAACCGCGCAAGTTTTGAAAGCCCGCAAACACGACCATCTTTTGCGGGAATATAGGCAACATGAGCCACCCCAAAAAAAGGAGCTAAATGATGCTCGCACATCGAATAAAAGGGAATATCGCGCACCAGCACCATTTCTTCATGATGCTCATCAAAGGTTGTTTCAAAATGCTGTGCTGGGTCTTCGTATAAACCCGCAAAACACTCCTCATACATACGAGCCACCCGTGAAGGGGTTTTAAGCAACCCTTCACGATCAGGATCTTCGCCAACGCCTTCCAAAATAAGACGAACGCCCTGCTCAATCTTTTCAAGATCCATTGCCATGGTTTCTCCTACAAACGTGCTTTGCTTTTAAACTTTGCCTTTACTCTCATGCAATCTGCTAGAACAATACCAGATTGCATGCGCTGCCCTACTCCGCCAGTTCCAACTCCACGGAAACGGGGCAATGATCACTGCCAAAAATATCACTATAAATGCTGGCATTGATAATGGAGTTTTTAAGCGCCTCACTCACTAAAAAGTAGTCAATGCGCCACCCAGCGTTATTTGCTCGCGCATTAAACCGATAACTCCACCATGAATATACCCCTTCGGCCGTGGGATTAAGATATCTAAACGTATCGACAAACCCTGCCTTTAATAGCAGGGTAAATTTTTCTCGTTCTTCATCGGAAAAGCCTGGATTTCCTCGATTGGTGCGAGGATTTTTAAGGTCGATCTCTTGATGGGCAACATTAAAATCGCCGCACATTATCACCGGCTTTGCCCTGCCATCCTCACCATTAGGAAGAATACCGTTTTCTAAACCTTTGCAAACACCGCGAAAGGCATCGTCCCACTGCATACGATGATCTAAGCGCTTAAGCTCGCTTTGCGCATTGGGAGTATATACATCTACAAACCAAAATTTTTCAAATTCGAGCACCACAATGCGCCCTTCGGTATCAAGCTTAGCAATGCCAATTTCGCGCAACACTCGCAACGGCTCCTCTTTGCAAAAAACAGCCGTGCCCGAATAGCCCTTTTTTTGAGCATAACTCCAATATTGATAATACCCCGGTAAATCGAGCTCTATTTGTCCCTCTTGCAATTTAGTTTCTTGCAAGGCAAAAATATCGGCATCCAAGTGGGTAAAAGCATCCATAAAACCTTTTTTTACCACGGCACGCAAGCCATTAACATTCCAAGAAACACACTTCATACAACCCTGCATTCACGAAAAATGCCCGAATTGCTCCGGGCATTACATCCTTCATTTCACAACGCGGTAAACACCATTGCTGCTACTTACCACGCGCGGCTTTTTTAGCTGCCTTTTTTGCTTGTTTTTCAGCCTGTTTTTTAGATTCTTCTTCAGCTCGAAGCGCTTCTTGCTTGCGCATCTCTTTACGAGCTGCCGTAGCTGCTTTTGACTTATCTTTAGAAGCACCGGCTCTGGCCTCTTTGCGCAAAGGGCGAATTTTAAGCGCGTCAATGCCAACTGCTGCCAACAAAAATGCCCAGCCAAGACCGTAAAAAATGAGCGATGTGTTCTCGTTATCAACAAATAAATCGGGTCTAACCAATGGTGGAATAAGCGAACAAATACCTAAACCAATAACAACCCACCAAATAATTCGCCATTTTTTGTATTCGGATGTTCCTGGATTGTTGTAACGGCGCTGAGCTTCTTTTCTATCTGCTTTGGTGAGCGTTTTATCGCGTTTTTTCTGCTCGGTATCACCCTCCATATCAAGAAGAGTATAAGCGCCTTTTTCTTTAGAAGTTGCCTCTTTATTGGTTTTTGCAGCCTTTGCACGCGCCTTGGCTTCTTCCTCCTGTTTTTTGCTATTTGAGCCACCGCCCATTAAACGGGAAAGAAACCCTTCTTTGGGCTTATTGTTAGGATCTGCGATATAAACCGAAGATGCCGCCTTCGTAACTGGCTTTGCCGAAGCCGCACTCTTGCGCGTTTTACCTGCCTTAGTATCATTTTGATTTCTCTCATTGAGAGGATTTCGCTGTGACATTCCCTTGTTTTCTCCTTGTTTTTTATATTGCTCAATTACTGAGCCTGAAAGGTTCGACCCGTAATTTTTTCGTAAGCTTGAATATATTTTTCGCTCGTCTTTTTAATGATATCCTCCGGCAAACGAGGAGGATTGCCAGAACGATCCCAATTATCGTTGAGCCAATTGCGCACAAACTGCTTGTCAAAACTTGGCTGCTCTTCTCCAACTTGATAGGTATCCGCCGACCAAAAACGCGAAGAATCAGGTGTTAGCACCTCATCACCTAAAATGATTTGACCATTGTAGCGACCAAATTCAAACTTGGTATCGGCAATAATGATGCCGCGCTTGCGCGCATGTTCGGCAGCCCGCTCATACACCTTAATCGTCAAATCGCGAATAGCAGCTGCATCTTCAGCACCAATTTGTTTTGCGCACTCATCAAAACTGATATTTTCATCATGATCGCCAAGTTCCGCCTTGGTAGAAGGGGTAAAAATAGTCTCTGGCAATTTGGATGAATTTACCAACCCTGCAGGCAGTTTGATGCCGCAAACAGCGCCCGTTGCCTGATAATCTTTTAAACCCGAGCCTGTTAAATAGCCGCGAACAATGCATTCAACGGGAAACATTTCTGCCTTTTTAACCAACATAAATCTGCCAGCTAAATAATCAGAATACGGCTTAAATGCTTCAGGCAAATCTGCCACTTCTGCAGAGATAAGATGGTTTTCAACCACATCGGAAAGAAGATCAAGCCAAAAGCAAGAAAGCTGCGTTAGCACTTGCCCTTTGTAGGGAATTTCATCCTGTAAAATATAATCAAAAGCAGAGATGCGATCTGAAGCAACGAGCAACAATTTGTCGCCCAAATCGTATAAATCTCTTACTTTACCTTGAGCATCAGGCTTAATATCGATTCCCGCCATGACGATCCTTTCCAGTAAAAACACCTAACCAATTTATTATGGGCTATTTTGCAGCTAATCCGTAAAAATTCTCAATTTTTTTAACCCTTAGCTTCTAAAAATTTTGGAGAAAGGGAAGCCCGGTAAGCGGCTGTATCAAGAACTTCTTTAACCTGCCATGGATTAAGACAACAGCTATTGTTGTTCATGACGCTATTTATCCTCATGGTGCCAAGGCTTACTATCGGTCTTGTTTTTGTCGGGAATGCGCACGTTGATTTCTTGATTTTTTACCCCTACGCGCGCACCAGCAGGAATTGATTCGGTGACAAACGAGCTACCTGCGATAATGGCACCCTCGCCCACGATAGTTTCGCCGCCCAAAACGCTGGCATTGGAATAAATAGTCACGTTATCCTCGATGGTTGGGTGGCGCTTTTTACCAGCAAGTTTTTGGCCGGCTCGCGTTGAAAGAGCTCCAAGGGTAACGCCCTGATAGATTTTTACGTGGTTGCCAATCTTAGTAGTCTCACCAATAACAACACCGGTTGCATGGTCGATAAAGAAGTATTCCCCAACTGTTGCCCCCGCATTGATATCAACACCGGTGGCACTATGGGCGTATTCTGTCATAATGCGCGGAATTAAGGGTACCTTTTGAACATAGAGCTCATGCGCAATACGATAGACAAAAATAGCAAAAAAGCCTGGGTAAGAAAAAATAATTTCTTCCTTGCTCTGCGCAGCAGGGTCCCCATCAAAGGCCGCCTGAACATCCTTGAGCAGCATGCTCTGAATTTTAGGGAGGCGCGACAAAAAAGTAAGCGCAATGGTATCTACCTGACTGCAAATTTCTTCTTCAGAAGTATTATCGCCATCACGAAACATCAAAGCCTCATATACCTGTTTGCGCAAAACTTCCTCTACACGGGTAAGCGTTTCGCCAATAAAATATTCAGGGTGCGCGCCCATAGGAGCCTCATCTTCAAAATAACGCGGAAACATCACGCGGCGCAAATCACCCAGCATGCGCGTAATTGCCTTTTTGTTGGGAAAATGATGGTTAGGATTGGTAAAAAAAATTTCTTTTGCCTGATAATTAGCAGCAATACCTTGTACTACTTCTTGCAAATTTTCATTAAACATGTGATTCCTATCTGTAACTACCCTCGATAGCTATTGCGTGGTGCTTCAAATAAGCGCCCTGATCTTATTCATATCTTGCATCTTGCATCTTGATGAGCGCTAATTCAGGTTAACCTTACATCAAATACTAGTTTTTTGAACCAGAATTTGTACCCGAACCTGAGCTCGACCCTCCAGAACCCGAGCTTGATCCTGAATCGGGCTTTGTTGCAGGTGTCGTATCTTTTTTGCTTTGGTTCTCTTTTTGTTGAGCTTCTTGCTCGGCCTTTTTCTGGGCTTCTTGCGCGGCTTTTTGTTGAGCTGCTGCATCAGCCTTTGCCTTGGCTGCTGCATCAGCTTGCGCCTGAGCCGCCTGAGCCTCTTGTGCAGCCTCTTGCGCGGCCGCCTCTTCTCGTGCCTGTTTTTCTGCCTCAGTTTCTTTCTTGACAGAGCTTACGTTGCTAATGTCAAGATTGGCGTTACTAAATGTTTTGGTGTATGCAGGGTCGTCCGCTTCCATAAAGGGAACAATTTCGCGATCTTGACACCAATCATTCATGAAGTAACCAAACACATTCGCACCCGTAAGGGTAGTAGCAGGAACCACACGATTAGGGTCGCCAATCCAAATGGCTACCGATAACTCCGGCGTAAACCCAGCAAAATAGCTATCCATATAATTTTCAGAAGTTCCCGTTTTGCCTGCAACAGGCTGACCAGTATCGATACGCGCCGCTGTGCCCGTACCGCCATTAATCACGCCCTCCATAACCTTTCGTGCTGCACAAGCAACCTCAGGCGATAACGCTTGCTTGCCTTGAGGATTAGTTGCATCAAAAATCACCTTATCTTTACGATCAAGAATTTGCTCAACCGCAATGGCGTCATAATGGGTTCCCCCATTGGCAATAGTGGCATACGCATCAGCCATTTCAAGAGTTGTTACATCGGAAGTACCCAGCGTAAGTGAAAGCACTGGGTCTAGGTATGAAGTAATACCCATTTTATGAGCCGTATCGCTTACCGCCTGAGGAGTTACCGCCTCGCATAGACGAGCAAACCCTGTATTGGAAGAAACCGCAAAAGCGCTCGCAATACTGCGCGTACCATATTCGGTACCGTTAATGTTTTCAATGGACGGATTGCTGCCAATGGTAACGCTACTTGAGCAATTAACGCTGGTTTCAGGAGATATCCCCTGTTCAAGAGCGGTTACCAAGGTAAACGTTTTAAATGAAGAACCCGGCTGGCGCGCCTCCTGTGAGGCTAGATTCCACTGACTCTCATAAAAATCATCGCCACCAACCATTGCTTTTATATAACCAGTGTTTGGATCAACCGCAGTAAGGCCAACGCTCAAAGCACTACTCATTTGACTCTCAGCCTTTTGAGCAGCCGCATCAGCCATATCTTGCATGTCAACATCAAGGGTGGTGTATACCGTTAAACCTCCCTTAAAAATCTCGGTGGCAGATAAATTGTAGGTATCTGAATTTAAAAGCTGATCGCGTACATAACTTGCAAAATAAGGATACGCAACAAAGCCATCTACTGAAGGCTCGGTTGGATTTAAGTTAATGGGCTCCGCTTTAGCAGCCTCGGCCTCTTCGTTAGTGATGGCTCCATACGAAACCATACGATCAAGCACGGTATTTCTGCGCTCAAGAGCATTGTCGGGATAATAAAGTGGGTTATTGTAAGCGGGCGACTGAGGAATTCCTACCAACATCGCAGCCTCACTCAAGGTAAGCTCGGACGCCGATTTTGAGTAGTAGCGCTTTGCCGCAGCCTCAATGCCATAAGCACCACCGCCATAGTTGATGGTATTCATATAGAGCAACAAAATGTCATCTTTTGAATAGAGCTTTTCCATCTCCATAGCGAGATACGCTTCGCGGACCTTACGCTTATAGGTAATGTCGTCCATTTCATCAAGAAGAATAGTGTTGCGCACCAACTGCTGCGTAATGGTAGATGCACCCTCAAGTGTGCCACCAAACACGTTATTCATAACGGCACGCCCCATACCAATGAGATCAACGCCACCATGATTATAAAAACGCTCATCTTCTGTTGCTACCGTACCCTCAACGGCATATTTTGAAATGGAATCTATGGAATCAAGCGGATCGCGATTTTCAAGCTGAAAACGAGCGAGGAGCGTTTTATGGTCACTTGCATATACTTCGGTTGGCTTGATGGTGTTAAAAGAATCCGCATCGGAATAATCGGGCAGCCCCTGCAACCAAACCGCACACGCAATAACAACAGCAATCGTGCCCGCCAATAAACAGCCAACAAGAGCCATCAATACAATATGAAGTTTTGAAAAAAGAGGAGAATCTAAATCAACAGCTTCTTCGGAAGTATCTTCAGAAACGTCTTCAGTAACTTCTTCGGAAACGTCTTCCTCAGAGTTGCTCTCATCAGAATGTTCTTCTTCGGGTTTCTCGTTTTCAGAATTCTTTTCTTCAGATTTTTCTTTCTTGCAAAAACGCTTCTTTATAGAAGATTTTTTATCCTCAGACCCCTCTTTTTTATCGAGGTTATCAGGCGAATCTTCCTTATCAGAAGATGAATCTTCTCCTTGAGAAGGCTTGCTTTCTTTCTGATCTGCAGCAGGACTTTTTTGTTGAGGGGCAGGCTCTGAACTGCTGTTTGTCGATTTTAACTCCTTAGATATAACCTCTTTTTTATCGCATGAAGTATCCTCGGTTGGTTTATCAGTTGCATCTTTAGTTGTATTGTCGTTTTTATTAGCGTCCCTCATACACCCTCCTGGCACGATAAAACGTCCAGTTCAATGCAAATACTGCATGTTTTCTTTTAAAAGGAATACTTTGCTAGGCTATTATACTTTGTTATTGGCATCCAATCCAAACACGATAACAATCTTTTCTACCATTAAAATCCGCCGAAACTAAAAAATGTGCTATTGCATACAAAGGTTTACGTCCTGCCTTTTGAGCAGCTTCAAACAAAGGACCAACCTGAACGCAAACACGCTGCTCGTATTCACTAAAAGCAACTCCCTCAAAAAAGCACACACCTTTTTCTATTTCTTGCGCGCGATCCCATAAAATACAGGGCTGTTGGGCATCAGTAGAGTTTGATTCTGTTTGCTCATCCAAAGCAGGCGAAGCGTCACCTTCACCCAAAAACTTCTTTTTCTTTTTTTGCGACTGCCTTTTTGCTCCTGCTTTCACCGGCGCATCATCTTCTTGGCTTTTTGCGTCTTCTTCAGCATCTGAGCCTTCGGGGTAATCAACGTATGATTCAATCATTTCTTCGGGATTATTAGCATCAATAAAAAGAGCGTAGCGTTGCATATCGCGGACGAGAGTTTTGCGTTGCCACTGCGATTCTGCATTATAAGCATTGAGCCGCACAATGCTCGGGGTTCCCTCTCTCACCCCGTTTTGAATTAAATCGAGCGCATGTTCACCTAAAGTTCTTTGATACTTTAAACGCTTAAGAACCTGCTGCATATGCTCAATTTCAGTTTCAAGCTTATCGATGGTTATACCAAAGGTTGTCATAACATCCTCAAGCGAGCGCAGCTTCATGGCTTCAATTTGTTTAATTGAAACACCCATTTTGCGATAAAACGCAATATTGCTCGCCTCAAAAAGAGCATGGAGGGAATAGGTTCGGTAGTTACTATCAGGCAACCGACGCGCATGGATAAGACCTAGCTCTTCCCAATAACGCAAGGTTGAAGCAGGAATATTAAGCAATTCCGATGCCTCTTTGATAGTGCATTCTGACTCCTGTTTCATGATAATTTCCCCTTAATTGTGAGCATTTAATGAAGTAGCTTATTACCCTCTAAACATTCAAGTTACTTGAAAGTTTAGAGTATCCTCGCGCTTTAGAAAAGACCGAGCAAAAAGGAGAGAAAATGATCAAGCGTTCTATGACAAAGTCTTACTTGCACTATGTTATTCCTGCTACTATCGCTTTCACTCTTACCTGCATTTATTCTATTGTTGACGGTATTTTTGTTGGCAATGTTGTTGGAGATGCGGGGCTTGCTGGTGTCAACATTGCCTACCCTCTTTATGCGCTTGTTCTTGCAACAGGCACCGGCATTGGAATGGGCGGCGCGGTTATTTCTTCTATCAAGGATGCTTCGGGCAATAACGAAGGATCACGCCATGCCATGGGTCACACCATATCGATGCTCTTTCTTTTTTCCATTCCCGTTACCTGCTTGCTTTTATTTTGCGCACGCCCCCTCTGTGCGCTATTAGGTGGCACGGGCGAGGTGCTCAATCAAGCCGTTTTGTATCTTTCGGTTTTAACGCTTGCTGCACCACTGCAAGTAGTAATTATTGGATGCTTGCCCCTTATTCGCAATCGCGGACATGTTAAATATGCCATGGTAGCTTCTGTTGTTTCAGGAATTATCAATGTGGGATTTGATTATCTCTTTGTCGTTGTTGCAGGCTGGGGAACCATGGGTGCTGGCGCTGCTACCGCCCTTGCTCAATGCGCAAGCTTTATTTTGATTGTTGGCTTTTTCTTACGAAAAGATGAACGCTTATCTCTTCGTCACTTTAAACTCAACGCCGAATTATTTGCACACACCCTTAAACTTGGGCTTGCTCCTTTTGGGTTAACTCTCTTGCCTGAAATAACCGTTGTTACCCTCAATATAAACGCCATGATATACGGTGGCGAAACTGCCGTTGCTGCCTATGCGGTAATTTCGTATGTAGCCTACGTTGTTCAAATGCTCATCCAAGGCATTGCCGATGGCAGCCAGCCACTCATCAGCCAATGTTATGGCGCTGGAAAGCTCAAGCTTGTTCAAGAAATTCGCAACACCAATTTTGTTGCTGCCATTTCGGTTGGTGTAATAGGGCTTGGCGTTATGAGCGCGTTGCGTTACCAAATTCCCGCATGGTTTGGCGCAAGCGAAGCTGCAATAGAAATCGTAGCCTTTGCTCTTCCAGTGATTGCCTTTGCATATATGTTCTTTGGGCTCACCCACGTAAGTACCTCATACTTTTATGCAACCGATGAAGCATTTGGCTCAAGCCTGTTGGTATACGGCGAGGTTGCCCTTATTATCCTTTACGCATGTGGACTCGGCTCTGCCTTTGGTCTCACCGGCGTTTGGGGCGCCATTGGAATGACACAAATAACGTTAGCTTTTATTGCTGCCTTCTTGTTGCGCAAGCATTCACAAAAACGCCTTGGTTTGGTTCCCTCTCGCTACTCCTGGGCTAAAAAATCAAATGCATACTGAGCAGCTACCATTGAGCCTTTAACTAAAACGCTTTCATCGATGTTGTAAAAACAACTGTGCTGCGGATATTCTGCGCCCACCTCAGGATTCCTGCCACCAATGAATACGAATACCCCTGGAACAAGACGCAAATATTCAGAAAAATCTTCGCCTGAAAGCGTTCCCTCGTATTCGATAAGCGCATCTTTGCCTAAGATGCGCTTGATTGATTCTTGCGCGCGCAACGCACACGCTTTGTCGTTGACGAGCGCAGCATTGCCAGGCGTCCACTCAAAAGTTGCCTTTGCACCAAACGTATTGGCAATAAAATTAACCATACGCTCCATCTTATCGGCAAGAGAATCGCGCAGCTGAGGATTAAATGAACGCACCGTCCCTGTTAAATAGGCAGATCCAGCCATAACATTGCGCGCAACACCTGCATGAAACTCACCAATGGTGAGCACCACTGGCTCAAACGGCGAAACATCACGACTTACTACCGCCTGCAGCGCTTCAATCATAGAGGCGCCAACCACAATAGCGTCAACGCCCTTATGCGGCATAGCGCCATGAGCACTTGCTCCACTGATGTCCACCCTAAACCAATCGGTATTTGCCATGCGCGGCCCCGGATCAGCAGAAATTTTTCCTGCGGGCACTTCGCTCCAAATATGTGCGCCATAAATGCTTTCAACCCCATCAAGAGCGCCTGCTTTTATCATCTTGCGCGAACCGATTGAAATTTCTTCAGCAGGTTGAAAAATTACGCGCACCTCTCCGCGCAGCTCTTTGCGACAAGCGTGCAAAATTCGGACAGCACCCAACATCATGGCCATATGACAATCATGCCCGCAGGCATGCATAACGCCTTCGTTTTGCGAGGCATAATCAACCTCGGTAAGCTCATTTACCGGAAGCGCATCAATATCTGAACGCAGTGCAATGCAATGATGGGGCTTTCCGGTTGCATCGTAGGCACCAGAAGCCTCTCCTTTAATAGTTGCAATCAAACCCGTTTCATAAGGTCGCACATACGAAACACCAATTTCATCAAGAGCAGCCGCTAAGGCATCTGAGGTTTTGAATTCTTTCATGCTCAGTTCGGGATGCGCATGAAAGTAGCGGCGCTTTTCAATAACATAGGGCTCAATCTCTTCAGCCATAGCACGGATACGGCTGGTAATAGCATGCTCTGTCATTGTCATCAATCTCCTCAAGCCAAAAAAGCCACAAGGCCCGACCCCCAAAAAGTATATCAGAGCAAATAAACAATCATTTTCTCCTATTGCGCATCTCTTTTTTGTACCTAAAAAAATTAACAAG
>CAVJWZ010000017.1:0-28897 GCA_963653545.1 uncultured Eubacteriales bacterium | reverse complement strand
AGAGCTATTACGGTGGTTTGTTTTTTAGTTTGGGTATTCATTAGAGGTTGTCACCTCCTTTTGTTTTGTTGGCAGTGTGCTTTTTAACAGCAATGGTAGTTATAACTGCTATTGCAGCAATGCCAGCTATTACAAAAGGAATTACAGGAGTAGTATCTCCTGTTTTGGTGGTAGAAGAAGATGTTGACGATGACGAAGGATTATCTGTAGTAGTAGTTATAGTGGTGGTGGTAGTAGTACCAGGTTCTGGAGTAGCTCCACTTGAATCTTTAACAAGATAAACTTCAGTGGTAGCTTCGCCTGTTTGATCTTGGGCATAGGCATTTGCTGGAGCAAAAGTAAGCGCTAAACTCCCAACAAGTACCGATAGAACAAGACTTACAGCAAAGAGGAAAAAGGCTTTAGAATGCCCCCCCCCCCGGTTAGGTTAGACAGTGTAAACATTTTTCTCTCTCCTACATTTTAGTACCGTATTTATAGATACTAGATACTCAAAGTTATATCCCACATAGCTCTCGACGAGCATTTTTGCACAGGTATCCCTTTTGAGAATCTTAACTAACCTCGACATAATAGCTTTTTTTAAAAACTTTTGCAAAAAATTTTAGGGGGGATTTTTTAGAATTTTAAGTACCACATGTTATCAAAAGTAATCTTTTCGCGCAGTTGAGCAAGAATATCTTCGGTGACTTCATCATCGATATTCATTAAAACAAGGGCTTTGTCATGCATGTTGTTCTTGGAAATTTGCATAGTTGAAATATTAATATTTGCCTCACCCAAAATAGAACCAATTGCACCAACGCGACCAGGAGAATCGTCATATTCAAAAATCAGCACGTGCTTACCTGGTGCAATATCGCACGGATATCCTAAAAATGAAATAATACGAGGCTTTTGCGCTACCCCAGAAAGCGTGCAAACAACTTCCAGCTCATCGGCACATAACGAAACCGTAGAAGCATATTCTTGAGCATCGTTGGTGCTGAGCGCTTCCATCTTAATACCGTGGCGCTGAGCAACAGCATGCGCATTAACAGGGGTAACTTTTGATTTTTTTTGGTTGGAAAGAAACCCATCCAAAGCTGCTGCACAAAGAATTCCCACATCAGAGCCAGCTAAAACTCCCGCCGCCTTTATCTTAAGCAACGAAGGAATTGTTCCCTTTGAAATTTGCGAAAGCATAGAACCCATAAGCTGACTTGCAGGAACATAAGGCCCCACCAAATCAAGCACCTCAGGAGGTACCGGTGCCATATTAATAGCGGTAGGCACAATAGAGCCTTCCAAACCCGAAACTACAAATTCGGCAATTTGAATGCCAGCGCGAAGCTGCGCTTCTTTTGTTGAAGCTCCTAAATGAGGCGTGAGGGTTGCCTCCTTAAAAGAATGTAGCGGACTATTAGTGCAAGGAACCTCTTCCCAAACATCGATGCCACAGGCAGCAATTTTACCTGCCGCAATAAAATCTGAAAGAGATTTAATATTATAAATTTCACCACGAGCAGTATTTACTAAGATTACGCCATCTTTCATGGCAACATACTGCTCGGGACCAAACATATTGATCGTTTCTTCCGTTTTAGGAAGATGAACCGTAATAAAATCTGCCAAAGGCACAACATCGTCAACCGAACTATAGAGCTTAACGCCTAAAGATTCTGCACGCTCAGCTGAACAGTAAGGGTCGTACCCGATAAGATTCATACCAAATGCCTGAGCCCTCTTAGCAACCAAACCGCCAACGCGCCCAAGCCCAAAAATAGCCAGTGTTTTACCATAGAGTTCAACGCCTGTTAATGAAGCCCTCTCCCACTTACCTTCTTTCATTGAACGATCTGCACGAGCAATGTTGCGAGCAGCGGCGAGCATCAAAGCAAAGGTGTGCTCTGCGGCAGAAATAATGTTTGAGGTGGGAGCATTGCATACAATAACGCCGTATTCGGTTGCAGCATCAATATCGATGTTATCAACGCCCACACCAGCACGGCCAATAATTTTAAGATTCTTACCAGCATCAATAACCTCTTTGGTTACCTCAGTTGCTGAGCGAACAATCATAGCGTCATACGCCGGAACAGCTAAAAGCAATTCTTCTTCCGACATGCCAAACTTGCAATCAACTTCATACCCATGATTTTTTAGAAAATCAATACCAGGTTGAGCAATTTCTTCGGTAACTAAAATTTTCTTGAGCATAATGTTTGCACGCATCCTCTCAGCAACACGCAAGCAGGAATTTGCTTATTTCTATGAATGGTTAGCTTCAAACTCTTTCATAAACTCAACGAGCTTTTCAACACCCTCTTTGGGCATAGCGTTGTAAATGCTTGCCCGCATACCACCAACGCTACGATGGCCTTTAATGCTTTCGATGCCAACTTTTTTTGCCTCTGCAACAAATTCAGCATCAAGGTCATCGCTACCTGTAATAAAAGGCACATTCATAATTGAGCGATCTTCTTTGCGAGCAGTAGCTTTAAAAAGCTTGCTTTGATCAAGATAATCATAAAGAAGTTGCGCTTTTTCAACGTTGCGCTGCTTCATAGCTTCAAGGCCACCCTGAGCCTTAAGCCATGCAAAAACCTTGCCGCAAATATAAATGCCATACGCAGGAGGCGTATTGTAGAGACTATCGTTATCTACCTGCGTTTTATAACGAAGCATGGTTGGCGTATTGGGAAGCCATTCATCTTTTACCAAATCTTCGCGAATGATCACAATAACAACACCTGCTGGCCCAATGTTTTTTTGCACACCGCCATAAATCAGGCCATACTTGGAAACATCTACAGGTTCAGATAAAAAGCAAGAAGAAACATCAGAGACCAATGGAACATTGCCGGTATCAGGAAGTTTATGATAATGCGTTCCATAGATAGTTTCGTTCTCGCAAATATAAACGTAATCTGCTTCTGGATCTAAATCGAGTGAATCAACATCGGGGATATAGGAAAAATTTTCATCCTCACTTGAAGCCACGCAACGAGCGTTACCGAACGATGTTGCCTCTTTATAAGCCTTTTTAGACCAGCTACCAGAAACGATATAATCAGCCTTTCCGTGAAGCATAAGGTTCATAGGGATTGCTGCAAATTGCTGGGAGGCACCACCTTGCAAAAAGAGCACCTTATAATTTGAAGGAATGTTCATGAGTTCACGTAAATCAGCCTCGGCTGTTTCGATAATCTCAGCAAACATCTTAGATCGGTGACTCATTTCCATAACAGACATGCCGCAGCCTTTGTAATCAAGCATCTCTTCGGCAGCAGAACGCAAAACTTCCTCTGGAAGCACCGCCGGACCTGCAGAAAAGTTGTACACCCTTCCCATGAACCTCATCCTTTCAAGCTATCTCTTTTGTTGAGAGTTACGAGCAATAACTCAATCTACTTTAGCATGATAAACCAGCGAATGATTCTCAGTCGATAAATCATCATGTAAATGGAGTTAGATATAAGGTGACAGCAAAAAAGCTTGAGGATATTGCTACCCCCAAGCTTTTATAGACAAAACAAAATCGCCAATTTAGATTTAGCCCATTTAGCCAGCTTGCCAACTGGCGCGCCGCACTATTTACACTCCGCGCTACTTTTTGATCCAGGAAAACATCGAACGAATTTTTTCGCCTGTTTTCTCGATCTCGTGATCGTTGATAGCTTCGCGCTGCTCGATAAGCCACTTGTGGTTATTGTTGCAATCGGCAACAAACTCACGAGCAAACTCACCATTTTGAATGCGCTCAAGAATAAGCTTCATAGCCTTACGTGATTCATCGTTAATAACCTTAGGACCAGCATAATACTCACCATACTCAGCGGTATTGGAGATAGAGTAGTTCATAAAGTGAATGCCTGATTCATACATTAAATCAACGATCATCTTCATCTCGTGATAGCACTCAAAATAGGCAAGCTCTGGTGGATAACCAGCATCAACTAAGGTTTCAAAGCCAGCCTTTACCAATTCAACTAAACCACCACAAAGAACAGCCTGTTCACCAAACAAATCCTCTTCGGTTTCTTCTTTAAAGGTTGCCTTGATAATGCCTGAGCGTGCTCCGCCAACACCCCATGCATATGAAAGTGCCAAATCAAAGGCATTGCCCGTTGCATCCTGATATACACAAGCAAGATCAGGAACACCAGAACCTTCAGTGAACTGACGACGAACTATATGACCAGGACCTTTAGGTGCGATCATAACAACATTTACATCTTCAGGAGCCTTAATGTAGCCATAGTGGATGTTAAAGCCATGGGCAAACGCCAACGTATCGCCCGCTTTAAGATGCTGTGCGATATGCTTTTCATACACCTCGGGCTGCTTTTCATCAGGAACCAAAATCATAATGAAATCAGCTTTTTCAGCAGCGGTATCAATGTCCGTAACTTTAAGACCAGCCTCTTCGGCAGTTGCCCAAGAGCTTGAACCTTCACGAAGACCAACACGAACATCACAACCAGAATCTTTAAGGTTGAGAGCATGCGCATGCCCCTGAGAGCCATAACCAATAATGGCAATTTTCTTGCTCTGGATCAATGAGGGATCTACGTCCTGTTCGTAATAAATCGTTACAGCCATGTTATTTCCCTTCTACTCAATGACTGATGCTTACTTATATATGCGCTTCGCAGAACTTCTACGATGCCTTCTACCTGTGTGCTTTTACGCTTAGGTAAAAGCACTGCTCTAAATCCGCTTACGTTTTAGCTTGTTTTAGAGCCACGCGACATAGCTATCATGCCGGTGCGAATAATTTCTTTAATGCCATAGGCACGAAGTAAATCTTCAATACCCTGAAGCTTGCTTTGCGTTCCCGTTACCTCAATGGTTAATGAGCTTTTACCCACATCAACAATCTTTGCCCTAAAGATATTGGCTATTTCAATAATTTCGCTGCGCATATCTTGAGGGGCATGAACCTTGAATAAAACAAGTTCGCGCTCGATGGCATTTCCGCCCGTAAGGTCGGTAATTTTATGAACACTAATAAGCTTATGGAGCTGTTTGGTAATTTGCTCATAGGCAACATCATCTGCTTCCATAACAATAGTTACGCGCGAGAGGGTTGGATCTTCGGTAGGGCCAACCGAAAGAGATTCAATATTAAATCCGCGGCGAGAAATTAGCCCTGCAACACGAGAAAGAACACCTGATTTATTCTCAACAAGTACCGAAAGAATGTGCCTCATAACTACTCAGCCTCCTTTTCGTGCATGTCGATCATCTCAGAAATGGGGCCTACGTTAATAGCACCAATAATGTCATCAAGAGGCGCACCGGGCGCAACCATAGGAAATACATTCTCCGAGCGATCAAAGCGCATATCTAAAAGAGCTGGCTGTTCTGCATCAAGCAAACGCTTCATGGCAGCTTTTAAATCTTGTGGTTTATCAACACGCTCTGCCTGCCAACCATATGCCTGTGCAAGCATGACAAAATTAGGGTTATCGGGAAGAATGGTTTCGCTGTAGCGCTCTTGATAAAAAAGCCCCTGCCACTGATGCACCATGCCAAGCGCGGAGTTGTTCATAAGAAGCACTTTGACATTGATGTGATTAATAGCTGCCGTTGCCATTTCTTGAACATTCATCTGGAACGACCCATCTCCAGCAATGCATACCACTTCTTTTTTTGGATAGGCAACCTTAGCACCAACTGCCGCCGGAAAACCAAAGCCCATTGTTCCCAAACCGCCGCTTGTTAAAAAGGTACGCGGAACTTCTCTATCTATATGCTGGGCTGCCCACATCTGGTGCTGCCCTACCTCGGTAGTAACAATTGAATTTTGCTCATCGAGCATATCTGAGAGCAAATCAAGCGCACCCTCAGGCGAAATTGTATTTGAAGGCGTTGCAAGCCCTGGGCTATAGAAAGGATGAGCTTTGCGCCATTCATCAATTTGGGCAAGCCATTCTTTCGTAATAGGCTCAAGATGTTCAGAGGCAATTTGTTCCTCCATACCAGCAAGAACAACTTTTGCATCCCCTACAATAGGAATTTGAGGTATACGATTTTTTCCAATTTCAGCAGGGTCTACATCCACGTGAATAACTTTTGCGTTGGGAGCAAAATCGGCCAACTTTCCTGTTACGCGATCAGAAAAACGTGCGCCAACCGCAATAAGTAAATCGGCATTAGTAATGGCATAATTAGCATACTTTGATCCATGCATGCCCACCAACCCTAAATTAAGCGGATGAGAAGAAGGAAAAGCACCCTTACCCATCAGCGTTGCAACAACGGGAATTTGCATGCTTTCAGCAACACTTAACAATTCACGCTCCGAATGCGATGCGATAATGCCGCCGCCAATATAGAAGATAGGTCGCTTAGCCGCTTTGATCATATCAACCGCTTGACGAATTTGACGCACATTACCTTTAACCGTTGGCTTGTAAGAAGGAATATGAACATCACCAGGATATTCAAAAACCATCTCTGCACCCGCTAAATCTGAAGGAATATCAATAAGCACCGGCCCTGGCCTGCCGGAGTTAGCAATATAGAATGCCTCGCGGAAGGTGCGCGTCATATCTTCGCAGCTCTGCAATAAATAGCTGTGCTTGACAATTGGCATTGTAATACCAACAATATCGGATTCTTGAAACGCATCGGTGCCGATAACACTCTGAGGAACCTGCCCGGTAATAACAACCATCGGCACACTATCCATATAAGCGGTTGCAATACCGGTAACCGTATTAGTTGCACCAGGGCCGCTCGTTACAATAACAACACCCGTTTTGCCCGTTGCGCGCGCATAACCATCCGCCTCGTGGGTTGCTCCCTGCTCATGACGGGCAAGAATATGATTAATTTTCTTAGAATCATACAAGGCGTCATAAATTTTAATAGCCTGCCCACCGGGATAACCAAAAACAGTATCTACCCCTTCGGCCTCAAGAGAGGCGATAATAGCCTCGGCACCAAGCATTGTTTTGCCTTGCTTTTCGGTGTAGGGACCAAGACCCATCTTTTTCTCAAAGTCATTATCGATGATCATCCAAAGTACGCCCCCTTATCTGCGCTTGAAACGAGCTTTGAATACCGTGCCAAAACGCCCGTTTTATATTTAGGCTCAGGTTTAACCCACGCCTTACGACGAGATTCAAGCTCTTCATCAGAAACCAGGAGGTTTAACAAGCCTTTATCGATATCAATATCAATAAGGTCGCCCTCTTCAACCAAAGCAATAGGGCCTCCTGCGTATGCCTCGGGGCTTACATGACCAATAGCAGGGCCTTTTGTTGCACCCGAAAAACGCCCGTCAGTAATAAGAGCAACGCTTTTATCTAAGCCCATGCCACAAATAGCAGAAGTAGGCGTGAGCATCTCGCGCATACCAGGACCTCCCGCAGGACCTTCATAGCGAATAACTACCACATCACCCGCATTGATTTTGCCACCAAAAATTGCCTCACAAGCTTCTTCTTCGCTGCCAAAAACGCGAGCAGGACCTTTATGTTGGCGCATATCATCGGAAACGGCACTTTGCTTTACCACGCCGCAATTTGGTGCCAAATTGCCATGCATTACCCGCAATCCACCAACGCTGCTGTAGGCGTTTTCAACCGTACGAACAACTGTGCCATCAACTTCAGGGCAAGCTGCAATCCATTCTTTCATAGTTCCATGACACGTAAGTGCCTCATTGTTCAAAAGACCATGGCGACCAAGCTCGCCGATAATAGCGCTTATACCGCCAGCATTATTAAGATCTTCGATATGAAGAGGCCCCGCAGGAGCAATGCGCGTAATATTGGGAATTTGAGAACAAATTGCATCCCAATCATCCATAGTTATAGGGCACCCTGCCTCATGCGCGATGGCTGTTAAATGAAGCATAGTATTGGTCGATCCACCAAACGCCATATCAAGCGCCATACCATTATGAATAGAAGCTTTATTGATAATATCGAGTGCCTTGATATCGTTTTTAACAAGCTCCATTACCTTCATGCCCGCATGTTTTGCTAAGCGAATACGCTCAGAATAAACAGCAGGGATAGTGCCGTTGCCAGGAAGAGCAATGCCGAGACCTTCGGATAAGCAGCAGATCGAATTTGCCGTAAACATACCCGAACAACTGCCGCAGGTAGGACAGGCTGTTTCTTCAAGCCATTTGCATTCTTCTTCAGTCATGGTGCCGCTCGTAACCTGACCGACCGCATCGAATAAGGTATTGAGATCGGTTTGATTACCGCATTTATCATGACCCGCAAGCATAGGGCCACCCGAAATTAAAACGGTAGGAATATTAAGACGGCACGCCGCAAGCAACATGCCAGGAACGACCTTGTCACATGAAGGAATTAGTACCATCGCATCAAACTGATGCCCCTGAATAGCACATTCAACCGAATCGGCAATAACCTCACGGCTCGTAAGCGAATAGCGCATACCTTCATGGTTCATAGCTATGCCATCACAAACACCAATCGTTGTTACCTGAAGCGGCGTACCACCCGCCAAGCGAACGCCCGCTTTAACCGCATCGGCAATAGATTGCAGATGAATATGACCGGGAATTACCTCATTTTGTGATGAAACAACCGCAACTAAAGGCTGCTCGAGCTCTTCATCGGTAAGCCCATCGGCTTTTAACAAGCTGCGATGTGGCGCGCGTGCAAGACCCTTTTTAATAGAGTCACTCCTCATTTGCATATCTACCCCTTTTCTTGCAAGATGCACAATCTATTAGCATGCCTTACCTATAAAAAAATCCTGTGCAGTAAGCTGCATCAGGACCTCATAGCATAATTACCTTATACGACCTATCACGGGTGTCACCGATTCAACTTACTAACTAAACGTTTGACTAAAGATCATTTAACAAATCGCTCAATGTTCAAATCGAACAGCTCGAAGGCGCCTTTCAGACCGTCCACTATTGGCTTACAGCAACCGCCAACTCTCTGAGGAATGGATTCGTCCCTACTTTTCCTTGTCACAGCTTTTTTATTTCTTTTGCTTCGCAATTATAGCGAGTTCATTTGAGAATAAAAGGCTCTTTTACAAAAGTTACAAAGTAGAAAAATGAAGGTTATCCAGCCAATCGGAAAGCTTCTCCGTTAAATTTAAAGTTTCTTAACTTAAGCTTCAAAATGATAATCTGAAGATTTGCCGCAAATGCGGCGGATGAAAACTGGAGCGGGTGACGAGAATCGAACTCGCGTGACCAGCTTGGAAGGCTGGAGTTCTACCATTGAACTACACCCGCAAAAAAATGGTCGGGACGACAGGATTCGAACCTGCGACATCCTGCTCCCAAAGCAGGCGCGCTACCAAACTGCGCCACGTCCCGACAACGCTTAGTGATTATAACAGAACCCTTTAATGATTGGAAAGATATTTTTTTAATTCCCGTAGTGCATTTCCACGATGCGAAATCTTGTTTTTTTCGTCTTGAGAAACCTCTGCTAAAGTTTGAGAACAGCCAAAGTATTCCGGTAAAAATAAAGGGTCATAACCAAAGCCATTACTCCCCTTTTCTTCATATCCTATTCTGCCTTCAATACAACCTTGAGCAACTGTTTCGGAACCATCTTCGTCTATGAATACCAATACACACACAAATCGCGCCGAGCGCTCTTTTTCTGGAATAGTTTTAAGCTCTTCTAGCAGCTTGGCATTATTTGCTTCATCATCACCATCAACACCACTATAGCGAGAGGAATACACCCCTGGCGCCCCTTGAAGAGCATCCACGGCCAAACCAGAATCATCAGCCAAAACAGCCGTATGCGTGATTTCATAAACCGCACGTGCTTTAATTCGTGCGTTTTCTTCAAAGGTTGTTCCCGTTTCTTCAGGAGAAGAAACAACCCCTGCTTCAGACATGGTCTTAAATTCCCAACCATCAAAACAAAGCGCTGTTTTTATTTCTTCTACTTTATGAGCATTGTTACTTGCAATAACAACTTGTTTAGCCATGATTAACCTTCCTTACAAAAAGCATTGCATGCAATATCTGTTGAGCGCAACTAGGCCGCTCACATCGTGTACTAACAAAACAATCAATCAAGCACCACATATTCCAGATTATCTAAGGGAAACCGCAATACGCGCGAACCGAAATTACGAAATGCTTCAATATCTTCGCCCGTGGTAGCAAAATGATAGCTTGGAACATGGTCAGAAGAACAAAGTGCCCCTTGCCTGTTGAGTAAATCGCAACAATCCCGTGCAGTTTCGGTGGCAGAAGAAATTAACACCACGTTATGCCCTACCACGCTCCCAATAAGAGCCTTTAAAAGAGGAAAATGCGTACACCCAAGAACAAGCGTGTCAATCTTACAACGGCGCAGCGGATCAAGATAATCTTGGGCAATTTCTTGGAATTCAGGACGAATGTATACTTTAGAGGCAAGGGAAGTGTAATTTTCAATGGGGCCTTTTGCCATCTGAATGCCCAGCTCAGCGATCTCGACAAACCGCGGCGTTGCCGTAGAAAATACGGTAATACCAGCATCGATATTACGAATTGCCTTGGTGTATATACCTGAATCAATAGTTCCCTGCGTTGCGATAACGCCCACTCGTCTATTGCGGGTAGCGCGCGCCGCCGCACGCGCACCAGGGCCAACAACGCCAATTACTGGCACGTCAAAGGTTTGCTGAGCTGCAACTAAACCAGCAGCGGTAGCGGTGTTGCAAGCAATCACGATCATTTTGACGCCGCGCTCAATAAGCCAAGTGCAAATCTCATAGACAAACTCTTTGACTTCTGTCAATGAACGAGGACCATAAGGACAACGCTTTCTGTCGCCAAAATAAATAATGCTTTCCCGCGGAAGAGCCTTCATGATCTCTCGGGCAACTGTTAAGCCACCAAACCCTGAATCAAAAACACCAATAGGAGCATCATTAAAAGAAGGCTCGCGCTTGCCGAGAATTCCTTCTTCGCGCTCACCAAAAAAAGGATATTCCCCTGATTGATAGCTCTCAGATTGCTCAGTCATGAGTGATAACGCACACGCCAACCGACAAATTACTATGGAACCATGCTGCATCATCCGTGGATAAGTTAATGCATCCATGAGAGCCTAATCCTGAAGAGTAGCTACTAGCACTCCAGGAACCCCAGGGTTGCCATGACGCATCATGTAACCCAATGCTATTACCTATAAATGGCATCCAGTAAGCAACCTTTGTTTCATATTCTGGAGTTCCATCGGCTCCACGCTCACCAATAAGAGTAGACTCTCCATCATTGCTGTTAAGACAATACACTCCGGTGGGTGTTGCGTGACCACCCGAAGGGGAACCAGAAATGCAGTGGCAAGAATACACAAGCTGATCGTTCGCATCATAGTACCGAACAACCTGCTCAGTTAAATCAACGTCAACATAAGCGCCCCAATCGCGCTTTCCTGGACCTTTATAAACATCGGCTGTTTGATCACATGGAATATCAATGGTTGAAAAGTTTTGATTGTTGATTTGATTAATGATGCTCTCTGCTAGCGAATCCGCATTAACAATCCAACCGAATGTTCCGCCGCCAGCCGAACAAGATTTTCCATCTGCTCGCGTCCAGCTGCGCGTAGTTTGATAGGTATTAAACTCCTCGCCTTCTTGAGTAGCCCAAGCTTGAATAGCCTCCTCATTAAGAACAGCTTCAACATCTTTACTCAAGGTAATCCAATCGGCAATCATGGCCTTTGTAATTTTTCCAGCGGACACACTACCGTTAAGTGTGAGTGCAATGTCGCCGCCTGCCATCTTGTTAGCTTTGTCAAGCGCAGCAAGAATTCGCGAATCACTTGAAACTACCGTTGGTTTAATAAGTTCATCTTCTGTTACTTCACATGTTGCAACGAGACCTTTAAGACATTTATCAACTTTAGTAAGGAGAACTTCTTCGTTGATTTGTTTTCCATAAACCTCAGGCTCAACAATACAAGCACCCGCAGTTTCTTGATAAACAATCGCTGCATCTTTTGAAGGCGTAGCTGTTTCATTAAAAGCTTTTATTTTCGCAGAAAGTATACTATGTGCATTTTCCTTATCAAAAGAGGCCTCAATAATGTCAGAAACATCATGGGTACTAAACATCTCTATAGGCCAAGTCCAGACATGCTGATTCAAGCAAGCATCTTTTGCTACTTGTCCCTGATCAATATTTAAACTTGCCTGTTTAGAATCAAGGGTGCAAGAAAACCCCTGACCTTCAATTTCAAGCGTGTAATCTTGGACCCTGCTTTCAATCTCACTTGCAAAATCACCATCCGACTCAAAAGAAATATCATGAGTACCAAAAGCAGTATTGGGAAAGAAATGGGAAGAAAAATAAAATACACCAATGGCGTACACCAATGCTAAAACACCAACTATTACCCCAATGGTAATGAGGGTTGCCTTTTTATGACGTTTCTTGGAGTGTTTTGACATAGTGCCAACAGAGCTGGCGGGAACATAGCCACCAGAAGTAACGTTTTGTTTTGACATATCCTGCTTGACCTTGGTATATTGAACCGAAGATTTCGGTGTATCTTGCATAATATTACAGTTCCCTCATGTTTAAAAAAATACAAACCTCAAATACTCTTGCAAATTATACTCTGACGCGGCGTTATAAGCTGGTAAAAGTTACCAGATGTCAAACAGACAGCAAGAATTTACCATAAAGCACAAAAATCTTGACGAAGCTTACCTGAAGGGTAGAATGTAATACCCAATAAGTTGCCAATTGAATTTGGTCTTGTGCACCTTTTTAATTACATACTGGGGGGCGACTGGTTTCGACATGGTAAGTCGGAGTTAAAGAGCAGGTCGTGGTCTCCTCGCCACGTAAAACAGGGGTAACGTCAAGTTAATTGGCAAATCTTATAATAACAACCTCGCTCTCGCTGCTTAATTGTAGCTCGAGGTGCCTAACTGAAAATTTTCCTCGTTTTCAGGGCGGTATCATTTTAAGAGGAATGCTTCTTGCGGCGTAGCTGGTATACGCAAGAAAAAGATTGAACCCGCTAGAACTTTCAGCGGCCTGTCGATGGGCTTTGAAAATTTGAATCCAAAACACCGACTAAGCTTGTAGTGCTTTGACAACGATTTAGTATGGACCGGAGTTCGATTCTCCGCGCCTCCACCAACAACAATCAAGCAGGTTTAAAAATGACCTGCTTTTTTATATCTTGCATCAAGACAGAATCGAACTCCGCCTGCATTGCGAGGATCATAAAACGTGCCAGTGGCACGTTTTACCGAGCAAGGGCGTAGCGAACGAAAGTAAGCAAGCCCCGCGTATGCGCGCAAGCGCATACGCTGGTTCGATTCTCCGCGCCTCCACCAACAACAATCAAGCAGGTTTAAAAATGACCTGCTTTTTTATATCTTGCATCAAGACAGAATCGAACTCCGCCTACCTATAATTAATGCCTAAAATGACGATGCCCCGTAAACACCATGGCAATACCATGTTCATTAGCAGCGTCGATTACTTCCCCATCGCGAATTGAACCACCAGGTTGAATAACAGCCGTAACGCCAGCCTCTGCCAACACATCAAGACCGTCACGGAACGGGAAGAATGCATCACTTGCCGCAACCGCACCCTTTGCCGCATCTCCAGCTTGAGTAACGGCAATTCGCGCTGAATTGACACGGTTGGGCTGACCTCCGCCTTCGCCTAGGTTAACCAGGTTTTTTGCAATCAAAATAGCATTTGATTTTACCGATTTACAAGCCTTCCAAGCAAAGAGCAAATCTGCCATTTCAGCCTCAGTAGGTTTGCGATTAGTTGCAACGGTGAAGGTGGTAGGATCTTCTGAAACCGCATCACTTTGCTGGCAGAGCAAACCACCCTCAACCGCACGATATTCCAAAGCATTACCGGCTGGATTTACCCCACCTGTTTCAAGCAGACGCGCATTGGGTTTTGCTTCATACATCGACAAAGCCTCAGTAGAAAACTCTGGTGCAATAATTGCTTCAACAAACTGTTTATTTTCAAAAATCTTTGAGCAAACTTGATCGGTAACCGCTCTATTAAAGGCAATAACGCCACCATAGGCAGATATCGGATCAGCCTCGTAGGCGCGCTCATAAGCCTCAACCGCATCCACACCAACAGCAACACCACAAGGGATTAAATGCTTCACGATGACACAGGCAGGCTCTTGATATTCACGAACAGCCGCCCAAGCTGCATCTGAATCAAGATAATTGTTATATGAAAGCTCTTTTCCTTGCTTTTGAACTGCACGCGCAAGGGTGAATTCGGCATTTGGATAACCATCGATAGTAAAAAAGGCAGCCTTTTGATGAGGATTTTCGCCATAGCGAAGATCTTGTTTTTTGGTAAGACTAAGCGTCTTTTTTTCAGAAAACTCAAATTCAGAATCAGCGTTTTGCAACACACCAGAAAGCCATGAAGCAATTGCGCCGTCATACGAAGAAGTTTTTTGAAACACACCCAACGCAAGACGAGCACGCGTACTATAGGTGGTAGCACCGCCATGTGAGCGCATTTCTTCAAGAATGGCATCATAGGAAGAAGGTTCTGTTACCACCGCAACGCTTTCAAAATTCTTAGCTGCAGAACGAAGCATTGAAGGGCCACCAATATCGATGTTTTCAACACAATCAGCAAATGCGGCGCCTGATTCAACCGTTTTTTCAAAATCATACAAATTGACAACGACCATATCGATCATTTCAATGCCATATTGGCGGGCTTGCGCCATATGCGTCTTGTTATCGCGCTTAGCAAGAAGACCACCATGAACAAAAGGGTGAAGCGTTTTTACGCGACCATCCATCATTTCAGGGAAGTTTGTTACTTCGTCAATGGAGGTAACGCTGACACCTGCCTCGGCAAGCGTTTTTGCCGTTCCGCCAGTAGATATAATTTGAGCACCAAACTCTTCAGATAAACTACGAGCAAATTCTACGATGCCTGTTTTATCAGTGACAGACACAAGAACCCTTTTTATCACTGGGTCTACCACAGTAAACTCCCTTCAAAAACACAAGTACTTTAAGTATAACGACTATTCTAGTATCTTCATTCCGAAGATACTAGAATACCGGTTAACGAGCGCTTTTAGGTAGTTGCTATTCAGAAAGAATTGAAACTCTACGATTTTCGTCAATGATTACCCGATGTTGCGCTAATAAAGAAATTACTTCGGGATACAATTCATGCTCAACAGCATGAATTTTTTTCTCCAGAGAATCAAGGGTATCGGTCTCAGAGACTTCTACCGCACGCTGAGCAATAATGGGGCCTTTATCATAATCTTCGTTAGCAAAATGGACAGTAACTCCTGTTATTTTTACACCAAACTCAAACGCATCTTGTATTGCATGGGCCCCCTTAAACGAAGGAAGTAAGGCGGGATGCAAATTAACGACCCTATCGGGAAAAACGGTTAGCACTTCTTTGGTAAGTTTGCGCATATAACCTGCCATAATTACATATTCAGCACCAGAGCGCACCAGTTCGGTTGCTATAACTTCATTTGCTATTTGAGGGTTTTTAAACACCTCTCTATTCAATGAAACAGTTGGAATTTGCGCCTGCTTGGCACGAATGAGTCCATAGGCATCAGGACGCGAAGAAATAACAACGGTAATCTCAGCGTTTAAAACGCCTTGTTGTATCTGGTCGATAATTGCTTGGAGGTTACTTCCACTTCCGCTGATAAGAACCCCTATTTTTAAAGGCGGTAATACATGCTGTTCCATGAGCTTTATTATTCCTCTTGTGCCTGTTGAGAAAAAGGAGCGAAAAGGCTCGTCTGATTAACGTATTCAACCTCACCAGTACCAGAAACGATGGTACCTACAACAAAGGGTGTTTCTCCTTCTTCTGACAAGATAGCCATTACCTCATCAACCTTTTGCGGGTTAACAACCAAAATCATACCAAGACCCATGTTAAAGGTTTTAAGTGCCTCGTACTCACTCAAACGAGCCGCTCGGCAAACCCAGGGAATAATAGGTGCCATAGACCAAGTTCCAACATGCACTTTTGCGTTAACGGTGGATGAGAGCGCACGATTAAGATTTTCGGTAATACCACCACCGGTAATGTGAGCAAGGCTCCGAACGGCACCAGGAAGCTGCCTTAATACCGAACGAACTGGTTTTACATATATTCTCGTTGGCTCCAACAAAGCATCTAAAACGCTTTTGCCACCCAGTTCCTCCTTTTCAAGGCGAAGTTCGTAAAGGGTTTTTCCTTCTACGCACACCTTACGAGCAAGCGAATATCCATTTGAATGAATGCCAGAACTTGCAAGACCAATCAAAACATCGCCCTCTTGAACTTTTGAAGGATCAAGCATTTCAGGACGATCGACAATGCCAACACAAAAACCTGAAAGGTCATACTCGCTTGGCTCCATAACGCCGGGGTGTTCTGCCATTTCGCCGCCAACAAGAGCGCACCCACTCATTACGCAACCATCGGCGATGCCCGATACAATTTCAGAAACTGCATCGCTTTTGAGCTTTCCTACGGCAATATAGTCAAGAAAAAAAAGTGGCTCTGCGCCTGTAGCCAGAATATCGTTAACGCACATTGCCACCAAGTCGATGCCAACCGTATCATGCTTGCCGGCAAGTTTTGCAAGCTGAATTTTTGTTCCTACTCCATCGGTACCAGAAACAAGAACAGGATCTACCATTTGCTTGGCTACCTTAAGCGAGAATAAGCCGCCAAACCCACCAATATCGCCACGAACCTCATCGCGATAGGTACGATGAACAGCATCTTTGATGGCGTCAACAGCACGTGCACCCTCGGCAGTATCCACCCCCGCATCGGCATACGTAGTGGAACCTTGAGCAGTCCAGCTTGGCCATTTAGTGTTAGTGTCAAGAGCACTCACCTGAATGCGATCTGGCATGTTTTTCTCCTATAACAACTCAAAAATAACAACTCATTATTCTTGTTATGAACTATAAAGCAACTATTTGATATTCTTTGAAAAAACTCATTATGCAAGATTTTTTGGAAGAAAACTCTTCGCCTTGATAGAATCAGGTATCTCCACAGGATAGTTGCCGGTAAAACAGGCATCACAAAACCCCTTATGATCAGCGCTTACCGCATCATGCAAGCCTTGTACAGAAATAAATGCCAAGGAGTCGCATCCAATAAAATCGCACATTTCTTCGTTGGTCATATTAGCCGCGATAAGTTGGTCTTGCGTGTCGGTATCAATACCGTAAAAGCAGGGCCAGCGAACCTCGGGGGACACAATACGCAAATGAACCTCTTTGGCACCAGCATCACGAAGCATATCAACGAGTTTTCTTGAAGTATTACCGCGCACCACCGAATCGTCAATAACAATCAAGCGTTTGCCTTCTATAACCGAAGAAAGAGGGTTGAGTTTAACGCGAATGCCCATTTGGCGCATTTCGTTAGTTGGCTCAATAAAGGTGCGACCAACATAGCGGTTTTTAACAATGCCATCACTGTAGGGAATACCGCTTTCAATGGCATAACCCATAGCAGAAGGCAAGCCCGAATCGGGTACCCCTAAAACAAGATCAGCCTCCACGGGCGCCTCTTTAGCAAGAATGCGGCCCATCATCCTTCGTGCCTGATACACGCTCTGACCATCCATAACAGAATCAGGGCGAGCAAAATACACATATTCAAATAAACAGCTTGCCCGTTTGCTGGGTTCAACGGCAATTTGAGAAGATATGCCCTCTGAATTAATACGAATAATTTCACCCGGAGCAACTTCACGCACAAATGTTGCTCCCACAATATCAAGCCCGCATGTTTCTGAAGAAACCACCCATCCCTGCTCTTTAGGAAGCTTGCCTAACACCAGCGGACGAATACCATAAGGATCACGAAAAGCATACAAAGAATCGGGGCTTGCCAGCACCATAGCATACGCGCCACGCATCATCTTCATTGCTTTACGAATGCCATCACGCAAAGAATGGGTAGAACTCGTTACTTCGCCAATAATTTTAGCTGCAGCCTCAGAATCAGTTCCTGCGCGGAGGGAAACTCCGTAATCAACCAACTGCGCACGAAGAGAGTTGGTATTTACTAAGGTTCCGTTGTGAGCAAGCGCAATAAGAACCTCATCGATCGCTGAGATATGAGGCTGAGCAGCCTCCCATGATTCAACGCCACCGCTGGTTGAATAGCGAACATGCCCAATAGCAACATGCCCTTTTAAAGCAGAAAGAGAGGCTTCATCAAATACCTGAGTAACAAGCCCCAAATCTTTAAAGGCAAGCACGGTCTCGCCATCGCCAACAGCAATACCTGCCGATTCTTGCCCACGATGTTGGAGCGCTTGAAGACCAAAACAGGTCAGTCGGGCAACATCCATCTGAGGAGCATAGATGCCAAAAACTCCACACTCTTCTTCGAGCGTGTCGAGAGAATCTCGATACCATGGTGAAGAGATCATGCGGCCTCCCTGTATTGCGTTGCAACAGAATCTGATTCTCCTTGGTTTATTCCCGTTGTTCCTTCGGTGGTTGAAGCAACATACGCATCGTTTTTAACGGTAGTTTCAACCACTGAAGCGAAAATAACCGCACGCCCATCATCTTGTGAATACTCACAGGTTGAAAGGAGTAGAGATTGCTTAACATCAGAAGCATCAAGAATAATTCCTGTTTGGCTTACAACACTTCTTTCAAGTTTGTCTTCAATATAGTTATAGTAATCATTATCTGAAGCAAACTTTGTTTGAACGATAGTATCAGAACCCGTTGTCGCGACTACCGCAAATGTTTTTAAGCGATAATTTCCTTCAGGCGTTAAAAGGTAAACATCGCGATGGTTGTTGAATTCGTCGCTATTTTCCCATTGAGCCATTGCGGCAAACATAGAGCCATCGTTCATATTGTGGCCGTACAACGCATTGTTTCTGTCGCTGAAATCGGCCGTGTTGTTTGAATCAAGAAAAATTGTTCCCGCCGAAGCAAGCCAGCCTGTTGATTGATCAAAAGCCTTATGCAAATACTCCTCATTATCTTTTCCCTGAACTACAGGATAATTAACCGGCGTACCAGGAATATAAATCCAGGCAACTACATCGGAGTTAATTTTTCTCAAACTATCCCAATCAACGGTTAAATCTGAAAGAGAAACATTGCTGTTATCAGAACCACCAGGAAGATTTACGTGCGATTCAAGATCAGAGTACGCTTGCTGCTGAAACCAGTATTGATACACAATAGCGCCAAGAGCAACCAACGAGCCCACCAAAACAATAATCGCTATAACAAAAACGACCTTCCAGCCAGTGCCTTTGGTTGGTTTGTTAGCATTGGAATTGGAAAGCTCCGGAACAAATTGTTCGCCCTGCCTATTTGTCTGAAAAGAATTTACCTGCCTGACCTGCCGAGAATCATAAACGGGAACGGTATATTGATTGCCACGCTGAAAAGATTGAGGCTGCCCGCCCGATATACCTGATGACTCATCAATGCGAGCATGCGCACCACGAACCTGATTAGATTTTTTCCTCATACGAACGTAAGCGCCTTTCGTTTTTCACCCATACTATGTTGTTAGCTACTAGCGTAGCTCACCTTAACTGCAGACCACATGGTCAAAGCACTCAGAACATTAAAAGCCTAAAACTCTTTCAATCTCTGTTCAAGAGCCGAATTAATCGTTTGAAGTGCTTTGATACGAGCATAGTATTTATCATCGCTTTCTAACAGCGTCCAAGGAGCATGCTCGGTAGATGTTAAGCGAAACATATCTTCAATTGCTACCCGATATTGCGCAGTTTTGTCACGATTGCGCCAATCTTCCTGAGTAATTTTCCAGGTTTTATCGGGATTATTTTCGCGTGCAATAAAGCGCTCAAGTTGCACTTCGGGAGAAATATTTACCCAAAACTTAATAAGTATTGCTCCCCAATTAACCAAATCCAATTCAAACTCGTTAATTTCATCGTATGCTGCAGCCCATCGCGAAGGACTTGCAAAGCCTTCCACTCGCTCAACCAAAACCCTTCCATACCAGCTTCGATCATAAATACCAACATGACCTGCCTTAGGAAGACGTGTCCAGTAACGCCACAAATGAGGGTGTTCCAATTCATATTTGGTAGGCGCAGGCGAAGGAAAAATGGTATATGCACGCGCATCAAGAGCTTGAGCAACACGCTTGATATTGCCGCCCTTACCAGCAGCATCCCATCCCTCGTACATAATGATCATAGGAATGCGGTTGATATAAAGTTGAGGCTCAAGAGTGAAAAGTTTATTCTGCTCTTTTTTGAGTTGCTGCTTGTACTCAGTGCGCTCCAGCTTGAGAGAGTGATTGGCACTATCAAGCGAAGGACGATTGTATAAAATAGGAAATCGGCTTCTTACGGGAGATTGAGACAGTGAACGCTGGGCTTCTTTTTCTGCTTGCACACGCAAAGCTTCATTTTCCTCATCACTGCGAAACCGCTCATCCCTGTATGTGTTGCTATTCTCTTGTTCGCTTGAGTGCGTATAGGCCTTCTGTTCCGCAATAAGTTCTGATGCGCTCTTTTTTAAGCTGAGATTCTTCTCCAAAACATCAACGAGCGTTTTTACGACCGTTAAATTGGCATAGTATTTGTCGCTAGCATTAATAAGCACCCATTCCGAAGAACCAAAATTAGATTTTTGGAGCAATTCATCATACATTTCGTAGGTACTATCATAGTACTTAAGCTGTTTTAGATCTTCTTCAGAAACACGCCAACACATCGAAGGGTCTGAATGAAGCTTACTCAAACGCGCACGCTGAGTTTTTTCGGAAATATGGAAAAAGAACTTAACCACCAAGTAGCCATCAGCAACCAGCTGGCTTTCAAAACTCTCAATTGAAGGAATAACGCGCAAAACACGTCGCATTAAGTCACGCTTTTCAGGTTTTTGCCCTCGTTTTTTAGCCGCTATTGCCCGATCGATCATATATTCCGTTGCAAGGGTATACCAACCGCAATCAAAAAATGTCATGCTTCCTCGTGGGCCTAACGCACGCCAAAACTGCTGCATAGGAGGATACGCACCAGTAGCACCAAAAGGACCTTCTGGGATATACATGGTTTCTTGCGTGCCATACCTCTTGGTAACATGCACCGAAGTTCCCCTAGCATCAAGATGATAAATTAAATCAGAAATTCTGCTTCCTTTTCCAGCACCTTTCCATCCTTCAAATAACACCACTAAGCCAAGCTCTTCCGAACGCGCTTTTTGCTGAAGCACTACCAAACGCGAAATAAGCTCATCGTATTCACTCCGATATTGGCTTTTAGAAAGTTTTGCGGCATCCATATCAATAGATTCGAGCATGATATCCCCCTGCCTTACTCTGGCTCTATGCCATACCATCATACTCAAGATGTTAAAAAATGTATCTTCTTTAAACTCTAACTCACATACATCACTAGAGTATAGTTAAATATAAGGTCTAAGCTTATATTGATGTGTTGATTACTTTGATTACCTGCGATATAACTTGCTAACAAAAACCTTATGTAAAATCACAACTACACGCTCAACCAGGAGGAACTGTGCCCCGTTACGGAATTATCGACCTTGGTTCAAATACTATTCGCCTCTGCGTTTATGAAATTTCATCAAACAAAAAACATCCTACCTCACGCAAAGATATACACACGCTTCTTAATTACAAAATTATGGCAGGGCTTGCATCGTTTGTTGAAGACGGAGTGATAACAAAAAAGGGCATAAAGAAAGCCATTAATACCATCAATGCGCATCTTAAAAGAGCTTCTCATTTCAATTGCGAAGAAATAAAAATTTTTGCTACCGCGGTAATTCGCAACTGTTCAAACTCTCAAGAAGCAGCAAACGCCATTTCCCATGCCTGTAATGCGCAAGTGAGCATTCTTTCAACCTTAGATGAGGCTCATTTGGGGTTTATAGGTGCCCAATTAGACAACCGCCTTGATAGCGGTGTTTTAATAGATATTGGCGGCGGTTCAACCGAGCTTACCTTGATATGCGAAGAAACAGACCAAGCAAGCGTGAGCATTCCGCAGGGCTCTCTTTCTTCCTATGCCTCATGTGTTCGCGGCATTACTCCCACCCAAGCTGAAATTAATGCTATTCGTTTGAGTTTTATCGATGCGCTACGAGAAAGCAAATTCAACCTTTCACAGCACGATACCCTCTTTGGTATTGGCGGCTCAATACGCTCTGCCGCAAAGGTGTACGGAGACGTATGCAATGAAGGGCAAAGATTCGATTATATTCTGCCCGAGCATCTTGATGCTATGCTGAAAGAATACGCAACTAACCCCGATGAATTTTTACACGAAGCCTTACAGACCATCCCCGATCGTATTCATACCTTTATTCCAGGGTGTGTAATTATCCGTGAAATATTTGCTATCACCTGCGCAAAACGGCTCATCATTTGCAAATCGGGAATTAGAGAAGGATATCTTGTTGATAGGGTGCTATAGATTAGCTAGCTTGGTATTGTTTATTGATGGTTAATTGATGCTTCTGCTTGTGTAAAGCTCGATAACTATCAGCTATTTTTTATTAATAAAACCGTATAATGTTGTCAGGGAATTATTATGCTAAGCACTGTTATAGGTGAATAAAGCGCTTAGTAGTTACAGAGGGGATTATAAGTAAATGGAAGCAAAAAAGATTTCAAAAGAAACTGAATCTGGCTCAAACGAAGCAAAAAAAGAAAAAGGCAGCACTAAAGCAGTTGCAAAAAAAGTTCTTCCTTACATGCAAAACCGCGAACTCTCATGGCTTTCTTTTAATAAAAGGGTACTTGATCAGGGAGAAGATCATAACGTACCCATTCTTGAACAACTGACCTTTGTTTCAATTTTTTCCAGCAATTTACAAGAATTTTTTATGGTTCGCGTTGGCAGCTTGACCGATCTTTCTTTGGTTAAAAAAGAGCTGAGAGAAAACAAAACGCTCATGACCCCTGATGAGCAAATTAAAGCCATCCATGAGTGTTGCCACGAACTCTATCCTGAGCAAGAACGAATTTTTACTGACATTCAAGCTCGTCTTGCGAAGGAAGGTATCAAACAACTTCAGCCAAAAGAGCTCAACGAAAAACAAGAAGAATATCTTCGGAAATACCTCAATGACAAAGTTTCGCCGTTTCTTTCTCCTCAAATCATCAACGCACGCCATCCCTTTCCCCATCTGGAAAATGGAGCGCTCTATGTTCTTCTGCGCCTTGATGAAGAAGCCCCTCACGCCTCAGCAAAAAAGCAAGGTAAAAATGTAGGAGCAAACGATGCAACCTTTGGCTTGATTCCACTGCCCCACCAGGCAGAACGAATCATTGTTTTACCTGGTGAAGGGCTCCAATTTATCCTACTTGAAAATGCCTTAAAGCTTTTAGTTGATGAAGTGTTTTCAATGTATACCACCAAACGGGCAAGCGTAATTTGCGTTACCCGCAACGCCGACATTGACGCAAACGATGGTGCTGACGATATCGATTATGATTACCGCGAGCACATGAAGCGTATCTTAAAAAAACGGGCGCGCTTAGCACCAGTACGCCTTGAAACCGACACGCCTCTTTCTGCCGTAACCGAAAAATTTCTGCTCAAACGCCTCAACCTTGAGCCGCATCAAGTATATGTGACTAAGGTTCCTCTTGATATGAGCTACGCCTGGGCTTTAAGCTCAATGTTGGATAAAGAAGTTGCTCAGCGCGTTACCAGCAAGCCCTTTTCTCCACAGTGGCCCGCATGCCTTGATAAAAATCGCTCGATCATCGAGCAGATATGCGAACGCGATGTTTTGCTTTCGTACCCTTACGAGAGCATGGATCCTTTCGTTCAGCTCTTGCGCGAAGCGGCAAACGACCCTTCTGTTTTATCGATCAAAATCACTCTCTATCGACTCGCTAACCAATCTCATTTAGCAGAAGCCCTTCTTACTGCGGCCGAAAACGGCAAAGAAGTAACCGCACTCTTTGAATTGCGTGCGCGCTTTGATGAGTCAAACAACATTGAATGGTCGCAGCGGTTTGAACAAGCGGGAGCGCACGTAATCTATGGCTTCCATGACCTTAAAGTTCACTCAAAAATTTGCACCATAACACGCCATAGCGAACAGGGCATTCAACATATCACCCAACTTGGCACAGGCAACTATAACGAAAAAACCTCAAAGCTTTATACTGATTTTTCTTTTATCACTGCTAATGAAGGCATTGGTAAAGATGCAGCCGAATTTTTCCGCAATATGAGCCTTGAAAACGCCTCTAACACCTATCAAAATATCTCGGTTGCCCCTTTGCAAATCAAGCCGCTTATTTTGAAAAAAATTGACGACCAAATTCAACGGGCTAAGCAGGGGCTACCAAATGGGGTGCTTTTTAAAACAAACTCGGTTACCGATAAAGAAATAATTGACAAGATAGCTGAGGCCTCTCAGGCGGGAGTTCATACTACGCTCTTTGTACGTGGCATTTCGTGCATTGTTCCAGGCGTTGAAGGTTACACCGATAATGTAGAGGTTGTTTCTATCGTAGGCAGACTTCTTGAACATAGCCGAATCTATGGGTTTGGTACCCACGACGAAATGGAGCTCTACCTTTCAAGTGCCGATCTTATGACGCGCAATATGGATAAGCGTATTGAAATCGCCTGGCCTATTCATGAGCAAGCGCTCAAACAGCAGGTACTTGAGTATCTTGATATCTCTCTTTCCGACACGGCAAAATTGCGTAAGCTCCAAAGCAATCTTGAATACACGCCCCTTGAATACTTCGCAGAAAGCGATGAAGCAGGTGTTGTGAGCTCGTTTGATTCTCAGGAATTTCTTATTAAAAAAGCTCAAAAAGATTACAAAACCTCGGTTGGACAGCGCGAAGAAGAGGCTAAAAAACGCTCCGCTCTCGCTCAGGCGCAACGGCTCCGCGATAACGAAACCCTTCGTTATGCTGCATCGGTTACTGTCCCTACTCAAGCACCAACCCAAACACCACCAACATCGGAAATCCCTGCATCCTCTAACAACAACCAGCCCGTTACAGAGGCCGCTCCGTCAGCTGCTTCTGTTGCTGCCGTACAAACCCCTCAAGAAGGTGTGCCTGCGCCACAAACCCCAGCAACGCCTCAAGCAAACTATCAAGAAACGGTTGTTTCTGAACAGGAACAGCCAAAACAATCTGGACAGCCACTTGTTGCCCAAGTGCTTCCCCCTCAAGGACAGCCTTCACAGGATGCTATTCAATTGGTAGAAAAGAAAGGCAAAAAACCAGGGTTTTTCAAACGATTAAAATTCCTGTTCACTGGCCACTTCTAAGCTATCCTCTACGTTTTTCTTATGTCCACAATGTAAAAGACGTACCGTTATTGGAATTATTTCTAAAAGAGTCGGGCAAGACGCTCGACTCTTTTAGCTTCATCAATTTCAATACCTCTTCAAGCATGCAATCTTAAACTGCTACAAAATAGCTCGTTAGCTCGCTGCAAAATCTATCTCTTTACATTGAGAACGCAGGAACAACCGGATAGGTGATACGGAGAATACTCGCTGGATATCCCGGCGCGCCTCTATACACTACACTCCAATCTTGCCCGGTATTGATATTGCAAGTTGTTCTTGTCCACCAAAGCGTCGAATTTAGACTCTCTTCCGAAGAATCATAGGGCTCTGGCGTTTCTTGCGGAGTACCCCCGGTGATCGTTTCGCCAAGCGGAATCAGCTTACTGGCATCAAGATTTCCGTCAATTTTATAGTAGGCATATTGTGCGCCCTCACTAATCCAGCAATGGTCATTATCGGTTGACCCGAATATCTCGACATATGAGAGAATAAAGAGCTTATCGTCACAATACGCTATTTGTTTAGTATTAACATCGTAATAAGGCGTCTTATTGATTGTCATAACATCCATAAGACGCTTATCGTACTTTTTACCGATATCCCCGGAATCCTGCAAACTCTTTCGCACGCCAGAATTCTCCCAGGTCGTAATGGTGCTCTCTTCGGGGTTCAACATCTTGGCTCCCTTGTAGGAAGCAGATCTGGACTGGAACGTCAAAACTCCATCGCTTTTCGTCCCACCACCGTTATCGTGCTGACCAACCTCAACGATCCTAAATGCCATGAGGCTATCATCGCCGGTTCCGCCGGCATACGTATACAGACAAACCTCATCCTCTTTCATATAGGTTTCGTACTCTTCTTTAACTTTATTGTATTCCTCTTCGCTGTACACAGCATGATCCTCGTCTTTCAAAACCTTGATATCAGCCTGTAATTCATCCGGAGTTTTGACAATTTCTTTCATTGGCCAAATCTGATTGCTTACATAACCCAACCAATAGGCGTAATCGTACCTTTTGCCGTAAACGGACAAGTCATCATATATCGGCTTTGTACAATCGAATCTCTGAGTTCCAGCTTCATCATAGTACCAATAGTTAAATATCCTGCCTTCGTAGTTACTGTACCCTGTTGCAATATAGTCAAACGTAGGGGTAACCGTACTTCCATATGGCACAGCAACCGCATACGGTGCACTACGACTATCCCCATCGAGATCATAAAAGTAAACACTAACTAATCTTTTGTGCCACTTTGCAAACAGCATCAAATCCTGGGCGGGCATAGTATCTTTGTCAAAGTCCCACTGTTTCGCATCCGGCACGGTTAGCGGCTCAGACTCATACCAGCCCGTCACGATATAGTCTGTAGTGTCGATATTTGGTGCAGATAATTTTTCGCCACACTTAACATCGTATTCTGCTACTTTTTTTCCTTCGCCATTATTGTTGTCCCAGTAAACAAGGTGATAGGTCTTAGCAGCCCACTTCGCGTAGACCGTCACGTCCTTGTTGGTGCCCTTAGCGATTAACGTAACCTTGTTTCCCCAGTCGCCACCGGCACTGCCATCCTGCTCGTACCAGCCCTCGAAGTCGTAGCCATCCCTGGAGGCATCGGCTAATACGATATCGCCATCAGTCGACTTATAATTTGCTGGATTGGGGTTAGTAGCACCGTCGGCATTGCCGTAAGTAATGATGTAATTGCCGACAATTGTCGCCATAGCCTCAGTCTGCTGACCTTCCGCCGCAAGCTTATAGTTGGCGGCAGCGTCGCCCTGCAGAGCAATATCGGAAATCACAACCTTCTTGTTCTCCCCCGCATCCGCATTCTCAAATGCGCCTTTCGCAGTAACCGTCACCTTGCCATTGTCGGTCCCGCAGAGTCCCTCGATCACAGCCTTGCTGCAATCGAGCTGCGCATCGAAGGTGCCATCACAGTCTTTGTCCTTTGCCGTAATCCCGGAAACCTTAACTTCGGCGGGGATAATGACGAACGAGTAGGTCTTTTCACCTGTGTAGTTGCCCGTTCCGACCATCTTGATAGAGGCAGTACCCGCTTTCACGTTGTCGGAATAGGCCACCATGTAGTCGATTCCCTTGGTTAAACCACTAATTGAGACCTCGGGCTTGATTTCCTGCGCATTATAAGTTTTATCAGCCGTGTCTACAGTTGCCAGGTTGAAATCGATTAATTTTAACCACTTGGCATAAAGTTTAATGTTGGAAGCGGGCATCGTAGTGTTTTCAAAGTCAAAAGCAGTAGTGCAAGCAGCGTCAACAAACCAACCATCAAACACTAACCCATCAACCGTGGGATCAGTCGGTTTTATGACAGTATCGCCAAACTTGACCCTTTGCTGAGCAGTGCTGATTTCGTGACCGTTTCCGTCAAACTCAAGCTGATAGGAGTTACGAGTATAATCAATTGCAACAACCGTTGTTCCATCAGCATTAATAGTTGATTGTACAAAGTCCTGTGCGGTAAACCCTTTCGACTCCAAGGCTCTAGCCTGAGTTGGCTCGCCCTCAATACCATACTCCGTCACGATCTCATCTGGATCTTCTGAATATGTTCCGTCAAGATTTTCGAAGTAGTGCTCAACAGAATACCGCGACTCTTCAACATTGCATTTCACTGTAGTTTTTTCGGTTAGAACAAGTTCACCACCGCTGTCTTTCAGCTTGCTCAATACATCTTCAGAAAGCCTATCGGCATCCCATGTTCCAGTGATGTGATCACCTGAGTCCAACGATGCATCAGAAAACTGAACGCTCCAACCTTTTAGTTCTTCTAGCGCTTGCACTTCAATGATGGTAACTTTTGAACCTGAATTATTAGTAAAATCAATATCGCTATAAAGAACCTTACCCTGTTCGTCAACTTGAATCGTACTATTTCCCGCAAAGTGACTTTGACTCTCTTTTGCCCAAGCATGAGCAGCATTCAAACTAAGAAAAAAGAGGCCTACCGCCACAATCACAACGACTACAAAAGATAAAATCGTAACGTTTCTTTTTACTGATGGATTTTGCTGACCAACAACACGCCCATCAGTGTTACCAACAAACTTAAAACGAGCACACAACGAGAAAAAAGCAACTGAAACAAGAGAAACCACTGCAACTATTAGCGGTAACGAGTCTCCTGTTATTGGAGTTCCAAATGTACTACTATTAGCTACTGAAGAACCCCCCCCCCTGAAGAGAAATCCTTACTGTCCAGTTGGCAGTCCAGTCCACGCCAAAATCCTTTGCAAAAGCACATACCGGCAAAAAAGCAGATACCGCCAAAAAGATAATCGACAAAATCATAACTGTGAATTTTTTAGACGTTTGGTCTTGAAGCTTCATAGTTATCCTCTTTCGTTGATACACATAGCAATAGTCACAAAAAACGTATGGTCTAATTTACAAAATTTATCCCTGATTTAAAACCACAAATCTTGTGCACACATATCAATAAATTTTATATATCTTTTATCTGCCTGATATTTATTAAAACCAAATAATAAATACGCCGTTATTCGCCTCATCAAAACAATGCCCCGCCCTCCGTGGAGAGCGGGGCATTTGAATGCAATTTTACGCGCTTACCAATACAAACAGCTGTT
>CAVJWZ010000016.1:0-30278 GCA_963653545.1 uncultured Eubacteriales bacterium | reverse complement strand
AGCAATGGTAGTTATAACTGCTATTGCAGCAATGCCAGCTATTACAAAAGGAATAACAGGGGTCGTATCTCCAGTTTTGGTGGTAGAAGAAGATGTTGACGATGACGAAGGATTATCTGTAGTAGTAGTTATAGTGGTGGTGGTAGTAGTACCAGGTTCTGGAGTAGCTCCACTTGAATCTTTAACAAGATAAACTTCAGTGGTAGCTTCGCCTGTTTGATCTTGGGCATAGGCATTTGCTGGAGCAAAAGTAAGCGCTAAACTCCCAACAAGTACCGATAGAACAAGACTTACAGCAAAGAGGAAAAAGGCTTTAGAATGCCCCCCCCCCGGTTAGGTTAGACAGTGTAAACATTTTTTCTCTCCTACGTTTTAGTCCTGTGCTTGATAGATTCTTAAAAAGGTTGTGCTTTTTGCATAGGTATCCCTTTTGAGAATCTTTGTCAATTTCGACATAATAGCTTTTTTTAAATTTTTTTGCAAAAAATTTTAGGGGGGATTTTGGCCGCTTTGCGATCTCCGAGTGACGGCCCTATCCGCATTGCACGCTTAGTTTGCATCCTCAGAACCAAACGCTTTGTATGAAGGCTCTACATTCTTTCAGGGGCCGAAACTCCAAGCAAATCAAGCGTAAGCGCAAGAGTGATACGCGTGGCATCAACCAAATTAAGGCGTGCTTTTTGAAGAGATTCATCTTCAACCAAAACATGGCAATTGGTATAAAACGAATGAAACAATCCTGCTAAATCCTGAGCATAATGGGTCAAGCGAAATGGTGCCCTATCGCGAGCAGCACCTGCAACAAGATCAGTAAAAGCATCCATCTGCTTCATCAAAGCACGTTCACTCTCATGAGTAAGAAGGGTTAAATCGGCCCCCTCTAACTTGAGCGCAGCAACAAGTTCTGCCGTTGAAAGCTCTTGTGTCGAGCCCGCCAAGGCACCTGCCTCTTCATACGCCTTGCGCAAAATAGAGCAAATGCGTGCATGGGCATATTGAACATAGTAAACGGGATTTGAAGCATCCTTCTTTTTGGCAACCTCAATATCAAAATCGATAGACTGATCGCTTGAGCGCGAAAGCATCATATAACGCGTGGCATCTACGCCAACCTCATCGATAAGCTCACGAAAGGTAATCATCTCACCCGTTCGCTTAGACATGCGAACAACCTTGCCATCGCGATAGAGTGTGACAAGCTGCCCAAGCATAATTTCAAGCGCACCAGGATAACCCCAAGCACTCATCATGGCCTTACAACGAGGGATATACCCATGGTGATCGGCCCCCCAGATATCAATCAAATGATCGTACCCACGCTGCATTTTGTCGTAATGGTACGCAACATCGCTCATGAAGTAGGTAAGTTCGCCATTCTGTTTAATAAGAACGCGATCTTTTTCATCGCCAAATTCAGAAGATTTAAAATAGGTTGCGCCTTGATCTTCATAGATGAGCCCACGCTCGCGCATGGCATTGAACGCACGCTGAACTTTGTTTAAGCCATCTTCACCCGGAACAAAGAGAGAATGCTCTGAAAACCAGGTGGTAAAGGTGGTGCCAAAAAGGGCAAGTGTTTCTTTAACGTTATCAAGCATGGCCCTATAACCGCGCTCGCGAAACGCTTGTAAACGCTCGGTTTCGTTGGCATTAAGCCATTTATCGCCATCTTCGGCAATAATCATCTGAGCCAAGTCGCATATATACGACCCGCCATAAGCCTTCTCAGGCATCTCAACATCTACGCCAAGCGCTTGCTGATAGCGCACCACAATAGAATTCGCAAAGACATTCATCTGATTGCCCTCATCGTTGATATAAAACTCTTCGTCAACAAGATAGCCTGCATGACGCATGACGCGTGCGGTTGCATCGCCCAGCGCTGCCCAACGACCATGACCCACATGCATAGGCCCTGTTGGATTAGCCGAGACATACTCAAGATTAACGCGATAGGGTGCGGGCAACGTGCTCTTACCAAAATTTTCTTGCTCGTTGCGAACTTTGGCAACTACCCTCTGAAATGAAGCAGGAGTAAGCGAAAGATTAATAAACCCAGGTCCTGCGATTTCACAGGTATCGATGAGGTTATTTTCAGGAATATGAGAAACAATACGCTCTGCAATAGCACGAGGGTTCATATGTGCTTCTTTGGCTAAACGCATGGCAATGGTACAAGCCCAATCTCCATGAGATTCTTCACGAGGTTTTTCAAGCGTTGGAGCTGGAATTTCTTCTAACGGCAAATCCCCGGCATTAACAGCTTCTTCTAAAGCTTGACGTAGAACATCTTCAAGTAAATTACGAGTGGTCATAGAGCGTCTTTCTTTTTCTAATTAATGTGCGCGTGATTGTATAACGTAGCATGTTTACCTACATAATGGCGTACCTATCCCATTTTGCAAGACTATTTGAGACTACTTAAGCGTTGCCAAAACAATAGCTTTGATAGAGTGCATGCGATTTTCAGCCTCATCAAAAACTTTTGATTGAGCAGATTCAAACACTTCGTTGGTAACTTCCATCTCGACAAGGCCAAAGCGCTTTTCGATATCTTGAGCAACGGTGGTTTCTGTGTCATGAAATGCTGGTAGGCAATGCATAAAAATTGCATTGCTCGCCGCATACGACATAACCTTGCTATTAACCTGATAAGGGCTTAAAAGCTCAATGCGCTCTTCCCAAAGGCTTGCAGGTTCACCCATCGAGACCCAGATATCGGTATAAATAATATTGGCATTTGTTGCTGCCTCTTCAACATCAGAAGTAAGAACAACTTCGCATCCTGTTTGCCCTGCAATGCTTTGACATGCTTTAACCAAGGAAGCTTCAGGCATACACTCACTCGGCCCGCAAGCAACAAAGGTAATTCCCATCTTTACGCAGCCAACCATAAGAGAATTGGCTACATTATTTTTAGCATCACCCATAAATACCAACTTCAGCCCTTCAAACGAGCCAAAATTTTCACGGATAGTAAGCAAATCGGCAATAAGCTGAGTTGGATGGCACTCGGTAGTAAGACCATTCCAAACAGGAACTCCCGCATATTCTGCCAAGGTGTTAACAATCTCTTGACCAAAACCGCGATATTCGATGCCGTCAAACATTCTGCCGAGCACGCGGGCAGTATCTTTTATGCTCTCTTTGTTTCCCATTTGCGAACCATGGGGGTCAAGATAGGTAACCCCCATACCTAAATCGTGACCAGCAATTTCAAAGGAACAGCGCGTACGTGTTGATGTTTTTTCAAACAACAGAACAATATTTTTGCCTTCAAGCTCTTTATGTAAAATTCCCTGTTGCTTTTTCTTTTTGAGCTCTTGAGCTAAATCAACCAGAGAAAGAATTTCTTCGCTCGTGAAATCTTGAATACGCAAAAAACTACGTCCCGAAAGAGAAGTGCTCATTTTTCCTCCTGGAAAGCAAAAGCGCGCAATAGTGCCGCACTGCCAATATGCCTCGTCAATAAAAACACTATTATATATAAATGAACTCCCCTAATAAAGATAGAGAATATTCTTGGCTCTTATCCCGAAAAACTTAACTCACACAGAGCTCATATAACCTATGCAAATGATTGCGCTTGAGATTGCTCCACTCCGATACAATTACCCTTATGAACACCTGTAATTGCATATTCAACCCATTCCGCAATATTAACCACATGATCTCCAATACGCTCAAGGTATTTGGCAATAAGCAAAATCTCAAGCATATAATTTTCATCCGATTCATGTTTAATAATATGATCTAGAATTTCAGCTTTTGTTTTCTCGAATAACTCATTAATTTCCGCATCTCCCACCATACATGTTTGAACCTTTTCCAAATCAAGAAGCACATACGAATCAATTGCACACTGAACTTGCTCATAGGCTTTTGAAGCCATCTCAGTAAGTGAATCAAAACCCGAAAGATCAACGCCTTCTGGCAGCGTTTTTGTAATCTCGCAAATCTCGGCAGCCTGATCACCAATACGTTCTAAATCGGTAATCATTTTGAGCGCTGCCGTAATTTGCCGCAAATCAGTTGCCACGGGTTGCTCGCGCAGTAACAGCGAAACGCAGAGACTTTCAATTTCGCGCTCTTTTTTATTGATGAGAACATCATTAGCGGCAACCAAATAGGCTTTTGTTGCCTTGTTTTGACGAACCGCCTCAAATGAACCATCGATGGCCTCTTTAACTAGCTCCCCCATCTCAATCATTTCATGGTTAAGATGAACAAGCTCTTCATCAAAATATGGTCTTGCTGCCATACCTTATCCAAACCTTCCTGAAATATAGTCTTCGGTACGTTTATCTTTGGGCAATGTGAATATCTTATTTGTTGCGTCGCACTCAACCATTTCTCCCAACAGGAAAAATGCCGTTCTGTCTGAAACACGCGCTGCTTGCTGCATGTTGTGAGTCACTATGATGATGGTGTAATTTTGCTTTAAATCGCCCACAAGCTCTTCTATTTTTGAAGTGGAAATAGGATCAAGGGCACTGGTGGGTTCATCCATTAAAATTACTTCAGGATTAACCGCTAATGCCCGAGCAATGCATAAACGCTGCTGCTGCCCGCCTGAAAGCCCAAGAGCATTTTTTTTGAGACGATCTTTGAGCTCATCAAAAATTGCGGCTTTAGAAAGCGAATCTTCAACGATTTCATCAAGATCAGCCTTCTTTTTAATACCATGCGTGCGAGGACCAAATGCAATGTTGTCATAGATTGACATAGGAAAGGGATTGGGCTTTTGAAAGACCATACCCACCTTCTTACGAAGAAGATTTACATCGTAATTGTTGTAAATATCTTGATTATCGAGCGTAATTTTGCCCGTTATTTTGCATCCCTCAACCAAATCGTTCATGCGATTAAGCGATTTTAAAAGCGTAGATTTACCGCAGCCCGAAGGGCCAATCAAAGCGGTAACCTGATTTTCATTAAACTTGATAGAAATGTCATGTAACGCCTGATAATCACCATAAAAAAGGTCTACATGAGACACTTCCATTTTTGGAATAGTATTATTCATCCGATAAAGATCCTTTACTAATTTTGTTAGCTACCGCAGACGAGGCAAGATTGATAAGCAAAACAAATATCAACAGCACAACCGCCGTTGCATAGGTGGCATCAATATGTAAGCCTTCGCTTGCAAGAAGATACATATGCACCGCAAGCGTTCTGGTTGAATCAAAAACAGAACCCGGAATAGCAGCAATAGAGCCTGCCGTATAAATAAGGGCGGCCGATTCGCCAACCGTTCTCCCAATTGCCAAGATAATGCCACCCAAAATGCCAGGAATAGCTGAAGGGAGCACAATCTTAACTACCGTGCGAAACTTACCAGCGCCGAGCCCAAACGACCCTTCCCTATACAAATCGGGAACTGCTTGAAGTGCTTCTTGCGATGCACGCATAATAATAGGAAAAGTCATAATCGCCATCGTTGTTGCACCCGCAAGCAACGAAAGCCCCCATTGAAGGTAATACACAAAAAACAGTAAGCCAAACAAACCATATACAATCGAGGGAATACCGGAGAGGGTTTCGGTTGCAAGAGCTACTAAGCGAACAAACCAATTTCCCCTGTTGGTGTACTCGTTTAAGAAAATAGCAGCTCCAATGCCAAAAATTGAAGATGCGCTTACCGCAAGCACAATCATGATAAGCGTATTAAACAATGCTGGCATAAAAGAAACATTGGTTGAACTATAGGTGAGTTCAAACATTTCTGGCTTAATTTGCGGAATGCCCATCACTAAAATGTAGCCAATAATAAAACAAACCGCGAGCACCGTAAGTATGGTTGCTCCATATACGCACACGCGAAATACTCTCGAAGAAGTGCGTGTGGGTTTTTGCTTGGTGAGCTGGGTGTTGTTAGCCATTCTTGCTCCTTTTCTTTATTGCAGAAAAGCAAAAGTTAATAATAAGAATGAAAACAAATAGCACACAAGCTGTAGCAATAAGTGCTCCCCTATGAAGATCTGCCGCATATCCCATTTCCAAAACAATATTGGCAGTCATGGTGCGAACGCCTCCGATAATTGATTCTGGCAGTTGAACTTGATTGCCCGCAACCATGATTACCGCCATGGTCTCACCAATAGCGCGACCGATCGCCAAAATAATCGAAGCCATAATGCCCGATGTCGCCGCCGGTAAGACAACACGCACCACGCTGCGTTCGTGATCAGCCCCTAGAGCAAGAGCGCCTTCGTAATACGATTGCGGAACCGCTTTGAGGGCCGACTCTGAAAGCGTAATAATAGTTGGCAAAATCATAATTCCCAAAACAATTGAAGCGCAAAGAACCGATTGCCCGGTGCCGCCAAAATGTGCCCTGATAAAAGGAACCAAAACAACAAGCCCAAAAAAGCCATATACAACTGACGGAATACCCGCAAGCAACTGCACACCCGTTTTAGCAATTTTCGCCACTCGATTGCTTCCAAAATTGGCAAGAAAAATAGCACAGAGAACCCCTAACGGAACACCAATAATAAGCGCTCCAGCCATAACGTAGAGGCTCCCAACAATCATGGTGCCAATGCCAAATATTTCATTAGAAGGGCGCCAGGTCGTGCCAAATAAAAAATCAAATACTCCAATTTCGGCAATAGCCGGAATGCCATTACCGAAAATAAAGACACAGATTACAACCACTGCAGCCACCGAAATGGCTGCAGCTATCATAAAGAGTATCTTAGCGATTGTCTCTTTTGTTTGCGTCATCGAACTAGCCGATCTCGCTCCACTTGGTTACTTCACCAGTGAAAATCTTTTTAACCTGATCCGAGGTGAGGTTATCAACGCTGTTGTTATTGTTAACAATTACCGCAATACCGTCGGTTGCAATTACTTTTGATGTAACACCTTGGCTAGTTTCAGAATCTTTTAACTCACGAGAAGCCATGCCTAAATCGCACGCACCCTCAATGGCAGAGGTTACACCCGTTGTAGAATCCGACTGATTAACTTCAATAGTTACGTTGGGGTTTAGGGCTTTATATGCTTCGGCAAGCTTTTCCATAACCGGTGTTACCGAAGAAGAACCAGCAACGGTTACTTTTCCTGAAAGACCTTTAGAGGTATAGGCACCGCCATGTTCCACTTCAATGTAGCCATTATCGGTTACCACCTTCTGGCCATCGGAGCTCATAATAAAGGTGAGAAAATCTTGGGCAACATCTGAAAGAGAACCTTTAGTTACCACATTAAAAGGACGCGATACTTTATAAGAGCCATTTTTTACTGCATCGGCCGTTGCCTCTGCACCATCGATCTTTAAGGCTTTGACCGTGTCGTTAACAGAGCCCAAAGAAATATACCCAATGGCATCTTTGTCGTTGGCAACGGTAGTCATCATAACGGCAGTCGAATTAGTAATTGCTGCTGAAGTTGTCGTTTTATCAACCTTGGTACCAGAACTATCTTTTTCTTCAATGCCAAACAGCTCAATGAAAGCACCACGTGTTCCAGAGCCATCTTCACGGGAAGTTACATTAATAGAGGCATCGCTTGAAGATGAGCCTTTAGAATCGTTGTTGCCACAACCAACAAGGGCCAAGCAGGCAGCAACAACCATCAAAATCGCTGCGACCATTACCGTATTCTTTTTAACCGTATTCACTTTTTCCTTCTCTCTTGATAGGTAACACGTTTACGTAGCTTCAAGGTATTGCCTTAAAAACTTTGATTGGTTACACAAATTTGAAAGCTTGTTAGGAAATTGTGAAACAAGTCATAAGATGCAAAAATATTGTTAAAAGAAGTTGAGGCAGCGCAAGACATGAGAAAATAGCACTACCTACACGAAAGGACAGGCTGTGACCACCATATTGCTCATCGAAGACGACCCAACCATCAGGCTCGCTACCGAATTTACCCTTACCAAACATGGCTATGCGGTAAGTTCTTGCGAAAATGGGCAAGAAGGGTTTGATGCTGCCATGTCAATTGAGCCTGACCTTATCCTGTTAGATGTTATGCTTCCTGGGCTTAACGGCTTTGAGGTCGCAAAAAAACTCCGAGAGAACAACGTTACTGCACCCCTGCTTATGCTTACGGCGCTTTCTAATGATGAAGATAAAATTAATGGCCTTGATGCTGGTGCTGATGATTACATCACCAAACCCTTTTCTACCGATGTTTTGCTTGCACGCATTCGTGCTCACCTGCGCAGAACAGAACTTGACGGAGGGGCAACTCAAACAAAAACAACCTATGGTGACCTTACGCTTGACCCAGAAAACAATCTGGCAGCCATCAAAAATAAGCCTCTTAAACTGCGCAGCAAAGAACTCGCACTGCTCTTTGCGCTAGCACAGCGAAAAGGAATGCTTTGCAAGCGTACCTGGCTTACCCAAAAAGTTTGGAAAGAAGATTATTTAAGCACCTCTCGCACTATTGACGTTCACATCAGACGCCTGCGCTCTGTTTTGGACGAGACGAGCGATTACGACTACATACACACCGTTCATGGCATGGGTTATAGATTTGAGCCCATCAAGAAAGATGCTTCTTATGAAATTTCGTAAGAAGCGTGGTGGATCACCTGCAAACTCCCATCAGCCTTGGCAGCTTTGGCTTGCAGGGAGTTATTTTGCCATCGTCTTGGTGTTTGTTGTGTGCTGGATGGTTTTTGTTTTTTCGCCCGTAAACACTCAAATCATCAACCAGCAAACCAACACGCTCACCATCACGGCAAAAGCTTGCGCCGAAGCCATTGAAAATACTTCTGACTTAAACACCCTTATTTCTGAAACTACCGAACATTCCGATTTGCGCATCACGGTTATAACGCGCGATGGAAGCGTTGTAGCCGATTCCGATTTTGACCCGCAAAACCTCGAGAATCACCTTCAGCGCGAAGAAGTTCAAGAAGCGCTGGCTGGCAACATTGGTGTGACACAGCGCGAAAGCGCAAGCGATGGGCAAATGCGTTTGTATGTGGCAACCTCTTCGATCTATCAAGGAAAAGACGTGGTGGTGCGCTTAAGTGAACCTTTAAGCTCCATTCAAATTATGACCGATAGTGTTGCCTATACCGCACTTATTCTTGTTGCTCTTGGCGTTGCTATTGCTCTTGTTATCGCGTTTCTTTCTATCAAACAAAGCGCCACTCCTATTAAGGCACTCGAACAGGTGCGTACCGATTTTGTTGCCAATGCAAGCCATGAGCTAAAAACGCCCGTTGCGGGCATTAGACTTCTTTCAGAAGCAATTCAAGATGCCGCTGAGATGAACGATGCAAAAACATTGGCGCTATTTACTCAGCGACTAAATAATGAGTCAGAGCGCCTACAACGCCTAGTGGTAGATTTACTTGATCTTTCGCGTTTAGAATCACAGGAAAAATCAAGCAGCAATCCACGGGCAGATATCCATAGCACGCTGGTGACCAGCTATGTAGCGCACAAAAACCAAGCTGAAGATAAAAATCTCACCATTACGTTTGTAGATAAATGTCTGCCAAGCGATAATTGCTATGCAAACATGGAGCCATCGGATGCATCGTTAATTTTTGATAATCTCATAGAAAACGCCATTATGTATACCGATAAAGGTTGCATCACCATAACGCTCGAAGTTCATGTAAAAGATATTTTAATCACGGTTGAAGATTCTGGCATAGGCATTCCCCAGGCCGATCAAGCACGTATTTTTGAACGCTTTTATCGCGTTGACAAGGCTCGTAGCCGTGAGGTCGGCGGAACGGGGCTTGGATTATCTTTAGTACGCCATGCAGTTGAGCGCGCAGAAGGTAACATCAAAGTTAAAAGCGAAGTTGGCAAAGGAACACGCTTTAGCGTGTATCTTCCCAAACGCGTAGCGAACAATAAATAGCAAAGCGGCTAAACTTACAACTTGTTTTCTTATAACGCACAAACCCGGCTTATAGGGCAAAAGAGGCTTAGGGCATAATTCCGTAATGCGGGTTATTTTTTGTCAAAAATAAACTCTAAATAATTTAGAATATCTATTGTTTATTAACTATAAACAGTTTATAATATATTCAACGGCTGAAGGAAAGGAATTCTATGCCGAAAGAACAAGAAACAAAAGAGGTTATTCGGCGATTAAGAAAGGAGGGCTGGCAAGAGCGAAGAGGCAAAGGAAGCCATATGGTATTTACTAAAGGCGCAAAGAGGGTGACGGTTCCCACTTCAAAGAAAGAAATATCAATAGGCACTTACAGAAACATAGCAAAGGTAGCTGGCTGGTTGTAAGCTGGCTACCTCGAAAGGATAGATATGGAAAAGTTTATATATCAAGCAATACTAACTCCTGATGAAGACGGGTATAGCGTGGAGGTTCCTAACCTCCCTGGATGCTTTACGTATGGAGACACCTACGAGGATGCTGTCTATATGGCAGCAGACGCCATGAAAACCTATGTAGCGTCGTTATTGATGGACGGAAAACAACCACCACGTTATACAAAGTATGATTGCCCTAATGGCTCTGAATGCGTAAACGTGTTCTTTGAGACAGAGCAAGATTATGTGATAGACGGTGAAACGGTATCAGCTGCACAAGCTGCTCGAGACTTAGGTGTATCTAAAGGGCGTATAACTCAAATGCTTGATGCTGGTTTGCTGGAGGGATACCGAGACGGAAGGCAAACCTATATCAGCGTGAATTCTATCGCGGCAAGAAAGAAGGAAGCACCAAAAGCAGGGAGACCGAGAAAAGCTGTAAAAGCTTAATAACAAGGAGATTGTGCGAGTTAGGTTTTCGGGGTAACTGCTAGAAATAGGAGCTCATAGGGCAAAAGGAACTTAGGACATAACTAACGAGAAAATAATAATGGAGATAAGCGTAGAGGAACAACGAAAAAGGAGCCCGAAAACGAACTCCTTTTTCGTTGTATTGAAGTAAAGGAAAAGCGAATAACGCCCACCTTATCATCAATCGATATCTACGATTTGTTTTGATTCTACCGATTCAAGAATTGCATTAATTACCTTAAGGGTTGCAATACCATCTTTGCCAGTGCAGCGTGGTTTAGTTTCACGACCGGTGCAAAGGTCTACAAAGTGCTCAAGCTCAGCAGTCATAGGGTCATTTTTCTCAATCTCAAAATGTTCCTTATGGAGCTCTTCAGCCCAGCCATAGTGTTTGTCATCGGCATAGCTATAAAAGTCCATATTAGGAAAGCCCAGTGAGCCTTTAGTGCCAAAGAATTTCAAGCTATTCTCGCCGGGGCACCATTTAAAGAAGTGGTTTTCCTCCGCTGCTAAATCGTAGTTCCAAGGGCCTGGGGTGCCGTCTGAAAGGAAGTAGGTAGCAGTAACGCCTTCTTCAAATTCAAAAACGACCGAAACAGAATCCTCAATTTCATTTCCGCGGATAGTATTGCGTCCTGCTGCATAAACACGATTAACCGTCATGCCCGTGGTGTAATTAAGATCGTCTACGTCGTGGATGGCGTTAATCAAGAGAGGGCCGCCGCCTTTTTTAGTGTGCCATTCAACATCGTAATAGCTGAATGGTTTTGCAATAGCGTAGGTTCCTTGAACGCCAACGAGTTTTCCGAGCTTTCCTGATTCAATAAAGTCACGCAAGAAGAGGTATTTTGAAGAAGAGCGACGATGGTGACCAATAAGAAGCGTAGCATCGGCTTCTTCGCACATCTTGATAATTTCCTCGGCCTCTGCAACGGTGTTGGCAATAGGCTTCTCAAGCAAAATGTTTTTAATCCCTGCGTCTAAGCAAGCGCGTGTTGATGCAACATGAAGACCATTTGGTAGAGCGATAGCCACCGCATCAAGAGGTACTTCTTTAAGAAGATCGTTGTAATCTGCATAAAGCTTAACGTTGAGCTCTTTAGCTACATCTTCTGCTTGCTGACCAAAGCCCGCAACGGCTACTAAATCAAGCTCTGGGTTCGCAACGGCATCACGAGCAATTTTTGATCCTTGATTTAAGCCAAATACAGCAAATTTAATTCCCATTTTTCTCTCCCTTACCTTGTGATTGGTGTGCCGATTCTTGATTTTACCCGTGCTATTAGAATCGGCACTATTAACAATTCATTCAGCGTCTACGCAGCACAACGCGTATCTTATTTAAAGTATTTTTCTTCAATAAGATCGGTTGGCATTTCTTTACCGGTCCAAATGTCTTCCCCGATAGAGGCTTGCCATAACAGCATTCCCAATCCAGGTAGAATCTTCAATCCTTTAGCTTCAGCATCTTGCAAAAGCTTAGTTTTGCGAGGGTTATATACTGTGTCTGCCAAAGCAAGCCCATCAACCATAAATTCAGCAGGAAGGGTGCTGGCGTTTTCATTACCCTGCATGCCAACGCTGGTAGCATTAACAAACAATACTGATTCGGCAACTGATTGCTTAAGCGATTCCTGATCAGCAAGATCAACAAGGCGCATCTTGCAGCCAGTTTTTTCAGCAATAGAGGCTATTCTTTCAGCGGTTTTATCAAAGAATTTATCGTGGATGTTATAGATATCGATCTCGGCCACTCCATCAAGAGCTGCTTGGCTAAAGATTGCAGAACCTGCTCCGCCTGCGCCAACAATGGTCATTTTTTTGCCGATGATATCAACACCGTTCTCTTTTACATTGCGCATGAAGCCTGCGCCATCGGTGTTGTGACCGATTGACTTTCCGTCTTTGATTACAACAGTGTTTACTGCACCCATAAGTTCTGCAGCAGGGGAAAGCTCATCTAAGTATTGGCCAATCATCGTTTTATGAGGCATTGTTACGTTATATCCTGCAAAGCCCAGAGTTTTTAGCCCTACAACAGCATCCTTGAGTTCTTCGGGCTGAACATCATAGGCAAGGTAGATATAGTCTAATCCAAGATGTTCAAATGAGGTGTTGTGCATTGCTGGTGACATTGAATGCTCAACTGGTGTTCCAATCAGTGCGATTGTTTTAGTGTGCCCTGATACTCGGTCGGTTTGTCCCATGATTCCCCCTTCATTGACGTATAACATGTTCATATCGTCAATCTTTTGAAGGATTTAGTCCAATAGAGATGAAAGGATAAAACTTAAATTATTATTAAGATTCTTAATAATCGCATGTCAACGGCTTAATTTTTTTGAAATTTGCCCATGAAATTAAAACCGGTGGAATGAAAAAAGGAAAGTGGGTATAATCAAACGGTTGCGCCTCCATAGCTCAGCTGGATAGAGCAGTGGACTTCTAATCCAAAGGTCGCAGGTTCGAATCCTGCTGGGGGCGCCATCTTAAACAACAATGACCTGCGATTTTGTCGCGGGTCGTTTTTGTTTGCTGTGCATACTGTGCATATTTTCGGCACAAATTATGCACAACCGCGATTTTTAGGCTCCTTTGTCCTTATCTTGCCCATAAGCCTTACCTCCATGTATTGGCTGGGAATAGCAGATTTAAGAGCACACTTTTGAGGATTAACCCAAATTAACCCGCCATAGCCCTTAATTATGTTCTTGCTAAAACTTTTATCATTGGCAGCAACAATGCAATTGATACAATAAAGCCCGTAAAAGCATGAAAGATATGTTGCCAGTTTTCTTGGTTATTTACGGGGGAGCAATGAATCTGTCACATCTAGAATACTTTAAAAAACTCGCAGAAATAAAGCACTACACCAAGGCCGCCACCGAACTCTATATTGCACAGCCCACTCTTTCAGTAGCTATATCTTCCTTAGAAAAAGAATTGGGCGCCCCCCTTTTTGAGCGAAAGAACAATCAAATTTTACTCACTCCATGCGGGGAGCAGTTTTATCACTATGTTTGCATAGCCCTACAAAATCTTGATAAAGGTGTTACCGCTGTTCGCGAATACGCTGGTATGGTTAATGGACATATTAATCTCGGAACACTATATGCCATGCAAGGAAAGTACTGGTCAGAAGCTATTCGCGCCTTTCATGAAGAATATGGTGCTCCTATTCAAATAAATATCGCCCAAGGGTTTACCCCAACCCTTACCCGCGACCTTAAAGCCGATAAGTTTGATGTAATTTTTGCGGGCCAAACCGAATCTGACCCCGATCTAATTGCTGTTCCTTGTTGGTCGCAAGAGCTTGCCGTTGCCGTTAATAAAGCTCATCCTTTAGCTCAAAAAAAAGAAATCTCACTTGACGATTTGACAAACTATCACATTCTTACCTATAAAAAATCAAGCATCGTAGCAGACGAATTAATGGGTGTTCTTGGATCAAGGGATCTTGATATTGAATTTGAATATAACGATGAAATCACCCTATCGTCACTGGTAACTTCAAACAAAACCGATGTTTCTTTGCTGTGTTACTCCTTTTTGGTAAAAGCCTTTGATGACGTAGTATTTCTGCCCCTAAAAGAAGCGCCTAAAGATTTTCATAAAGTATACTTGCTCTCAAAAAAACACGGTGAAAAATCCCAGCTCATTCGCGATTTTATCACCTTTATGTCTTCGTATTATTTTCCACCAGCACGAGTGGGAGCTTAAACAATCTCTTAGCTCATCTAGACCTATGTTGCAGCACTGAATTATTCTCTATAAAACAAGATTTCGAAAGGATGCTTATGAACTTTCATGATGTACACCTTGATCCAAATTGCTACCTTGCACCCAATTGCACGCTCATTGGAAGCATTAGCATTGGGGAGCATTCTTCCATTTTTTCAGGCGTTACCATTCGGGGCGATAGAGAAACAGTAACTATCGGCAAAAACACCAACGTACAAGAAAATGCCATTATGCATGTTGAAACAAATTTCCCCTGTACGCTCGGAGACAACGTAACCATTGGGCATGGTGCCATTATTCATGCTTGCACCATTGAAAATAACTGCATCATTGGCATGGGAGCTATCGTTATGGATGGTGCAGTTATTGGAGAAAATAGCGTTATTGGCGCAGGAGCTGTTGTTTCAAAGGGAGTAATAATTCCTCCCCAATCTGTTGTTATGGGACTCCCCGGCAAAGTCAAACGCAAAATCACCGATGCCGAACGCGCTTACAACCAACAATCAGCCGATGATTACGCGCAAAACGCTCGTGAGCTTGCTGAAGCAGGATTTTTCCTGCGCGGGTGCGAGATACCTTCAAATCACCCAACTATTGCGCTTGGTCAAAGGTGAGTAACCAATGGGCTTTTTCCTCTTGATTTAGGAGGATTCTCACATTCAACGCTGTGCAGTTTTTTGAATCACATTTTATAAGTGCGGTTTTCTTTCAGAAAACCTTATAACAGAAAATGCTGAGTGCTTCTCGATTACCCTATCCGCATTGCACGCAAACAAGCAGCGGAAAGACTACCATGATTAGCTCAATATTCATTTCGTTCAAAACAACACCACTTTAGCTTGAGGCGCTATCAAGATGCGTGAAGAAATAGTTCATCAAAGCAATAAAATCAGCTTCTACCCCTTGAGCAACTTCCATAACCTCTTCCGAGGTTGGATCTCCCCCTTTAACACCACACGCCATATTTGAAATGAGCGACAAGCCAGCAACCCGCATACCAACATGGCGTGCAGCAATTACCTCTTCAACTAAACTCATGGCAACCGTATCGGCACCCCAAGAATCAAACAATTTAATTTCTGCTGGAGTTTCAAAGCTAGGCCCGAGTAAACCAAGATATACCCCTTCATATACCTGAACCTTAGTTTCTTTGGAGGCGCGCTGCAAGAGTTCACGCAATGCTGGGTCGTAGGCATCAAGCATAGGAACAAACCGTTCCGCCATAAGATTAGGCTCAATACCAACAATAGGATTGCGCCCAGTGAAATTAATATGATCGGTCATAGCGCAAAAGCTACCAACGTTAAAATTGGGATTAATAGCCCCAACCGCATTGGTTGTTACAAGCGTGGATATACCTACCGATTGCATCAACCACACCGGAAAGGCAACTTCACGTGCACTACATCCTTCATAACCATGCAAGCGCCCCTGCATACAGAGCACCCAAGTATCGCTACCAGAAACTTTGCCCAATACAAACTGACCCTTATGACCCGTTGCACTTGAAACCTTCATATGCGGAACATCTTTATATAAAAGCACTCGCCTATCCTCAAGCACATCTGCATAAGGATTAAGACCACTCCCTAAGATGAGCGCACCTACAGGAGAGGTATCACCAATAAATTCTTCAAGATAGGGCTTTGCCTGAGCGAGATATTGCCGCAAGGGTGTTTTTGTTTCCATGTTTGCTCCTTATATACTTGCACTTATAAAACTATACCGGTTTTCGGGCAATAAGAATTCTATTTCTCTGTGTTAGATCTTGCGCTATGCGAACGCGAACAAATCCATGCTCTCTTGCATAATCGGCCGCCCGTTCAAGACAGCTCTCAAAAAGCTCAACCGCCAATACACCATCGGGCTTCAAACAAACAAAGGCATCGTCAAGAAAAGCGCGAAATATATCAAGGCCATCTTCTCCGCCATCAAGAGCGAGCACTGGCTCAAAACTTACTACTTCTCTATCAAGCGACGATAAAACTTTGCTTGGAATATAAGGAGGGTTGGAAATAATAAGATCAAACGAATTTTGATAGCGAGGAACTTTGCCGCATAAAAGATCGTTCTGAACAACCTCTACCCTATCATCTAGCTCAAGCGCTGCAATATTTTGCCGCGCAAGATTACAAGCCTCATCAGAAATATCGAGAGCTACTACCTGCGCAGCAGAATATTCGCTAGCAATAGAACATGCAATGCAGCCAGACCCCGTACATAAATCCAACACCGCGATAGGAGGCGCATCAATCGCCTGAACAACTTCACTGCCCTCTTGCAACACCACACGCTCAGCAGTGCGCGGGAGGTTGAGCTCATCAAACGCCTCACTTACCAGCACCTCAGTTTCAGGACGAGGGATAAGCACGCCCTCTTGTACCAAAATACTAAGATAGCGAAAGGGTGCTTTGCCGCTAATGAGTTGAAGTGGCTCCCCTGCTGCACGACGACGCACCCACTCACGCATAACATCCCGCTCTTCAGAGGAAAGAGGCTTATCAAAGCTGGTATAGAGCTCTATGCGCGAAAGATTAAGAGCTTCGCTTAAAAGCCATTGAGCAGAAAGACGAGGATTAGGGTCGTTATTGCGTTCTAAATATCCAATGCACCAATCAAGAATGGCTTTGATGGTCCATAATTCACCCATATGGATTTCTCTTTCTGATGGCTCCGTAAAACATTTCGGAATACTTACCAATGATTACGATGCAACCACTTTAAACGGTGCTTTCAAGCTTAGCTGCACGATCGGCCGCCTGAAGTGCTGTAATAAGCTCGGCAAGCCCACTACCGCCAGCACCTTCCAAAACACCACTATACGTTCCGTTATAACCAATGCGATGATCGGTCACACGATCTTGCGGGGCATTGTAGGTACGAATTTTTTCTGAACGATCCCCTGTACCAATCTGATTACGCCGCGCCTCGCCTTCAGCAGCTTGCTGTTCAGCGAGCATTTTTTCATATAAGCGCGCGCGCAAAACGCTCATAGCCGCCAGCTTATTTTGGAGCTGAGATTTTTGATCTTGAGATTGAACAACCAAACCCGTAGGAAGATGCGTGATGCGAACCGCTGAGTCAGTGGTATTAACACACTGACCACCAGGGCCTCCTGCACGATACACATCAATTCGCAAATCGTTGGGGTTGATATCTACCTCAACCTCATCCGCTTCAGGCAAAACAGCAACGGTAGCCGTTGACGTATGAATACGACCCTGGCTCTCTGTTTTAGGAACCCTCTGAACACGATGAACGCCGCTTTCAAATTTCATGACGGAATAAACATTGTTGCCAAGCACTTTAAACTGGATCTCTTTATAACCACCCGCATCGGAAGTGTGAGCATTCATCGTTTCGCATTTCCATCCCTGATCAGAAGCAAAACGCGTATACATATCGTAGAGATCACCCGCAAAAATTGCTGCCTCATCACCACCAGCACCTGCACGAATTTCAACAATAATATCTTTTGCATCGGCAGGGTCTGAAGGAATAAGCATGAATTTAATTTCTTCTTCAAGCGCTGGAAGCTTTGCTTCAATTTCAGAAATTTCTTCTTGGGCAAATTCCTTCATATCAGCATCCACAAGCATCTCTTTTGCTGCCGCAAGATCGTCAAGACACTGAATGTACTCGCGCGACTTTGCTACCAATGGGCCTTGATCGGCATAGCTTTTTGCCAATTTATTGTATTCATTTTGATTGGCAATTACTGAAGGATCACCCAGTTTAGCCTCAAGCTCTTGATATGCATTGATTATTTTTTCAAGCTTTTCGCGCATTAGCCCGTCAACGCTCCTTATGAAATATGTTCACGAATACCTGATTAGGTTTTACTTAAGCGATACCTTAAACACTACCTTAAAGCACGCAAAGAAGTATCTTATCACGAAGCAAGAAACTTAGCAGCCGCCTGTGCCGCAATGGCGCCATCGGCCGCAGCGGTAAGCACCTGCCTTAAGGGCGTTTGCCTTACATCTCCAATGGCGAATACCCCTGGCAATGACGTTTGGCATTCTTCATTGGTTATAAGATAGCCCTGCTCATCTCGCTGAACAATGCCACGAAGCCACTCGGTTGAGGGCCGAGCGCCAATGGCTACAAACAGGCCCGAACACGCAAGGGTGCTTTTTTGGTGAGTGTGAGTGTTAGTCGCTTTTAAAACAACGCCCGAAAGCCGCCCTTGTTCTTCCTCTACCTCTGCAACAACACAATCCCAATGGATAACGATGTTCTCACCGTTGAGAACGCGCTCTTGATACCATGGGTTAGCGCGAAGCTCTGAGCGACGATGAATAAGATGAACCTTTGATGCTATACGAGAGAGATACAATGCATCGGCACAGGCGGTATCGCCCCCGCCAACTACCGCCACCTCTTTACCAGCAAAAAAATTTCCGTCGCAAGTGGCGCAATACGAAACCCCCGCGCCCTCTAAGCTCGACACATCAACATTGTCCAACTTAACAGGCTGCGCCCCCGTTGCAATAAAAACGCTTCGTGCATGATAGGTATTGTTTGCTGTTTTAAGCAAATATCCCGAAGTATTTTCAGGCAAAGCATTGTTACAAGGAGGTACTGGCTCAAATGCCTCTACTTTTTCATAGCATATGTGCGCACCAAATTTTTCGGCCTGCTCCTTGAGCGCTAACGCAAAGTCAAACCCGTTAATGCCTTGAGGAAAGCCCGGATAATTTTCAAGCGAGAAAATTGAAGTAAGCTTACCCCCTACGGAAAGCTCCTCAAAAACCACCGTTGAAAGGCCAGACCTGGCGGCATAAATAGCAGCAGACAGCCCCGCCGGACCTGAGCCAATAATTGCTACATCGTTCATTGAGCCACCTCTTTATACCTCTTTATGATTGAATATCTTTATAGTCGAAAAACCAAAAAACTGCTTATGTTTCAAGAATTTCTTGGTAACATGCAAGCCGTTAAAAAGCCGTCTTTGCAGCATGAAAACTAGCACTTCTTAGAACAAATCAAGTAACGCTTGTTTTGACTGCACGCCAACAAAACGCTTGGCCACCTTACCATTTTTAAACAAAACAAGAGTAGGAACGCTCATAACCTCAAAACGAGATGCCAAAGATGGGCTTTGATCTACATCGACTTTATAAACTGCACCGCGATCAGAAACCTCCGCTGCAACCTCATCTAATATCGGAGCCATCATTTTGCACGGACCACACCAGGTAGCAAAAAAATCAACCAGTACTGGTTTATGTGCTGCTATTACCTTTTCTTCAAACTGATCTGCTGTTACTACTTCGCTCATACCTTCCCCCTTTATAACCTTAGTGTTGCTTTATTCACGGTTAACCGTTGCTTAACGGCTACCTCCTACTATTCCCCTTATTGTACGCGAATACGTAGAAAAGGGCACCAATTTGGTGCCCTTTGAAACCATTTTGTTGGTTGATTGTGCTCTATAACCTGTTGGTCTTTGCCTCTTATATAACCCTAAATGCGCGCATCGCGAATAACCTCAAGAAGCTGATCAATGCTCCACGTACCCAAATCACCTTCATGACGTTCGCGAATAGAAACAACGCCTTTTTCAAGCTCCTTATCGCCAATAATGCCCATATACGGAATTTTTTCGGCCTGAGCCTTTGCAATTTTTACCCGCATAGGCTCATTTTGCTCATAGATTTCAACACGTCCACCTGCTGCCGTAATTTTTGCAGCAAGCTCTTTGCACGCCTCCAAGTGGCGATCGGCCAAAGGCAAAAGCGCAACCTGCACAGGTGCAAGCCATAACGGAAGCGAGCCAGCATAGTGCTCAATAAGAATACCGAAGAAGCGCTCGATAGAGCCAAAAATAGCGCGATGGAGCATCCACGGACGTTCTTCGGTATTGTCTTTGGTGCGATAGGTAAGATCAAAGCGCTCTGGAAGATTAAAGTCAACCTGAACCGTTGAACACTGCCAGGTACGACCAATAGCGTCTTTTACTTTAATATCAATCTTAGGACCGTAAAACGCCCCGTCTCCCTCATTGATTTCATATGCTAAGCCATGTTCTGCACAAGCTTCTTTTAATGCATTCGTTGCATGCTCCCACATATCATCGGAACCAATGCTCTTTTCAGGGCGCGTAGAAATTTCGGCCATATACTCAAAACCAAAGGTAGACATAATGTGATCAACCAAATCAAGGATAGCCACAACTTCGCTTACCACTTGGTCGCGTTGGCAAAATACATGAGCATCATCCTGCGTAAAACCACGCGCACGCAAAAGACCATGAACAACACCGCTCATTTCATGGCGATATACTGTGCCAAATTCAAATAAACGCAACGGCAAATCTCTATACGAATGAATTTCGTTTTTATACAAAAGCACATGCCCCGGACAATTCATGGGCTTTACGCCATATTCAGACAAGCGCGGCTCATCTTCACTTCCCTCATTGATATAGAAGAAGTACATATTTTCGTGATAAAAATTATAATGACCCGAGGTTTTCCAAACATCAGATTTGTACACATGAGGAGTAATAACTTCCTCATAACCGCGTGCATACAAATCACGCCGCAACCACTCTTGTAAAAGACGAATCACCCGAGCGCCTTTAGGCGGATAGAGCGGAAGACCAACACCAACAGCATCATCAAGCATGAATAAACCAAGCTCACGACCAATCTTTCTATGGTCGCGCTTTTCTGCCTCAGCTAAATTATGAAGATATTCCTCTAACTCTTTTTTCTTGAAAAATGCCGTGCCATAGATGCGTTGAAGCATTTCTCGTTCAGAATCACCCTTCCAGTAGGCACCCGCAACCTTCATAAGCTTAAAGGAGGCAACCTTGCCTGCTGAAGGAACATGCGGGCCACTACAAAGATCGACAAAATCACCATGACGATACAAGCTAATTTCAACCTCAGGGGAAAGATCTTGAATATGCTCAAGTTTAAAACGCTGATTAGCAAAGATTTTTGTGGCTTCTTCCCTACTTACTACCTCCCGAACGAAGGGCTCATCGGCAGCGACAATTTCTGCCATCTTTTTTTCAATCGCCTCAAAATCATTCACTGAAACCGAACGGGAAAGTTCAAAATCGTAAAAAAACCCATCTTCCGTTTGAGGGCCAAATGCAATTTGAGCACCCGGGAATAACGTCTGAACGGCTTCGGCCATAATATGAGCTACCGAATGACGCATGATGCCAAGCGCCTCAGGAGATTTATTGGTAATAATTTCTACCAAATCACCTTCTTTTACCAGCGCAGACACATCAACCAAGCATCCATTAACTTTGCCTGCTAAAGCAGCTTTTGCAAGGCCTGTGCCAATTGAGGCGGCAACATCTCCAACCGTTGCACCTTGCTCGAGTTCTTTGTGAGAACCATCTGGTAACGTAACGAGCATATTTGCTCCTTTCTTGTGCCGGGCGCGCACAAAGCGCCTGCACTCATCTACACCGGGCGCGTACAAAGCGCCTGTGTTTTTACCATACGTTTAGAAGTTTTACCCTCTAAACAAACAAAGCCACCAAAAGGCGACTTCGTAAATTAAACCAATCAATTCTTCAATACGAAGCCGTTACAACGCGGGGGCTTACGATAAAGCACCCTGCTAAATAGTTGTTGTATCGTCTAGCAAAGAAAACTCCTGCGACGATTGAGTAGAACGCCTGCGAGACTCACCTTGAGCAGCTGATCGCTGTTGGCGAGGTGTTCCTATTTGCGCGGTGCAATATGGACATACCGACCACTCGGGTTCTAATGCATGATGGCACGTGGGACAAAGATTTTTTAAACGCTGATGACAATTGGGACACATAACATAATCATATTCAACAGGATAGCCACAAGAGCCACACTCACCGTACTTCATAAGTTCGCGGCGCTTCAAAGCAACATCGAGCTCCTGCTCGTCTCTATCCGAGGTGAGCAGCGGAGGACGCATGAGGTTATACGCAAGAACGCCTACCAAAGGAATAAGAGCTACGATGCCCCACATAACACAAGAAGCACCACGATTACGAGCATCTCGCACAACCCATACAATCGAAAGAACATACAAAGCCACTACAATAAAAATAAAGATATCAAGAATTATCTGCAGTCCTGGCATTTGTTGAAATACAGCCGACATCCTTTTTCCTAACGAATCCATGTGTTGTACACTACGATGCTCTGCCCTTTAGTTTCATAGCAAGAGTTTTAATAAACTCCGTGTGCACAAACACTTTAATTACGGCGCTTGATTATAACAAATCTTACCCTTACATATCAGCAAGCTGAGCCTTTAAATGTGTCAACCTATCAGAAATATCCGCCAACTTAGTGCGATCCTTTTCAATAATCTCAGGCTTAGCCTTTGACAAAAACCCTGGATTGCTCAATTTTTTATCAAATTTGGCGAAATCTTTTTCAAGCGCTGCTATCTCTTTTTCTAGGCGTTTGCGCTCAGCCGCAAAATCAACCAACCCTGCCAAAACAACATACAGCTCTATCCCCTCAGCCAAACACATGATAGATTCTTCTGGTTTAACAAGGTCAGCATCAATCGAGGCTATTGTTATATTTGCCAATGCACAAATAAGATCTTGCTGATCGTCAAACAAAGAGAGCATATCGCTATTGGCAGGCTTAACCGATACAATAAGTTCCTTGCGCGGCGAGATGCCATATCGTGCGCGTACTGAACGTATCGAAGAAACCGATTGCGTAACCATTTCAATGGCTCGTTCAGCCTCTTTATTAATATAACCAGCCAACTCATTTGCATTTGGCCATTGTGCCATCATTAAAAATTCGGATTTTTTATCGCCCGGGAGATCCTGATAAATTTGCTCAGTAACAAATGGCATGATGGGATGAAGCAGACGAAGCGCAGTATCCAAAACAAACACCAAATTTCGCTGACAAATAAGCTTATCTTCGCCTTCGCTTAAAAGACGTGCTTTAGAAAGCTCGATGTACCAATCGCAAAATTCATTCCAGAAAAACGCATATAATTCACGCGTGATATCGCCAAATTCATAGCTTTCATAGGCGCTATCAAGCGTTGCAACCAAGGTGGCCAACCGAGAAAAAATCCATTTATCTGCCAATGTTGAAGGGTTTGGCTCTCCAGGTACATAGCCTTCAAGATTCATCTTAACAAAACGAGCAGCATTCCTAATTTTATTGGAAAAATTGCGACTGCTCTCAAGCTTGCTCTCGTTAAACCGTAAATCTTGAGCCCCAGTGACCTGCATTAACAGGCCAAATCGCATACCATCGGCGCCATAATCTTGCATAAGTTTAAGTGGGTCTACCCCGTTACCGCGGCTTTTTGACATTGGTTTGCCATCAGCAGCCATAACGGTGGGGTGAATAATTACATCGCTAAAGGGGATTTCTTTGGTGAAATACAGCGATGACATAACCATACGCGCAACCCACAAGCCCATAATGTCGCGCGCCGTAGAAAGCACTTGGGTTGGATAGACCTTCTTAAGCTCCTCAGGATGCTCAGGCCAACCTTGGGTAGCAAAAGGCCACAGCTGTGAAGAAAACCAGGTATCTAACACATCTTCATCTTGATGAACATGACCTCCACATACCGGACAGGTGTCAGTATCTTCTAGAAGCGCATCTTCCCAGCCGCATTCATCGCAGTAAAACATTGGAATACGATGCCCCCACCACAGCTGACGAGAAATACACCAATCTTTTAGGTTCTCAAGCCAATCAAGATAAACCTGCTTCCAGCGTTGAGGATAAAATTTGATTGAATCATCCTCAACAACGCGAGCAGCCTCTGTTTTGAGACGATCAACCGCAACAAACCACTGTTCAGAAAGCCATGGCTCAAGCTTGGTGTGACAGCGATAACACGTCATAACAGAATGATCGTGATCTTCAACATGATCAAGCAAACCAAGCGCCTCAAATTCTGCAACTACAGCCTGGCGAGCCTCATCACGCGTCATCCCGCTGAATTTACCGTAGCCTTCAACAACGATTGCATGCTCATCAAAAATGTTAATTTGCTCCAAATTGTTGCGCTGTCCCATAGCATAATCGTTAGGATCATGTGCAGGCGTAGTTTTAACACAGCCTGTTCCAAATTCTGAATCAACGTAATAATCAGCAAAAATAGGAATTTCACGGTTTACGATAGGCAAAACAATAGTTTTGCCCACCAGATTTTTATAGCGCGCATCTTTAGGGCTTACCGCAACGCCAGTATCGCCCAACATGGTTTCAGGGCGCGTAGTGGCAACAACAACATATTCAAGCCCATCTACTGGCTCTTTGAGCGGATAGCGCAAATACCAAAGATGCCCCGACTCATCAATATATTCTGCCTCATCATCGGCGATAGCAGTAGTGCAAGAAGGGCACCAATTAACGATGCGGCGACCCTTGTAAATAAGATCGTCATGATACCAATCGCAAAATACCTTACGAACGGCATGAGCATATTCGGAAGAAAGGGTGAAGTTTTCGTTGTTGTAATCACACGAACAGCCCATACCCTTAATTTGATTGACAATAGTAGTGCCGTATTCTGCCCGCCAATCATAACAAGCCTTAATAAAAGCCTCACGCCCAATCTCTAAGCGCGAGGTGCCCTCTTCAGCAAGCTTTTTGTCAACCTTGGTTTGCGTTGCGATACCCGCATGATCAGTTCCTAGAACCCAACGAGTTTGATAACCTCGCATACGCGCCCTTCGGATGCAAGCATCTTGAATAGTATCGTTGAGTGCATGACCCATATGAAGCATGCCCGTAATGTTAGGAGGAGGAATAACAGCGGTATACGTGTCGGTTCCATTCTTTCCAAAACCAGGCGTACGCGCAAATAAACCACTCTCTTTCCAAGCGTTAAAAAGAGGGGCTTCCCATTGGCTATAAGAAGGCTGATCGGTATTTTTATCTGACGACACTACTGTTCCTTTCCTTAAGGCAACGGGGTATGTATTAAACAAGTACTTTAATTAATCAGGATTGTTTTAGCATATTGACGTACTCGCTATTGTACTCCAATACAAAGTACCCGAATGCGCGCAGCATAATACGTAATACGCGGGCACATTGTTGATGGTTAATTAGCATTTGCTTTGGAAGATTTTTTGCGCTTTTCGTTTGACTTGGATTCTACCGAAACAATTTCTGGCTTAGTGAGCCCTTCAATATCGCTTCGCTTGATAACTACCTTTGTTTTTCCCGAATGATCAGGGAGTTCATACATAACATCCATAAGGGCATCTTCGCAAATGCTGCGCAAACCACGAGCACCCGTTTGATGTTCTATCGCTTTTTCAGCGATAGCCTCAAGAGCCTCTGGATCAAATACCAGCTCAGAATCTTCATAGGCAAACATGAGTGAATACTGTTTTACCAAAGCATTTTTAGGCTCAGTTAAAACACGGACTAAATCTTTTTTAGAAAGCTCTTTTAACGACGTCACTACCGGAATACGTCCCACAAATTCAGGAATCATACCAAATTTATGAAGATCTTCAGGAAGCACCTGCTCAAGCAGCTCCGCATCAGATTCACGCTTTGATTTAGGAAGTTCTGAGCCAAACCCAACGCTCGTTTTGCCAACACGCTCGGCAACAATATCAGGCAACCCCACAAAGGCACCACCAAGAATAAAGAGAATATTGGTAGTATCGATATGGATAAGCTCTTGTTGGGGATGCTTGCGCCCTCCCTGAGGAGGAACAGATGCCTCAGTACCTTCAACAATTTTAAGTAGTGCCTGCTGAACACCCTCACCAGACACATCACGCGTAATAGAAAGATTTTCTGCCTTGCGAGCAATCTTATCAATCTCATCGATATAGATAATGCCAACCTCTGCACGATCAACATCAAAATCCGCAGCCGTTATGAGCTTGAGCAAGATGTTCTCAACGTCTTCGCCCACATAGCCCGCCTCGGTGAGTGTGGTTGCATCAGCAATGGCAAACGGAACCTGCAAAGTGCGCGCAAGCGTTTGCGCTAACAATGTTTTACCTGAACCGGTAGGCCCTAAAAGCAAAATATTACTTTTGGCAATCTCAACATCGCCCTGATTGGTCTCACCTAAACTTATTCGTTTGTAGTGGTTATACACCGCAACTGCCAAGGCACGCTTTGCGTTTTCTTGACCAACAACATGCTCTGAAAGCTGTTCATAAAGCTCACGAGGAGTTGGAAGCTTTTTAAGCGGAACAGCCGATGCTTGCTCTTGAGCATCGTCTACATCAAACAGCTCATGGGTTTGAACGATAGAATTGAGCGCATCTGATTCCAAGCCACGAAAGCTTAAATCGGTGATCATGGCTTCTGCGCAAACCGAAATACATTCATCGCAAATATAGATACCGTTAGGCCCTGAGATCATAGCGTTAACCTGATCAGGCGTTTGACCGCAAAAAGCGCAGCGAATAGAACGAGAAGAATCAGCAGATTGATCGGTCATATTCATATCGCCTATTCATCCGCCGCTACACGGGAAGCAACAACCTTATCGGCAAGACCATAAGCGAGCGCTTCTTCGGCAGACATCCAGTTGTCACGTTCAGAATCAGCATGGATTTTTTCAATTGTTTGACCGGTGTGCTTAGCCAAAATACCCTCAAGGCGATCACGAGTTTTGCGCATTTCTTCAGCGATGATTTCAAAATCTGTTTGCTGGGTGCGCTCGCCCGAACCCCCCATAGGCTGGTGGATCATAATTTGTGCATTGGGCAAAATAAAACGTTTACCAGAAGCCCCTGCACTCATTAAAACAGAAGCCATAGAAGCCGCCATGCCCATGCAGATGGTGGAAACATCACAACGAATGTAATTCATTGTGTCATAAATTGCCAAACCCGCACTCACCGAGCCTCCCGGAGAGTTGATATAAAGTGAAATATCTTTATCGGGATCAGCAGATTCAAGATGAAGCAACTGGGCAACAACAGTATTTGCCACCGCATCATCGATTGCTTCACCTAAAAATACAATACGATCATTGAGCAGGCGAGAGTAAATATCATAACTACGCTCTCCGCGAGGAGATTGCTCAATAACGTAAGGAATGAGTGCCGATTGCGTATTATAAGACATATATAATTACCTCACTTACCTGCTCTTTAATCAAAAAGCTCTACTCTGAATCAGCCTTAGCTGCATCTTCTGCTTCAGCTTTTTTGGTTGATTTTTTTGCTGCTTTTTTGGCAGGCTTTTTCTCTTCTTTTGACTGCTCTTCTACCGCTTTTTCGGTTACCTTGGCACCTTCCACGATTTCAAGCATTGCCTTGGTACGCAAAACGCCTTCGCGAATCATAGGAATGCGACCACTCTCACGCCATTCAGCCTCAACAGCAGCCGGATCATCAACATCGGCCTTTTCAAACTCTGCCGTAATTTCTGCATCGGTTGCCGTAATGTTGAAATGACGAGCCCAAGCATCAAGAGCAAGATCTTGTTTTACCAAATCTTTTGATTGCTTTTTCATATCCTCTTTGAACTGCTCAGAATCAATGCCCATAGTATCAAGATACTGATCAAAGGTCATGTTTGCCTTATTGAGCTGCCCATAGAATGATTGAAGAAGGTTAGCCTCTTCAATTTCACACATTCCCTCAGGAACAACCGCATCATCAACACGCTGTGAAATAGCATAAAGACATTCATTTTCTTTGCGGCGAGGAGCCGATTCGCTTTTTTGCTCACGAATGCTCTCAGAAATCTTTTCGCGCATATCGGCAATATTTTCAAAACCAAAGGTAAGCTTTACCCATTCATCGGTAATCTCAGGAAGAATCTTTTTCTTGATTACATCAATGGTTACCTCAAAATGGTAAACGCCCTTTTCTTCCATGGTCATAGCCATCATAGAATCATCATCGGTGAAATCAATGTCAAAGCTTTTGGATTCGCCCTTCTTAAGACCAATAAGTTCTGCATCAAATGCCTTAGGGAACAAATTAACGCCAAGCTGATACAGGCGCTTTTCAGCAGACATGGTAGGTACTTCTTCGCCGTTAGCATCAGTGACCTTCATGGTGAATTCTACAAATTCATCCTTTTTTACCTTGGTGTTAGCGGGCGCATCTTTGAAATCGTGATAATAGTTGCGAAGCTCTTCAACCTGCTGATTAACTTCTTCTTCGGTAGGCTCAACAGAGGGAATTTCAATTTCTACCGGATCATAGCTTGAAAGTTCGCACTCTGGTTTTACCTGAATAGTAGCGGTAAATTTAAAGGGCTTTCCCTCTTCAACCATGTCGGTTTCAAAATCATTTTCAGCCTTAAATAAAGGAACAAGATTGTTTTCATCCAACGCACGAGGATACACATCGTTTACCAAATCTTCAGTAACACTAGCGCGAACCGCATCGGCGCCCATCATGTTGTCGATAATAGGACGAGGGGCCTTACCAGGACGAAAACCAGGAAACTTATATTTTTTTGCGAATTCCTTATACGTGCGCTTAATGCGCGCATCAACATCTTCAGCTTCGATTTCAAAGGAAATCTTAACCTGATTATCCTTAAGGGCCTCTACTTTGGTGTTCACGAATTAACTCCTTCTTGAATACATTACAGCCGAAAAAAAATGGTGCGGGTGAAAGGACTTGAACCTTCACGGGGGTTACCCACCAGAACCTAAACCTGGCGCGTCTGCCAATTCCGCCACACCCGCATGTTTCTTCGACGTTGCCGCTTTGAAGACAACAACCTCGTAATGATAACAAATAGGACGCATATTGTAAGGTATAAAGTTAGAAAAGCATAAGAGCGGCGTTTTCGTAGGCCATCCGTAGTTTCCTGTACTCACCGCAACACTACCGAGGGGGGCCTCCGGACAATTTCCTGGACATCTAAAGATAAGGGGATGGCAATGTATCACCACTGTACGCAAGAAGCAAAAACGCTGTCGCGCTGCTACGCTCGAAGCGCAACAGCACAAAAACCTACAACCTTATTCTTTCGCTCCATAACCCACCCGTAAATGAGTACTTCGCTTTTACCATGTCTTCATAGGTGCCCTCTCCTCGATGATTACATAGCGAAACAGGGGACAACGCCATATGCATCGTTGGTGGCGTAGTCATTGTTCGGACGACCGCTGTCGCTCACACGGCCAAAGGAGCCGGAGTTCACAGCAGGTGAACGAAGCCACCAACCCTTATTTTTATTTTTGGAACAAGCTAGGCTAGAACCGCTACGGGTTTTGTCTATGTCTGCGATTTGGTCGATGTTAACACCGAGGCTCCAACCAGTACAGGTGATACCTCGGTCAGAAAACCACTTATACTGGGCGCCTTCAACTTTGAAGGTATTGGAAACGTTACCATTAATCAAAGCTGAATTCTCACCGTAAATTTCACTGTGAGAAAGAAGCCAGAAGGTGTCTGGTTTATCAGTGAGGCTTGCATCCGTATTCCATTTACTGGTAGTTACATCATAAGTTGCTTGCATTTTCTGTACTGGCAATACTGAACTAGCTAAATCAGAAAGACCAGTCATAACATAGCCATCACTATCGTTCATGGTTGCACGCATTTCAGAACCTGACCAGCCGGTTGTATTGGTGCCAGAAGAATTCATCACCTGTGCCGTAGGCAGCGAATGGGTTGCCGCGAAGGTCAGCGCGGAGCCGTCTTTGTCGTGGGCACCAACCTGGATGATGCGGAACTCGACGTACTTGTTCGCGGGCTGCGCCTCGCCGCTGGCGTCCACGGTCGACCCGCTCCACTTGGCGTACAGGTGGTACTCATCGTTGTTCATGAGGGTCTTGTACTCCTGCACCACAGCGCCTTCAGGATCGGCCTGGATCGCGGCGAGGTCATTCTTTATCTGAGTCTCGTTC
>CAVJWZ010000015.1:0-31034 GCA_963653545.1 uncultured Eubacteriales bacterium | reverse complement strand
TTTTTGCATAGGTATCCCTTTTGAGAATCTTTGTCAATTTCGACATAATAGCTTTTTTTAAATTTTTTTGCAAAAAAATTTTAAGGGGAGACGGCGCAAAGTATATACGCTAGCCTCAGCTAAACCATGTTTGCAAAATGGGCGCCCAACCGGCAACAAAAATAACAACAATAAGAATAGGAATGCCGAACTTTACCCAATAGTATGCCCATTGAGGAAAGTTCATTCCTTTACCCTTATTGGCTTCTTCAAGAAAATTCTTCCAACCCCATCCACGTTTTGACACCGTGAATAAAACAAAAATCAAACATCCCAAAACCAACGCATTGTTAGAGACAAAGAAATCTTCAAACGATTGAATATCACCAATTCCTGGAATAATAACGCCCGAACACGCATTAAAGCAAAGCACGCACGGCATCGACCCAATAATCAAAATAGGCGCCATAATAGCAATGGCTCTGCGCCTCGTAATATTCCATTGATCCATGGTAAAGCGCAAAATATTTTCAAATACCGCAATCACCGTTGAAAGGGCAGCGAATGCCATAAACAAAAAGAACAAGGTGCCCCAAATTTGTCCCAAGGGCATTTGCTGAAACACGGGCGGAAGGGTAACAAACACAAGATTCGGACCAGAATCAGGACTAACCCCAAACGCAAAACAAGCAGGAAAGATAATCAAACCCGCCATAAGCGCAACCAAGGTATCAAGCGCACCAATGCGCAATGCTTCACCCGTTAATGAATGCGAACGATCGATATAACTACCAAAAATAGACATAGAACCCACGCCAATTGAAAGCATAAAGAATGCCTGACTAATGGCGGCATATACAATTTGGGCAAAGGTGGCATTGGGGTTATTAAAAAGCTTATCGAAATCAGGAATAAGATAAAACTCTAAGCCGGCAGCCCCGCCTTCTAAGGTAAGCGAATGAACACAAAGGATAGCCATGGTTACAAAAAGCGCTGCCATCATAATTTTGCTTACGCGCTCAACACCTTTTTGAACGCCCATAGCGCACACGCCAAACCCAATGCCTGTTACCACGAGCATCCATATGGTGAGCTCAACAGGATCTCCAACCATCGAGGAAAATACGCCGCTAACATCGGCCTCCCCATTGAATACACCTACTGCCATCTTGCAAAGATAAGCTACCATCCAGCCGCAAATCGTGGTGTAAAACATCATCAAAACGCAGTTGCCCGCCAAAGCAAACCATTTAAAATAATGCCATTTGGTTCCTTTTGGTTCGAGCGCATCAAAACTACGCGCAACCGATCGATAACTTGCTCTACCCACGGCGAACTCAATCACCAAAATAGGTAAGCCTAAGATTATCAAAAACAGCAAAATGAGTAAGACGAACGCAGCACCGCCATATTCTCCCGTAATATAGGGAAAGCGCCAAATATTACCAAGACCGATTGCGCAGCCAGCGCTGATTAAAATAAAGCCCAAACGGCTTGAAATTTTATCGCGACCCTCATCTACAATTTCTGATTTTTCAGAAGCCATTACTATCCTTTTCTATTTTTACAACAAGCACACCTATCATACCTGTCTATATGCTTGTGTTGTCTTTATTTTGTAAGGCATTATGCTCGAAGACACCCGCTCGGCTACCGCTCGTTTGCACAAATGCGCAAACTCGCTATGCGCCTCACTCCATCATTCCGTTTTTATAATTGCGGCTTTTCTAGGAGAAAAGCCTTGTAATAGAAAATGGAAAATGCTGAGTGCTTCTCGTCATAAAACCTTACAAAATAAAGATGGCAACGAGAATACATCGTTGCCATCATAGAGCCATAGCCTTCTACGAAAGCTTCTTTGTAAGGAGCTCATTGATAACCTTGGGGTTGCCCTGGCCTTTCATTTCCTTCATGCACTGACCAACAAAAAATCCAAGCAAACCTGTTTTGCCGCCCTTGTACTGTTCAACCTTATCGGGGAATTCTGCCAAAACACCATCTACTACCGCCTCAATAGCGCCCGTATCAGAAACTTGCTTCATGCCCCGCTCTTCTACAATCGCCGAAGGATCTTTGCCCTCTTCCAAAATTGCTGCAAAAACCTGTTTTGCCTGCTTGGAAGAAATAACATCTTCTGAAAGCAGAGTTACCAACTCAACAGCACGAGCAGGCGTAAGATTTGATTGCGCAAGATCAACCTCGGCATTTGCATTCAGATAAGCCGCAACATCATTGATGATAAGGTTTGCCAAAGGTTTTGCTAGCTCACCCTTAGCCTCTTTCATACATGCCTCAAAGAAATTTGACGTTGCACGGTGCTCAACTAAATGACGCGCATCATAAGCAGATAAACCAAAGGCTTCCTCAAAACGTTTTGCCTTTTCATCGGGAAGCTCGGGCAAGCGGGCGCGAATGCTCTCGATAAATTCATCACTTAAATCGTAAGGAGCAAGGTCTGGGTCGGGGAACAAACGATAATCATCTGCGGTTTCTTTCACGCGCATAACAATGGTGCGCTTTGCGCTTGGATCCCAATGGCGCGTTTCTTGATAAATAATGCCGCCCTCTTCAAGCACCTCTGCCTGACGACAAATTTCATAAGCCAAACCGTCATGTAAGTTTTTAAAGCTATTCATGTTTTTAAGCTCGGTTTTAGTGCCCAATTTTGTTTCGCCTCGGCGGCGCAAGCTCACATTGCCATCGCAACGCAACGAGCCCTCTTCCATCGAGCAATCTGAAATGCCAATAGCCAAATAAATCTGACGAAGTTTTTGCATGAACAGGCGTGCCTCTTCAGGGGTGCGTAAATCGGGCTGAGTTACCAGCTCAATTAATGGCGTTCCGCAGCGGTTGTAATCAACCAGCGAATGCGTAGCACCTGCAATGCGCCCCTCATCACCACCGATGTGGATCATTTTACCTGCGTCTTCTTCCATATGGATACGCTCAATACCAATGTGGGCAACGTAGCTTCCTTCTTGTGCTTCAGGGATATCGATGCGCTCTTTTGCTGGAGCACCATCAACTTCCAAATCAAGATGCCCACGCATGCAAAATGCCACGGGACCTTGGGTTATTTGGAAATTTTTTGACATATCGGGATACATATAGTTTTTGCGATAGAACATCGAGCGTTTTTCAATATCACAATTAGTTGCCAAGCCCGCAAGCACAATGGATTCAATTGCTGCCTTATTGGGAACAGGCAAAGCCCCTGGCAACCCTAAACAAACAGGACACGTGTGCGTGTTGGGTTCTGCGCCAAATTCAAGCTTGCAGTTGCAAAACATTTTAGTTTCAAGCGTGGTTAGCTCTGCATGAACCTCAAGACCAATAACCGCTTCCCAATCTTGAAGCACTTCTTCGAGTTTTTTCATTGGTTACTCACCAGCCTTTCCGTCAGAAAAAGCAGGTGCTACTGAAGCTGTTCCATATACAGTTTCAAGCGCGGCTGCAACTCTAAACATATTCTCATCTTTAAACGCGGGGCTGATAAGCTGAACCCCTACAGGCAAGCCAGAACGCTCGCCCAAACCAACGGGAAAGCTCATGCCGCCGTTGCCCGCAATATTGATAGAAATGGTAAACATATCAGATAGATACATCGAGGTCGGATCGGCAATTTCACCAAACTTAAAAGCGGTACGCGGGCTTACGGGAGCAATAATGCAATCTACTTGCTCGTAAGCCTTGGTGTAATCTTGGGTAATGAGCGTACGAACCTGCTGTGCAGGGTAATAATATTTGTCATACACGCCCGAAGAGAGCAAGTAGCTGCCCAACATAATGCGACGCCTAGCCTCCAGGCCAAACCCTCCCGCACGGGCCGCCTCATATTGCGAGCCTAAATCTTTAAACCCATCAGGACAATAACCATATCTCACCGAATCAAAACGAGCGAGATTTGAAAACGCCTCGCACGGGCCCAAAACATAATACGCGCTCATAGCAGCTTGCGCATTAGGCAATTCAACTTCCCTAATTTCTGCCCCCATAGTTTTGAGGTGGGCAATAGCCTCTTCAACTTTGGCGCGAACCTCTGCGTCAAGGCCTTCCGCCTCCATAAAGCTGGGAACAATACCAATACGCATACCTGAAACACCCTGAGCAAGATTTGCCGTAAAATCGGTATTGACGGGCTGACTTGTGCAATCTTTAGGATCATGCCCCGCAAGGGCATTCATGGCAAGAGCAGCATCTTCAACACTGCGCGCAAACGGACCAACCTGATCAAGCGAGCTACCAAAGGCAACAACGCCATAGCGAGAAACAACGCCATAGGTTGGCTTAACTGCCACAACGCCGCAAAAACTACCTGGCTGGCGGATGGAGCCGCCCGTGTCAGATCCAAGGGTAACGCAAGCAAAACCAGCAGCAACGCAAGCAGCCGAGCCGCCCGAAGAGCCACCAGGCACCCGCTCTAAATCCCAAGGATTATAGGTGGGGCCAAATGCTGAAGTTTCAGTAGAAGAGCCAAACGCAAACTCATCCATGTTAAGTTTGCCGAGCGGGATAACCCCTGCCTGAATAACATTGTTAACGCACGTTGCCGTATACGGAGAAACATAGGTTTCTAGCATGCGGGAAGAACAGGTGGTGTGCGTTCCTTCTAAGTTCATGTTGTCTTTAAACGCAACGGGAACACCTGCTAACGGGCCCATCTTGTCAAACGTACCTGCCGCAATCGCCTCATCAACTTGGCGCGCCGCATCCAAAGCTTGCTGCTCGGTAACTTCAAGAAATGCATGGATTTTTTTATCAACCGAAGCAATGCGCGCAAGGCTCTCTTGAGCAACTTCTTGTGCCGAAAACTCCTTGCTTGCAAGACCTGCTTGAATTTCTTTAACCGATAAATCTGAAAGCGCCATAATTAAGCATCTCCCCCGCCCAAAATTGCAGGAATCAAAAAGCTTCCCTCTTGTTGTTTGGGAGCATTTTTAAGAGCCGTTGCTTGCGAAAAGCTTGTTCCCTCGACATCGTCGTGAGAAACGTTAACAAGGCCACCAATGGGATGAAAGGTAGGCTCTATACCCTCAAGGTCATATTCGGTAATGGGCTGTAGGCTTTCGATGATGCTGTTCAAGTCCAGCGTCATTGAAGAAACCTCTTCATCGGTAAGCCCGATGCGCGCATATTCTGCAATTGAGCGCACATCTTTTTCCGTTAAATGTTGCGTCATAGTTGTTCCTTTTTATTTCCTTTTCGCACTTGATTGTTGCGCATTGCGATGGTGTATGAACAAGCACACTGCCGCGAATAAAGAGCGCGCCCACAGCAATTCACAACAAGATTAAAACCCTTTTGTAATAAATTGATTCCATGATAGCAAAAGCACGCCCATTAAAAAGTAACGTGAGTTTTTTAACCCGCTTGGAACACATTACCCAATAAGTTCATCCATTTCATCAATCAGTGAATCAAAGAGCGTAAGAGCGCTTTCGATAGGCTCGGTGTTTGCCATATCAACACCAGCGCCGCGCAACAAATCAATAGGAGGCTTAGAGCAACCGCCTTTCAAAAAGCCCAGATAAGCATCAAGCGCAGGCTTTCCTTCATGTAAGATCCGCTGAGATAAAGCTATCGCCGCAGCATAACCAGTGGCATATTGGTAGACATAATATTGGTAGTAAAAATGAGGAATGCGAGCCCATTCAAGCGCAATCTCTTCATCTAACATAATTCCTTCGCCAAAATATTCTTTGTTGAGCTGGCAATACATCTCACAAAGCGCATCGGCAGTTATGCCGCTTCCCGCTGCATTAAGTTCTCCAACCTTAAGCTCAAATTCGGCAAACATGCACTGGCGATACAGCGTTGCCCTAAACTGCTCAAGAAAATGATTAAGCAGATACGCCCGCTCTTGCTTGCCCTTTGCATGATTGAGGAGATATTGCATTAAAAGCGCCTCATTACAGGTAGAGGCAACCTCAGCAACAAAAATTACGTAGTTTGAATAGCACGAAGGCTGATTATGGCACGAAAGGTAGGTGTGAATAGAATGCCCCATTTCGTGCACAAGGGTGAAAACATCATCAAGCGTTCCCTGAAAGTTCATCAAGATAACGGGATGCATACCATACCCGCCGGCAGAATAAGCACCGCTACGCTTGCCAGTAGTTTCATACACATCCACCCAGCGATTGTTAATTCCCTTGCGCACAAGAGCAAGATATTCTTCTCCCATAGGCTCAAGAGCTTTATACATAAGTTCACAAGCCTCTTCATAGGTAAACTTCATTTCAAAGTTTTCAATCATGGGCGTGTACAAATCCCAAAAATGCAACTCATCAAGATCAAGCAGCTTTTTACGAAGCGCAACATACTTATGAAGCGCGGGAAGATGCTTGTGCACCGCTTCAATGAGGTTAGTGTAAACCTGAACAGGGACTTCGGAGGCATCCAGAGCATAAGCAAGGCTTGATGGATACTTGCGAGCAGTGGCAAAGTATTGTATCTGCTTTACCTGAGCACCGAGCGTTGCTGCAAAGGTATTGCGAAATTGCCCGTAACTTGCATACATCGATTTAAAGGCAGATTCGCGCAAGGCTCTATCAGGCGATTCCATGAGAGGGATATAGGTACCGTGAGTTACTGGATGTGCCTTGCCTGCAGCATCAATAGCATCACAAAACGTGAGATCGGCATCACTCATAAGAGAATAGATATTGCCTGGCTGAGCAGCTATTTCACCGGCACCAGCCAAAAGTGCCTCTTCAGCAGGAGAGAGCATATGTTCACGATTGCGAAAAATAACATCAAGCGCTCTGCGATAACGTTCAAGATCGGGGCATTCGGCATAAAATTGCTCCATTGCCTGCTCCGAAATGCCCAGCAATTCAGAATTAAACCATGAAGCAGCGCTTGATATAGCAACATAGAGCGACATAACCTGGCTGGAATAATCTTGATAACGTGAAGAGCGCGTATCTTCGTCGCTTTTACGGTTGGCGTAGTTAACAAGTTTGCCTACGACAACATCAACCTCATCATCAAAGCGCAAAAAAGCAAGCAACGCACGACCAGATTGCGAAATGCGCCCCTTAAATGATAGATATGTTTCAGGGTAGCTTTGAGCCTCATTAAGACTGGCAAGAAATGCTTCATCGTTTTCAAAAATACTTGATAAATCCCAACGATAGCGCTCGTCTATTTCTTCGCGCGTTTCAAACTTCATGCCAAACTCCTCACTGCGTACTACTACGTACCGTTCGTTCTTTGATAGTTGTTGTGCGTTTACTTCAGAGCATCATAAAGCCCCTTGTTGTAACCTCAAAAACGTAAAATCCAAGGCACCAACGCTTCTAACGATACCTTATGCCCTCACTCCTTTACACCTAATCGAAAGATATATCACAAGAGCATTGAAGATGGGTATGATAGCACCATAAATATCGTGTGTGAGAGAAGGAATGTTATGCAAATTGTTTGCTTAGACTTAGAAGGTGTACTTGTTCCAGAAATATGGATTGCTTTTTCTGAAGCAACAAATATTCCAGAGCTCAAACGAACCACGCGCGATGAGCCCGATTACAACAACCTCATGCAATTTCGCATCGAGGTATTAAAAGAACACGGGCTTGGGTTGCAAGAAATACAAAATACCATTGCAACCATTGATCCTTTGCCTGGTGCAAAAGAATTTTTGGATGAACTGCGAAGCGAGACTCAAGCGGTTATCATTAGCGACACGTTTACCCAATTTGCCAAACCTTTAATGAAAAAGCTTGATTGGCCTGCACTGTTTTGCAATGAACTCATCGTTGCTCCCAATGGAGAAATCACCGGATTTGCCATGCGCTGCGAGCAATCAAAACTCACCACAGTAAAAGCATTTCAGGCTATGGGGCTTGATACCATTGCTATTGGCGACAGCTTTAACGATCTTGGCATGATTAAAGCGGGCAAGGCAGGGTTTTTGTTCCGTAGCACCGCTTCCATTAAAGCAGATCATCCTGAAATCCCTGCTTATGAAGAATATACTGATTTGCTTTCTGCTATTAAAGAGGTTCTTGAATAGCAGAAATAGCGCCCTCCATAAGCCTCTATAGACTGGGACGGCTTGGGGCTTGGGCACATTTGAAGCATTTAGGGCGCCTTAAACCCAGTCAGTTTTTTCGGGTTTGTTTTTATAGTTAGGATGATTTCTAACAAAACGCCAATGACAAATACGCGTGATAAGCAGCGCAACAATCACAATAACGTCAAACGAACCAACCAACTCAAGCACATTCATATTGTGCTCTGAAAAAGCGTACAGCGAAGCTAGGGTAAAAATAGCTGCCAGCACACTCGTTAAAACGGTAAACAGTTTAATAAGAACTTCCTTTGCTCGCGTTGGTGATTTGGCCCAAGAAACCAAAAAATATACCACCACCGCAAGCAGTCCTAAAACTACCATGAGGGGCCATGCCTGCAATAATCTAAGCAATATTGTCATGCTAGCCCCTCCTCACATTGGTAGTTTGAAACGCGAAATTACATCATTCCCATTCCGCCGCCCATGCCGCCAGCAGCACCAGCGAGAGCAGAAAGATCAGGACCTTCAGCCGGAATCTCGTTAATGGTTGCCTCGGTGATCAAAATCAAAGCAGCAACAGAAGCAGCAGATTGCAATGCGGTGCGGGTAACTTTAACAGGGTCGTTAACGCCCATTGCAATCATATTGCCCTGAGAGCCATCAGCGAAGTTGATACCTTCGCCCTTAGGCATAGCTTTTGCCTTCTCAACCACAACAGAGCCTTCATAGCCAGCATTAGTTGCAATTGCACGCATGGGAGCTTCAAGCGCCTTGCGAATAATATCAACGCCAACCTTCTCGTCTTTGTCGGCAACATCCAACGCATCAAGAGCAGCAATTGCATTAATCAAAGCAACGCCGCCACCAGCTACAATGCCCTCTTCAACAGCAGCGCGCGTTGCCTGCAGAGCATCTTCAATGCGGCTCTTCTTTTCTTTAAGCTCAGACTCGGTTGCTGCGCCAACTTTAAGAACAGCTACGCCGCCAGAAAGCTTAGCCAAGCGCTCCTGAAGTTTTTCGCGATCGAATTCGCTCTCAAGACGCTCAAGCTCTGCGCGCATCTGAGCAATGCGGGCATCAACAGCGCTTTTGTCGCCTGCGCCATCGATGATAACAGTAGCATCTTTGGTAACCTTGATGGTTTTAGCAGTTCCAAGGGCGTCGAGCGTAACGTCTGCCAGCGTCATGCCAAAGTCTTTTGAAACAACCTTGCCGTTGGTTACCACAGCGATGTCTTCCAAAATGCGAGCACGACGATCGCCAAAGCCCGGAGCCTTAATAGCAACAACATTCAACGTGCCACGAAGCTTATTCAAAAGCAAGGTGCCCAAAGCTTCACCCTCAACATCTTCTGCAACAATTAAGAGTGGGCGACCGGCCTTCATAATTTGCTCCAACAAAGGAACCAAATCTTGAATTGAAGAAACTTTAAGATCGGTTAGCAAAACGTATGGATCGTTCAAAACAGCTTCCATGCGCTCGGTATCAGTTGCCATATAAGGAGAAATATAGCCACGATCATACTGCATACCCTGAACAATATCGATGTCAATGCCAAAGGTTTGGCTCTCTTCAACAGAGATTGCGCCGTCTTTGCCAACCTCATCCATCGCCTCTGCAATTTTTTCACCAATTACGGCATCTCCTGCAGAAATGGTGCCAACGTTAGCAATTTGCTCTTTGGTGGTAATCTCTTTTGCATCAGCTCGAATGGCTTCAACAACAGCATCGGTTGCTTTTTCAATGCCGCGGCGAATACCTAACGCATCTGCACCAGCGGTAACATTGCGAATGCCTTCGCTTACGATAACATCGGCAAGCAAAGTTGCTGTCGTGGTGCCGTCGCCAGCAACATCGTTAGTTTTAACGGCAGCCTCACGAACAAGCTGAGCGCCCATATTCTCTACCGGATTTTCAAGCTCAACCTCACGAGCAACCGTAACGCCATCATTGGTTACCAAAGGAGCGCCATAAGAACGCTCAAGAGCAACATAGCGACCTTTAGGGCCAAGGGTTACCTTAACTGCATCAGCAAGTTTTTTGACTCCCGCAGCCATACCACTGCGAGCATCGGCCTCAAAAAGAATTTCTTTAGCCATGGATATATCCTTTCATGTCTTAGTTTCTAAAAGAATGGTGCGCTAACCAAGTATTAGCCAAAAGCCAGCGCCAAAACGTGCACGCACTACTGAGGAGCACTACTCAGTAAAAGCAGCGTAAATGTCATCCGCGCGAAGAATAAGAACCTTCTCGCCATCAACGTCAACTTCGGTTCCGCCATATTTACCATACAAAACACGATCGCCAACGTTTACTGGCATAGGAAGGTGTTTGCCCTCATTGTTAACTTTTCCTTCACCAACCGCCAAAACAACGCCAGTCTGAGGCTTTTCTTTTGACTCAGCAGCAATGTACAAACCGCCAGCCGTGGTTTCTTGAGCCTCGTCCTGCTTAACAACAATGCGATCGCCCAGTGGCTTAAGATTCATAACGTACTTCCTTTCGTAGGTTTGTTTACGTCATGCGCATTTGCAAAAAGCATGCAGTGCGCTTGTTACTAAACTTGTTACCAAACTAATTAGCACTCTCATTGCTTGAGTGCTAACAATTGTTCATCTTAGCAACTTTTACCCATAACGCAACCCAAGATGTAGAAAATGTAAGTCTTGGACACTTAGATGTTGATTTTCTGTTACCGCAACACAACAAGCTGCAAGCAGTAAACCCTGCATAACCAGCAAAAAGGCGTGGAGCAAACAACAACCTGTACACATAAGTGCTCCATACACCCTCTACAGAAAACGAGACTCAGGCAAAAGGGTTCTGGGCAAAAGCCACACGAGCGGCACGAAAGCAACCACACGAGAAGCATGAGATAAGACCGAAGCAATAAAACTGGTCTTGGATGTTCACCCAAGACCAGCAACAAAGTTAATAGATAAGCGTTTTATTGTTTTAGCGAATAGTATTGCTTACAAATGGAGTTTTGTCTTTCAAGACAACGTCGTGTGCGCCGCCCTCAACAATAGACGTTGAGCTCACCACGGTAAGTTTGGCTTTTTCTTGAAGCTCAGCAATGGTAAGTGCACCGCAATTGCACATGGTTGATTTAATTTTTGAAAGGGTAAGATCAACGTTATCTTTCAAAGCGCCCGCATAGGGAACATAAGAATCTACACCCTCTTCAAATGTCATGCCCTTCTTAGCGCCGCCCAAATCATAGCGCTGCCAATTGCGAGCACGGGCAGAACCCTCTCCCCAATACTCTTTCATGTAATTGCCGTTGACGTTTACCTTATTGGTAGGACTTTCATCAAAGCGGGCAAAATAACGGCCAAGCATCATAAAATCGGCGCCCATAGCAAGCGCGAGCGTCATATGATGGTCATACACAATACCACCATCAGAACAAACAGGAACATACACGCCCGTTTCTTGGAAGTATTCATTGCGCGCAGCGGCAACCTCAATTAAAGCCGTTGCCTGCCCGCGACCGATACCCTTTTGCTCACGCGTAATACAGATAGAGCCGCCACCAATACCAACTTTGATAAAGTCTGCGCCAGCTTCTGCTAAAAAGCGAAATCCTTCACGATCAACAACATTACCGGCACCAACTTTTACCGAGTTGCCATAATGAGAACGAATCCATGCAATGGTGCGCGCTTGCCACTCGGAATATCCTTCAGAAGAATCGATACAAAGCGCATCGGCACCCGCCTCAATTAACACAGGAACACGCTCTGCATAATCACGCGTGTTAATGCCCGCGCCAACGAGATAGCGCTTATGAGCATCAAGTAACTCATCGGGGTTTGATTTGTGCTGTTCGTAATCTTTACGGAATACCATGTACAGCAAATTGTCGTCGTCATCAACAATAGGAAGCGAATTGAGTTTGTTGTCCCAAATGATATCGTTTGCTTCTTTTAAGCTGGTATCGGCAGAAGCAACGATGAGCTTTTCGCGCGGAGTCATAAAGTTGGTAACAGGCTCGTCAAGGCTCATACGCGATAGGCGATAATCGCGCCCCGTAACAATACCCAAAAGCTTGCCCTGAGAACGACCACCTTCGGTAATAGGCATCGTGGTATGCCCGCGCTTTTCTTTTAAAGCAACTACGTCGCGAAGTGTTGCTGTTGGTGCCAAGTTAGAATCGCTGCGAACAAAACCCGCTTTATGATCTTTCACCCGGTTAACCATAGCAGCTTGGCTTTCGATAGATTGAGAGCCATAAATAAAAGAAAGGCCGCCCTGCTGAGCAAGAGCAACCGCCATACCATCATCAGAAACCGACTGCATAATAGCCGATACCATAGGAATTGAAAGCGAAATAGCAGGCTCTTCGCCTTTGTTGAATTTAACAAGAGGAGTTTTAAGGCTTACTGCTTCAGGAGTACACTCCGAAGAAGAATATCCTGGAACGAGCAAATACTCGTTAAACGTACGCGATGGTTCTTCGAAGTAATAAGCCATAAAACACTCCTTTAAACTATTCGTTGCGAACCCTCAAACAAAATAGAGGAACCCACCAACCAACTCAAGCAGGTTCCCCCATTATAGACACCTGTTAGCACAACTTCTATGACTCTTAGGCAAAAAGCGCTAAGTTATGCCCTTAAAAAAGCAAGATAGCCGCGATATGCCTCATATACATCTGCTTTTGAGGTTACCTCCCAAGGAGCATGCATTGAAAGCACCGCTACGCCGCAATCGATAACATTCATGCCATATTGCGCCAGAATGTAGGCGATGGTTCCGCCGCCACCAGCGTTAACTCTGCCAAGCTCTGCTGTTTGGAAGTGAACGCAGGCCTCATCCATAATGTTACGCAAGTAGGCAATATATTCTGCGTTGGCATCGTTTGAGCCCGATTTGCCCCGAGCACCCGTGTATTTGTTGAACACCAAGCCCTTGCCACAATAGGCGCTATTTTTAGCCTCAAACACCGAAGCATAGGCAGGATCAAATGCCGCACTTACATCGCTTGAGAGCATATTAGAATTTGCAAGTGCGCGACGCAGCGGCAAAAGCCCGCCCTCACCTGCTAACTCCATAATTTCGGCAATGGTATTCTCAAAAAACATCGAGGTCATTCCCGTTGCACCAACACTGCCAATTTCTTCTTTATCCGCCAAGATACAAACGCTTGTGGTACGAGGTTTTTCAACCTCAAGCTGAGCGCGAAGCGAAGTATAGGCACAAACACGATCGTCCTGCCCATAGCCCAAAATCATGCTGCGATCAAAGCCACATTCTCGAGCCTTGCCGGCAGGAACAACCTCTAATTCAGCAGAGAGAAAATCCTCTTCTTTAATGTTGTACTTTTCAAATAGCAAAGAAAGAATCTGTGCTTTTACCGGCTCTTTTTGAGAGAGCACTTTAAGCTCATCTTCGTAGGTTTTGTTTTTCTTTTCTCCGACAACATTAGCCTCTGCTTCAGTGGTTGCAGAAGGTTGGCTTCCTACTAAAATATCTAAGTTTTCGCCCTCTATTACCAAGTTGCCTGTTTTTTTCATTTGCTCATCGCCCAAATGCGGAAGCAAATCGGTTACACAAAAAACAGGATCTTCAGGTTTATCACCCACCGAAACCTCGACAATAGAGCCATCTTTTTTAGCAATAACGCCATAAAGTGCCAACGGCAAGCATACCCACTGATAGTTTTTGATGCCGCCATAATAATGGGTGTCAAGCAAAACAAAATCGTTTGTTTCATACAGAGGGTTTTGCTTAAGATCTAAGCGTGGCGAATCAATATGCGCACCCAAAATGTTAAAGCCCTGCGACAGAGGCTCTTTGCCAAGGTGAACAAGCATGATTGACTTGCCATAATTATCAGCCCAAATTTTATCGCCCGCTTTAAGTTTTGAACCTTTTTTGCGTGCTTTTTCAAGCGAAATATATCCCGCCTCTTCGGCCATTTTGATCGCACGTTTGGCGCATAAGCGCTCCGTTTTGCACGCTGAAATAAAATCAAGGTAGCCCTTATTAAGCGCGGAAAGTTCAGAAAGCTCTTTATCTGAATAATCTTTCCAAGCATTTTTACGTTCCATAAGGCAATTCCTCTCTCGCAATTTTACAATCTAGCATATGGCTTTATTGTTTACCCTCGTCAAACACCCTTTAAACCTTCTCTTGCACACCACTTCTCTTACGCACTATTTAAGATATTGCTCTTGAAGGTTTTTGAGCGTTCCATCTTTATCCATCTCTTTAAGAGCCTTATTAATTGCGTCTTTTAAGGCAGTATTCTCTTTATTGATAGCAATACCATACTCTTCGCCCGTAGCAATTGTTTCAAGAATTTCGCAATTTGGATAAGAAGAAGCAATCATGGTTTTAGCCACTGAAAAATTAACTACCACTGCTTCAGCATTTTTAGCCTGAAGAGCTGCAAAACATGCACTAACCTCATCAAAACCAACAACGTTATCGGAAATATTTTTTTGAGCATAATCAAAGCCTTTGCTACCCGTTTGAGCAGCAACGGTTTTGCCTTTGAGCTTACTGGCGCTAGCATAAGCACCCTTTGTAATAACAAGAGCCTGATCAGCAATATAATAAGGATCAGAAAAATCAATCTCTTCTGAACTCTCTGAATCTGAATGTTCTGAATTAATAGCGATAGAAGAAATTCCCACATCAAATTGCCCACCCGAAGCAATTTCAGAAACAATACTATCGTGCTTGATATTTTTGATATCACATTCAAGATTCAAACGCTTTGCAACTTCTTGAATTACCGCAACACCATATCCCGTTGGGGTGTCTCCATCAAAGCTCTCAAAAGGAGCATTATCCAAAGAAGTTGCAACGGTAAGTTTGCCATCGTTTACTAACGTGTGGTTAAAATCAGCTTTTGAACTGTCCGAAGAGCAGCCCACCATCAAAGCCATCACAAGAGCAACTACCGCTACAACAGCAACGCTTGAAAAAACTTTAGCCAAGCTTTTTAATTTCATGCGTTTGCCTCCTGAGCCTCCTGAGAATTTTTAACCATGTCGTCAGCCGAAGCAAGCGTAAGGTCGCCCTCTTTAATCCAGCCTATCTTTCTGAAAAACAAACCGAAGATATACGTTAAAACACCCGGCAAAATAAAGCAGATAAGAATAAGCCCCGCCCAATCAAAAGCGGTAATAGCGCTCATTGCCCCTGATGCGATATCGGAAATCCAACCGGTATATACACCAATAGGTCCAACCATGCCACAGGTTCCCATACCAGAAGAAATGGCAGCTCCATCCATTTTGAGTTGAAAAATACAGGTGGCAATGGGGCCTGTTATAGCAGATGCCAAGGTGGGCGGAATCCAAATGCGAGGGTTTCGCACAATATTGCCCATCTGAAGCATTGAAGTGCCCAAGCCTTGCGAAATCAAACCACCCCAACGATTTTCTTTAAAACTCATGATGGCAAAACCAACCATTTGTGCACAACATCCTGCAACGGCGGCACCACCAGCCAAACCAGTCAAACTCAATGCGGCACAAATTGCTGCCGAAGAAATAGGAAGTGTTAAAGCAATACCCACCAAAACAGAAACAATAATTCCCATAAAGAAAGGTTGGAGCTCGGTTGCCCACATAATAATGCCACCAACCCAGCTTGCCGCAGCACCAATACCAGGAGCCCATGCAATTGAGAGTAAGCAACCCACCATGATGGTAACTAAAGGCGTAACAAGAATATCTATTTTAGTTTCGCCCGAAACCGCCTTGCCCGCCTCTGCGGCAAATACCGCTACCACCAAAACCGCAAGGGGGCCGCCCGCGCCACCTAAGGAATTTGCAGCATATCCAACCGCAACCATAGAAAACAAAACGAGAGCGGGAGACTTTAGAGCAAACGCAATAGCCACTGCCATAGCAGGGCCTGCAGCACTTTTAGCAAAATCGCCAATATCAACCAAAAGAGGCAAGCTAGCTTGCTGGCCTATGGTTGAAAGAATGGTGCCCATCAAAAGGGACGCGAACAAACCTTGAGCCATAGCCCCAAGCGCATCAATCAAATAACGCTGCACCGAGATTTCAATATTCTTGCGTGCTAAAAAAGCCTTTACTGCTTCCATTAGTGTTCCTGTTCTGTTGCGCACAAAACGTTCAACGCCGTTCGATAACCACCTGAGCCATAATTAAGCGCTTTTGAAACACGCGCTATCGTTGTTGCAGAGGCACCTGTTTTTTGCTCAATGAAGGTATACGACCTTCCTTCTTCTAAAAGGCGCGCCACGCTTAAACGCTGCGAAATATCTTTAATTTCACGCACGGTAAACAGATCTTCCAACAGGGCATATGCGTCATCATTGGCATGTATGCCTGTTAAAACCGTAAGAAGATCTTCTACCTCCGCTGTTCGTATTTCAGACATATCAATGCCTTCTTTCTTGCCAAACTTTACAAAAAGAGCCCTGATATGATTAGATCAAGGCTCTTCAAAATAGCTGCATCATCACGCAGCAAAATTACATTTTTAATAGGCGATTCGCGTAATCCAATCTTCATACTCAGCAACTTTGCCATAAGCAACATCAAAATAGCGCTGTTGCAAAGCTTGAGTAACAGGGCCAGGCTTGCCCACTTCTCTATCGTCAACACTGGCAACAGGAGTAAGCTCTGCGGCAGAGCCTGTCATAAACATTTCATCGGCAACATACAAATCGGCACGCGTGAGCGATTCTTCAAGTGCAGGAATATCCATATCAACGGCAAGCGTTAAAATCGTATCGCGCGTAATGCCCTCAAGAAGCCCATCGGAAAGTGGCGGTGTTGAAAGAATACCGTTGCGCACAGTGAAAAGATTTTCGCCCGTACCCTCACAAACATAACCTTGCTCATTAAGCATAACTGCTTCAGCATAGCCATGCTGTTTAGCTTCAAGCTTTGCCAAAATTGAATTCATATAAGAAGCCGAAGATTTAACAGCAGGAGGAATAGCATTAAAAGAACGCTGACGCCAAGAAGAAACGCCGACTTTGATGCCCTGCTGCAAAGCCTCTGCACCAAGATAGGCATCCCAGGGCCAAACCGCAATAATCACATCAACGGGTGCTCCTGTTGGGTCAACACCCATCTGCCCGTACCCGTAATATGCTAACGGGCGAATATAGCAAGATTTAAGCTTGTTTTTCTTGATAATATCAACCGTTGCCTGACAAAGCTCATCAACCGAATAAGGAAGCTCCATCATGGCAATTTTTGCGCTGCGATGCAAACGCTCCATATGATCGCGCAGGCGGAAAATAACCGCTTCATCGGTTTCGGTGTTGTGATAGCAACGAATGCCCTCAAAAACTCCCGAGCCATAATGCAGAGCGTGGGTGAGTACGTGCGTTGTAGCTTGCTCCCAAGGCAGCGCTTCACCATTTTTCCAGATGTAATCAACCGGTTGAAGATCAGCCATCTTATTTCCTTCCGTGCCAACTAATAAGTTTGCCCCGTCTCCCTATACCAAAGAGCATCTTGGGCAGTTTGTTATTTTGCTATTCTACTCCATTTAACTGTAGTGTTACGAAGAAAGAACGTGGGCGGTTTACTTGCTCGCTTCTTTTTTCTTTGGCTTTTCCTGTTTGGTGCTTTTAAGCTTACCGTGCTCTACCTGATGCGCCTGCTCTTTGAGCTGGTTGCGCCGCTTGCGCGCAGCCTCTTCTACATCGTTTGTTTGAACCGCATGCATTAAAATTTGCATGCGATGCTCAACGTCTTTGATAATATCGGAGCAATTTTTAAGCTCATCAAACATATCAATGCCTTCAAGCTCGCGATTCTTTTTGTATTTAAGCGTATGCTCAAGCGAAGCCCAAAAGTCCATTGCAATTGTTCTAAATTGAATTTCTACGGGGACACATTGCTTTCTGTCCAAAAAGTAAATAGGAATTTTGACGATAATATGCAAGCTGCGATACCCATTAGGTTTGGGGTGAGCAATGTAGTCTTTAACCTTGACAATTTCTAAATCATCTTGAAGCGATAGTACTTTAACCAGGGCATATACATCATCAATATATGAAGCAATAACTCGCAAGCCCGCAATATCTAAGATGTTTTCTTCCATAGACTCAACCGTGAGCGGCTTTTCATATCGGATAAGTTTTTCAAAAACACTCCGCGGTTTTTTAAGACGCGTTTCAATATGATGAATAGGATTGCGATTAAAGCGAAATTCCAGATCGGCATCAAGAATTTCAAAGCGAGTTTTCATCTCACGAATAGCTGCATCATATTTTTTAAAGAGCGTTTTTGAGGCATGCTCAAAAATTTGATAGCGATCGGCAACAGCGCGAACCTGATCAGAAGTAACTTCTTTATTTGGCATATAAGGATTCCCTCACCTTTATATATACAAAACATCAAAACTAGAGCTTATCCCCAAAGCCCATAGCAGTAATGTGTTCGTTCTCGCATCTTTAAGCTCTATTTTGCCCTAAGAGAGAATAATTAAAACCATTTCTTACAAAAAGATGTCAACTTGTAACATTGTGTGCCTTACATAAAAGAAAAAGAACGGCCTACGATGCGGATAGGATAATCGAGAAGCACTCAGCATGTTCTGTTATAAAGTTTTTCTTTGAGCCGAAAGGCTTTAAGTTTTAAGAAAACCGCACTTATAAAACCGAATGATGGAGCGAGGCGCACAGCGAGTTTGCGCAGATGCGCAAACTCGCTGGAGCCGAACGGGTGACTTCGAGATGTGTCCTGTCTCTATAGCAGAACAAGCGCCCGAAGAACCTAGACCAGCTATAAAAGACGTACGTTGTTGGTTTGAGATTTCTCATCTGCTGAACAGACTCGAAATAACAACCTTGCACCCTTACGCATAGAACAAAATGTCGTTGTAAGTAGGAACAGGCCAGTAGTCACGCTCTACAATGCACTCAAGCGCATCAATTTCGGCGCGCAAAGCTTCCATAGCAGGAATAACCTTTTGAGCGTACGCATTTGCCTGCTCTTGTAAATCTTCAATAGCCTCTGCCGCATCGTGCTGCGCAATAAGTTCGCGCACGCATTTTGCTGTTGCATTTACCCCTTTAAGCAACACGTTGAGCAGCGCTTCATGCTCATCCATATTAGCGCCCGTAATAGCTGCTTTAACCGTGGTGATATTGCTGGCAAGATTTGCCATGTAATCACTGATAGCAGGAAGATAGGTGCGGCGAGCCATGCGAATCATAACGCGTGCTTCGATATTTAACAGCTTGGTGTATTTATCGAGCTTAACCTCGTAACGACTCTTAACCTCAGTCTCGCTCATAACGCCAAACTCGCCAAAGAGATTGATTGATTTTTCGCTGATAAGGCAAGGAAGCGCTTCTGCCGTAGTACGGTTATTGGCTAAGCCACGACGCGCTGCCTCTTCTTCCCATTCTTCAGAATAGCCATTGCCATTAAAGATAATGCGCTGATGGTCGGCGAGTGTCTTTTTGATGTAGGCAATTGCTGCCTTTTCAAAATCGGCGCCCTCTTTACCCTCCATTGCATCGGCAAAATCTTTCAGGCTCTTTGCCATAGCAGTGTTAAGAATCATGTTTGCATCAGAAAGATTTACCGAAGAACCTGGCATACGGAATTCAAACTTGTTGCCCGTAAAGGCAAAGGGGCTTGTACGGTTACGATCGGTGTTATCTTTAAGGAACTTAGGAAGAACTGCAACGCCCAAATCCATCGCAACGCGCTCTGCAGAATGATACTCGTCACCAGAAATGAGGGCATCAACAATAGCGCCCAACTCATCGCCTAAGAAAATAGAGATGATAGCAGGAGGGGCCTCGTTTGCGCCAAGGCGATGATCGTTACCAGCAGAAGCAACACTCATGCGCAAAAGCTCTTGATATTCATCAACCGATTCAATAACACTGGTGAGGAAAATTAAGAAGCGCAAATTATCCATGGGCGTATCGCCCGGATCAAGCAAGTTTACGTTGTCATACGAAAGCGACCAGTTGTTGTGCTTACCCGAACCGTTAATACCTTCAAACGGCTTTTCATGCTGTAAGCAAACCAACCCAAAATGCGAAGCATCTAAACGCATCTTTTCCATGGTGAGAAGGTTTTCATCGATAGCGCGATTGGTATTGGTGAAGATAGGAGCCAATTCGTGCTGAGCAGGAGCAACCTCATTGTGCTTTGTTTTTGCCGAAACACCCAATGCCCACAAATCATCGTCAAGCTCTTTCATGAACTCATTAACGGTAGGACGAATAGCCCCAAAGTAATGCTCTTCAAGCTCTTGACCTTTGCTGGGAGGAGCACCAAAAAGCGTGCGCCCGGTCATGATGAGGTCTTGGCGCTGTTCGTAATCTTTTTCAGAAATAAGAAAGTATTCCTGCTCAGAGCCAACCGTGGTAACAACGCGATGACCATCTTCGCCAAAAAATTTCAAAACGCGCTGAGCTTGCTCGTCAACAACGCGCATGGAGCGCAGAAGTGGCGTTTTCTTATCAAGCGCCTCGCCAGTATAGCTACAAAATGCAGTAGGGATACATAAAACTTCATCTTTAATAAAAGCGTAACTGGTTGGATCCCATGCGGTATAACCACGGGCTTCAAAGGTTGCGCGCAACCCGCCTGATGGAAAACTTGATGCATCAGGCTCGCCCTGAATAAGCTCTTTGCCCGAAAATGTCATAATAGCGCGACCGTCGCCCGTTGGATTTAGGAAGCTATCGTGCTTTTCTGACGTAATGCCACTCAACGGCTGAAACCAATGAGTATAGTGAGTTGCCCCTTTTTCAATCGCCCATTCTTTCATTGCATGAGCAACAACATTTGCAACCTCGATATCGAGCGGTTTGCCCTCTTTAATAGTTTTTGCAAGGCTCTTGTAAGTGGCAGAAGGAAGGCGTTCCTTCATCACGTGGTCGTTAAAAACCATTGAGCCATAGATTTCAGAAACTTTTGCCATGCCTGGTCTCCTTAAACTCGCTGCTTGTGCAGCTCCTTGCACGAGATGCTCCTCCATTGTGCCACAACGCGCATAAAACACCTCTTTGATTTTCTTGCTACTTTAGCGTAGTGAGCATTTGTTTCTAATTCTTTTCAGAGCGAAGAACTCTTCATTAACCAAAGAAAATTTATCCAAAAGCACTCGTTGATTGCGTCGTCGACGTTTGCGTTGTACCCGTAGGAGCAAAAGGAAATGCCCCTCCCATAAGCATGTAAATAAGCACAAGAATTGCCTGGCATAAAAACCCTATCCAGGTAGTATTAACCGCTTGTCTGCGGCGATTTGCTGGGAGCGAACCTGCCAAAAGCCAAGCGCCAAGCATGCCAAAAAATCCTCCAACAAAACCCAGAGCAAACCATCCTACGCGGGAAAGAAGCGTAAATTCTGCCGAGTCGCCTTGCCCCGCTGGACGCAAAAATGACCACTGGGGATTTTGCGGCTGCTGATTATCATTGTTCTGTTGCGGAGTTTGCTGGTTAGGGTGTTGTTCGCTCTGCTGATCAAGCTGTTGCTGTATGACCTGCTGCGGCTGCTCTACCTTAGGAGTAATCGGCGGCGGAGGAGTTTGTTGCTCTGCTTGAGTTAACTGTTCTGCTTGCTCTGACGGAATTTGCTGCTGACCAGCAGATTGAGATTGGCTAGTAGGTTGACCGGCAGGTTGGCCAACAGATTTGCTAGCAGGTTGACCGGCAGACACCCGCTCAGAAGCGGGTGCCTGCTCTTGAAGTTGCTGATCAGAATTCTGAGAATCTTGGTTGTTATGAGGATTGGCATGTTCTGTCATTAGTTACCTTTGTTCGCATTGTTCCTCCTTATTGTACAAAAAAGGTTTTGCGAGCATAGAAATAGTTGCCATAATGCAAACAACGCTTAATAGCGGCTATCAAAAATGCGCTGTGTTTTCTTTTCTGAACGAGGAAGCTCCCCAAGAGGCACACCTTTAGCATCGGGTGTGCAGCCAATTTTACCCTTGAAAATCATCGCAAGCTCTTCTTCGCAACGAGTTTTATCTTCTCCCGTTAAATCGGTTTCAAAGAATACGGTAAGAACATCGCGGCCCATAATATGTTCAATCATTACCTGATATTCAGAAGAAGTTCCTGAGGTTACCGCAATAACTTCTTCAACCTGAGCGGGGAACATATTAACGCCCTTAACCTTGAACATATCATCGGTGCGACCAACCAAAGTATCAATGCGAGGATGATGCATGCCGCAAGCACAATCACCGGGAATAATGCGCGTTAAATCGTGGGTGCGATAGCGAATAAGCGGAGCGCCCTCTTTTTGTAAGGTTGTTAACACGAGTTCGCCAATTTCACCATCAGGCAAAGGTGTACCTGTGGCAGGATCAACCACCTCGATATACACGTAATCTTCCCAAATGTGCATGCCATGATGCTCATCGCACGAAATACCAATGCCCGGGCCATAAACTTCTGTCAAACCATAAATGTCATAAATTTCAATGCCCAATTCGGTTTGAATGCGATTACGCATTTTTTCGCCCCAACGCTCAGAGCCAATAACACCTTTGCGCAGTGCAAGCTCGTCGCGAATGCCGCGCTTTGCAATTTCTTCTGCGAGCAAAAGAGCATACGAACTGGTGGCGCAAAGCACACTTGTTTGCATATCTTTCATAAAGCGTAATTGCTTTTCGGTATTACCTGGCCCCATAGGCACCGCCATAGCACCTAAACGCTCGGCCCCAAGCTGAAAACCAATACCTGCCGTCCAAAGCCCATAACCAGGGGTAATATGAATACGATCTTTATTGGTAACGCCCGCTACTTCGTAGCAACGCGCAAATTGAATAGCCCAATCGGTAACATCTTTTTGAGTATAGGGAATAATAACAGGAGTGCCCGTTGTGCCTGAAGAAGAATGAATACGCACGATTTTTTCTTCTGGCACGGCAGCAAGCCCTAACGGATACACCTCGCGCAAATCACCCTTTTCAGAAAAGGGCAACTTTTGAAAATCTTCCTGCGATTGCACATCGCCCAAATCAATGCCCTCGAATTTTTTAGCATAAAAGGGTGAGCGCTCTTTCAGCGTTATAAATTGCTCCTTGATTCGCTCAAGCTGTTCGGGCTTCATTTGCATAGTTGCATCCTCTCAACAAAATCAATGGCTTTTAAGTTCATTGAAACAAATTTTTCTTTAACACATATTGGAATAGCTGCGCGCATTTCAGAAAGGCCAATATGCCCCCGCAATCCATTTTGCTCACACGCAGCATCACAAGCAACAATTTGAAGGGCGCAAGCAAGCATGGCAATATTGAGAACCTTGCGCGAGCTTAATCGTGTACAAATTTCCACATCATCAACCACGACAACATGAATGCCAGCTTCCTTCATTTCATCGATAAGAAGCTGCGGATTATACTCGCCAGCTTGAGCACTCACCGCCGTTGGCGCAATGCCCGACTTGGGCACAATAAGCACGCCGTCTTTTTTAAGAAAAGGTAGCACGCGAGCTCCCTCTCCTGGTTCAAGCGCAATAATCATATCCACCGAACCTTGCGCAGGTAGGGGTGAATAAACATCCTCGCCATTATTGCCCATGCGTACATGAGACATAACATTGCCGCCGCGCTGTGCCATACCGATGGTTTCAGCTGTACGAACCTGCCAGCCTTTTGCCTCGGCTGCCTGCGCCAAAATTTTAGCCGCAAGAACGCTACCCTGCCCACCAATGCCGGCAATAGAAACATTAATCATCTGATCCTCCTGCTAACTCTTGAGGGGTGGGAAAGCGACTCAAAGAGCCATCGTCTGAGTGCAAGCGCTGAGAGCGAGCGGGTAATTCGGGAATGATTCGTTTACGGGTGGGACATGCAAGGGCGCGATATTCGCAAATATCGGTACACAAACCGCAGCCTGTGCATAAATCTCTATCCACCACAATACGCTTGCTCGACTCACTCCAAGTAAGTGCCGGGCAACCAATTTTGGTTACGCATTTTTTACACCCTGCACAAGCGTTGGCAATAAAGTAGGCAGGGGGCTTTTTCTTAGTGAGCGAAGCACAAGGATACCTAAAAATAACCGCCGATGGACCTTCGTAGTTTATAGCTTCTTGAGCAGCAGCAACCGCTTTATCAACATAAAGCGGATTAGCGCTGGTAATGAGTTTTATGCCCATTGCCCGCATAACGCTCTCTGAAGAAATGGGCGCATTGCGCGGCCCCATAAGCGTAGCGCCCGTACCAGGATGAGGTTGCGAACCTGTCATAGCAGTAGTTGCGTTATCAAGCACAACAATCGTTATATCGTGATTGTTATATACCGCATTGGCAATACCCGTCATGCCGCTTGCAAAAAAGGTTGAATCGCCCACAAAGGCAATTGCTTTTTTATGGGGCTCAACAACACTAAACCCTTGCGCGATAGTAATGCCTGCTCCCATACATAAACAGGTATCAACCGCATTCAGGGGCGCTGCATTGCCAAGCGTATAACAGCCAATATCGCCACAAAAAATAGCTTCTTGGTGCCGCTCAAGGGCTGTTTTTACCGCATAAAATGAACCGCGATGAGGACACCCCGCGCAAAGCGAAGGTGGGCGAGCTGGAATAGGAGCTTCTAGAGCAACATGAGCACCCTGTTCAGAAGCAAAAGCCCCATCAAGCTCAATACCAAAGAATGCTTTGAGCTGCTCGTATATTGCATTGATAGTATTTTCGCCACGGTCGGTGGTATGACCGCTCAGCTTACCAAACACTTCATAGTTAGCATGGAGTTTACCCGCAAGTTTGAGCATTTCATCTTCAAGAACATAATCAAGCTCTTCAAATACGATGACCTTTTCAAGCCCCTGAACAAATGATGCTGCAACACGCTCAGGAAACGGATACGGTGTACCAATTTGCTGCAAACGATAGGCAGGCACTTCAATACCTGCCTCTTTGGCATCATGATCAAGTTGACGCAGTGCCTCTTGAGCATAAGCAAACGAAACTCCCCCCGCAACGATGCCATAGATTGGCGCTGTTCCTGCCATTCCCCCTTGTTCACAGGGGTTAAATTCAGTTGTTGCAAATTCTTCAGCAATGCGCACCAATCGCTCATTGATTTCTTTATGAGCCTGGTAAGCACGCGGCGGAAAAATTACCCACTTAGGATCTTTTTCAAAACCCGAGACAGAACGTGCCTTGGTGTGCTCAGGAATATCAAAAAACGTTGACGCATGACAAATACGCGTAGTCGGACGCATGATTACGGGTGTGCGATATTTTTCTGACAAATCGTAGGCGGCTTTTATCATGGCGCAGCCCTGCTCAGGCGTTGCAGGGTCAAATACCGGGACCTTAGCAAACGAGGCAAAACGGCGCGTATCTTGCTCAGTTTGGGAAGAAATAGGGCCTGGATCGTCCGCCACAAATAAAACCATGCCACCCTCAACGCCCACATAATTGAGCGACATCAAAGCATCACTTGCAACATTTAAGCCAACCTGCTTGCACGTGTAGAGCGTGCGAGCGCCCGCATAAGCAGCGCCTGCCAACAATTCAAGCGCTGCCTTTTCGTTGGTTGACCATTCAACATATACCCCTTCGGCTGAACCATTATTGTGCGCTTTTGCAATGGTTTCAATAACTTCAGAAGAAGGAGTTCCCGGGTAACCAGCGCAAACGCGCACGCCTGCTTCAAGTGCTGCATGCGCAAAGGCTTCGTTGCCCATTAAAAATGATTTAGTCACGGTTTCCTCTCTTTAGGAGTGTAGGGTTAGTTATGCGTTAGCCATTGACTCTTTGTAAGCAACAATTTTGGCACGAGCTGCCTCATTGCCGGTACCGAGCATTTGAACAGCTAAAATTGCTGCATTTTTTGCCCCGTTAATAGCAACGCAAGCCACCGGCACTCCACTTGGCATTTGAACCATAGAAAGCAGAGAGTCTAGCCCGCCTAAATCGCTGGTTTTCATAGGAACTGCAATAACCGGAAGCGGCGTATATGCAGCAACAACGCCACCCAAATGAGCAGCCTTGCCAGCTGCTGCAATAATTACGCGAATGCCGCGATCTGCCGCGGTGCTTGCCCATACATGAACCTCAGCAGGCTTGCGATGAGCGCTTGCCACTTTTACCTCATAAGGAATACCAAATTCATCAAGTTGCTTCATACAAGCTTCCATAGTTGGCATATCCGATTCTGAACCCATGATAATTCCAACTACTGGGTTGTTATGTGCGTTATTCATCATGCTCCCCTACCGTAACATTTGCTACTAATGGTAAAAAATCATTGTATCACTCACTTTGATGCTCCCCTTGCTTCAAGGCAGAGGTTTTAGGAATCTTGGCATGGGAGGTTTTTAGAGTGATCTTTCAAAATTTGAGGAGCAGCGATGAACTCAATGATTTGCTATAGGCAGCGTTTAACAGGTGAATGGGTTGCTGTTGGTATTGATGGAAATTCAAGAATGCTTGAATTGATCTACAGTTATGATATAGAAGATGATTTCTTTTTTGTCTTTCATGCCCAATTGCCACCAAGCAGAAAGACTTTAAAAGAACTCGGATTAGAAAGGTGAGAGCAATGAATATAGAAGAGTATATGAAAAAGCATGGTCTTACCGACAAAGATCTCGATAGCATGGCAGCACCATATGAACGCGGAGATTATGAGCTTTCCAAAAGTGGCGAAATATATCGTGGCTCACACCTTGATGCAGTTGGCAAGAAAAGAGTAAACCCCAAATCGATTATTGACTAACTATACAAGTTTATTAAGATTGTTGTATAGTTTAGTAGTAAGGTTTACCGTTGGATTCAACTCTTAAAGCATGTTTCAAAGCAAACAATGGGGTTCTTACAACCTCAAAATTAAAGAGTGCGGGGCTTTCTTACAACAAGATACAATATCTGCTTGCAGAAGGTGAAATTGAACAGCTCCGCAGAGGTTACTATCGTCTTATTGATGAGGATAGTTATTCTGACATCCCTGTTATCACAATGCTTTTTCCCGATGCGGTTTTGTGTTTGCAAAGCGCTCTTGACTATTATGGCTATACAGACAAAACCCCTAGCTCTTGGCATGTTGCCGTAAAGGCTACATCTGCTAGAGCAAGGTTTAACGTTGATTGCATACGAATAAAGCCACACTTCATCACAGCTACAAAATATCCAATAGGCATTACTACTGAAAAAATTGATGGATTTAACATCAAAATTTATAACCGTGAAAGAACAATCTGTGATGTTTTATCTCACAAAAACAAACTAGATGCTGAAATCTATTCGCAGGCTGTTCAAGGCTATCTCAAAGATCAAAACCACAACATTTCAACTCTGATGAATTATTCAAACAAGCTTCATGTTGAGAAGAAGGTTAGGGAGGTATTGTTGCCTTGGCTATAACAAATAAATCAAAATCTGTTCTTGATAAGCTTAAAAACCAATCCAAAGATATAGGCTTGCCTTTTCAAACGGTGCTGCAATTGTTTGCACAAGAGGAATTTTTAAGAAAATTATCCCTGTCAAAATATAACGAGAAGTTCATTCTCAAGGGCGGAATGTTTATATATACGCTTACAAACTATGAATCTAGACCAACAAAAGATGTCGATTTTATCGTGCGAAATTTAAGCAGTGAACTTGATGATATGGCTTCGGTAATTGAAGAAATTTGTAAAGTTGAAACGGACAATGACTTTATTTACATTGCGCCCACTAAAATTAACCAAATAGGAAAAGACAAAGAATACCCTGGCGCTCGCGTTTCTTTACTTGCCTTAGTTGGCAAAGTTAGAATTCCATTTTCAATTGATATTGGTATTAATGATGTTGTTATACCTCAGCCAACAAAGTATGCAATTAAACCAAGACTTAGCGACTTCACATCACCTGAGATCTATACCTATTCACTTGAAAGCACCGTGGCAGAAAAACTGGATGCAATTTTACAGAGAATGTCTGCAACCAGCAGAATGAAGGACTTCTTTGATATTTATTACCTACAAAATACCTTTGATTTTGACGGATCCACTCTTTGTAGTGCAATCAAAGCCACATTGAAACATAGATCTCGCAAAATATCATCTGACGCTTTTGTTGATATAAGAGATTTCGCTAACGACAAACATTTATTAAGACATTGGTCAAACTTTGAACCAGCCACAGAAGCAAATCTACCATTTGATGCTGTTATTGATGGTATGTGCGACTTTCTAGAGCCTCTATACAAGGCTCTATTAGATAAATCGATTTTTAAAGGTAGTTGGCATTGTGAAAATCACAAATGGGAGTCTGAGTGAGGACTCATTATGAAACCTAGACCCTTAAACAAACTCACTTCTTTTATCCTAGCGATCCTGATGTCGCTCACCCTAGTTGGGTGTGGGTACGAAGACTCATTTGAAACTCCCCAAACCTACACTCCCGTTGACGATAGCCTTACGGTTCGCTATATCGATGTAGGACAGGGAGACTCTGCTCTTATCACATGTGGCAGCGATTCAATGATTATTGATGGTGGGCCAAAAAATAAATCAGAAAAAGTCTATTCGATTCTTAATAAGCTTCATTTAAACAAAATCAACTACATAGTGGGAACCCACACCGATGCAGATCATTTCAGTGGTCTTTGTGCAGCATTGAGTTATGCAACGTGTGATGTTTTTTATTGCTCAGAAGATACCTGTGATACCGACACTTGTAAAAAGGTCAAAAGCAAGCTTGAGTCTCAAGGTAAGTCAATCACCATTCCTACAACGGGTGATTCTTTTAAACTCGGAGATGCAACCGTTACATTCATAGGACCGGTAAAAGATTTTAACGATGACGACAATAACGGTTCACTTGTTTTGCGGATTGACCACGGTACAAAATCCTTCTTATTTATGGCAGATGCCGAAAAAGAAGCAGAAGATACAATGTTAGAAGCTGGATCAAAAGTTAGAGCCGACGTTTTGAAAGTGGGACACCACGGCTCTAAGTCTTCATCAAGTGATAGCTTCCTAAAAGCAGTAAACCCATCTATTGCTATTATCTCTGTTGGTAAAAACAGCTACGGACATCCAAGTGATAAGGTTCTTCAGTCACTTTCAAACCTTAAAGCAAGCATTTATCGTACAGACGAACTTGGAAACATCATCGTTAAAAGCGATGGCGCAAACTTAAACGTATCGTCAACAAAGAGCGATATCGTGGAATAAGCAAATGATCAGGAACCAACGGTCATAGATAAAGCCACCCCGCAGGGTGGCTTTATGCTCTTCAGAAAGAGCGTAAGGAGGTCTTAATTCAGCCCTCCGAAGAGCCAAACGAATTGATATGATGGCGAAGAATAGCTCTGCTGGTGCTAAAGGCTACGAGTGCAATGTTGTCAAAGCGGATAACGCAATCAGAAATATCACTGCCGTTTTCAGCTAGCCAAGCAATTGCTGAAGCTTCACGCTCTTGTCTTGTAGCGATGTTGCTTTCTTTAAAGCCTTCATCTGCCTTGTTTGCGTTCACAGAGACGAAAACGATTGTGTCGTTGTCTTTAGCGACTAAATCGACTGACTTTTCATCTTGTGTCCAACAGCTATCAAGAATCGTATAGTCTTTGCGCTCAAGATAGTGCTTGCTTGCTGAAATTGCACGTTCTTTTAAGGTTTTCATAATAGACCTCCTAGGTTTGTGGGTTCGCCCCTGTGGCGTTCCTTGTAAATCGAAGGCCGCATAGATGTTTTTATGTGTACAAGGAAGGCAAGCAAAAACCAAAGGCTTGAGCTTTTAAAAAATTTGAACTTTAAATTTTTTAAAAGGTTTTTTGCGTCCTTGTATGCATGAAAACTCTATGCAAGGGTTGAAGATCAAGGAAGACATCAGGGGCAGATCTCAACAAGGAAGGTCAATTAAAACCTTAAATTCATGTGCTATTTTGCCAGTAAAAGCTTACGAGTGAGCATTAGTTATTTCGGCATAGAGTTTGAACAGATGAGCAACGATTTTTTCTTCGTCGCCATTGAAGTCAACGCCATAGGCTGTCTCAACTGCTGAATCAAGGGCAAGATGTGCTGCTTGTAAGTCTTGAGGCATGAGGTCGGGGTCATAAAGCTCGGCCAAACTCGCGCCTTCGTGTGTTGTACGAGCATCTAAAACAGTTTGAGCACAGGTTTCTATGTTTTGGCGCACTTCAGCAGGTACACACTGCTCTACTGGTGTTTCTAACTTTTCGCGGGTAACCCCTGGCCAAGGGAAGTTGTTGTAGACAATGCCCGCTGAATAGCGATAATCACTTTTAAGCCTGCCGCAAACTACGCGCATCCAAGCGTTGTGCGTTTGTGAAGAGAGAATGCCGAAGTGAAAAAGCGTTGCGCCTGGGACAATTGACACCGAATCACTTGCAATATTTTCTGGTGTTTCAAAATCAATCGGCACATAAACTCGTCTTTCAGATGAAACGCGAGGGATAACCAAATACGTTGCGTCAGTTTGAGGCATTGAAAAGAACAGATGTGGAGTTTTTGCTTTTTGTCTTGTTGGGGCAGCTGTGCTGTTCCTTCTAAACTCAGCTACATTTTTAACCCTGTCTCTAACTGGGGGAATTTCATATATCTCATTAAGATCTATATCCTTTAACCACAAACATTTTCTGTGTCCTCCATGCAAAAAATCTCTGCCACCAATGTATGTCCTAATCCATTTTCTACATTCTGGATATTCTTGAATTATTGCGTCAGCATCTTCAGGTTGCAAAATCAAAAATCCACCATCTGAAGGCTGGTTTCCTTTAGTGAGTTTCGGAGTCTTACAAATTGGTTTGCCTCTGCTTTTTACTATAGTCGTTGGTGCATCTAGGAGATAGGGATTGATATTTGCAGCATTAACTATTTCGCCATTGTCAAAAATTTGTTTTTGCTTATTGGTGATGCATGATGAGAATCCGATAATTACAACATGTACATGAGCATTTTGCGATGCTTCGCTTGTCCATATAAAAGTTCTATGAGTAAAGTTAATTACGATGTTAAACTTATCAATAATTGTTTCCCAAAGTGGAGCAACAATTTCGCCTTGCGTGATGCTGTTTGTTGAAACCAAAGCACAACAAACCTTCGTGCCCTCTATATATTCTGAAGCTTTGTAATACCAACCTGAAAC
>CAVJWZ010000014.1:0-31171 GCA_963653545.1 uncultured Eubacteriales bacterium | reverse complement strand
ACTGCTGGCATTGATTCAGGTATGGTTGGCATCGGATGATAGTGCCAACCCCCATTAACTTTACGCCGTCCCTTATAAGAACCTTCTTGACAGATTATATTCAGAGCGTACAATCAAAAACGCACTTCGGGGATGTAGCTCAGTTGGGAGAGCGCAGCGTTCGCAATGCTGAGGTCGTGGGTTCGATCCCCATCATCTCCACCACGAAGAACTTACAGATACAAAAAAGTACCTGTTTTTTTGCACTTTCAAGATCAAGGGGATCGAACCCATTAGGGTGGAATTCCGTATAGAAAAACGTCCAGTGGACGTTTTTTAGGAATTCGCTCGAGCACATAAGTGCGAGAGAATGAGCGCGAGCTTTATACCTTATGATTTATGCTTAGCTTTTAAGAGTGGTTTGAGTTTTTGATAAATTGCTCCTGCACGTTTACTGTCTTTAACTTTTTTAGAAATACCATTTGAAATTGCCACTTTTGATTTGTATTGGTTAAAGATGGCAAGCATTACTTCAGGCTCGTCTTCTTCAGCCAAGTATTTTTTAATTTCTTCTTCAGTTGCAAGGTTTTCAGGAGAAACTTTACTCTTTTTTGTTTTTTGCTTAACCTGGTTTTTGCCTTCAGATTGAGGCACATTGAGCTCAATTCTTTTAACGCTCATTTTTCTTTTTTTCCAAAAATTTGTCAAGCATCCAAACCCTTTGTCGTGCGTAACAAGGTGATAGGTATCACCGCTTCCATGTTTTGCTATCAAAAACCCCAGATAAGAAGACAATTGAAAGTCCAACGCGTTTTTTGTTCCTGTTGCAACTTTATGGAAGGTAAGTTTTACATCGGCATTAGTTATGTAATCCAAAGCATCAAGATTTGCATTTCTACATTGCTGTGAAAAAAAGATGGTAACGCTATCGCCGTCATTGAGCGACGGTAAATATTTAAGCGACTCAGAACTCACATTTTCACAGTCAACTAAATAATGATCCATATTTGAAGCCTCCAAATGAGCATGAATTATTTTTTCGATATCTATATACACGAAGGGCACGATACCTCGCACCGTGCCCTTCATCTTGCGTTATACAATAAGCGAATCAACGCTTTTTAAAGCCAAACCAGAGAAATCTTAGAATGCCTTTTCTTTAATTTTAGCAGCCTTACCAACTTTATCACGAAGATAATAAAGCTTAGCGCGACTAACATCACCGCGGCGAACAACCTCGATCTTCTCAATCTTAGGAGAATGCACCGGGAAGGTACGCTCAACGCCTACCGAAAAACTAATTTTACGAACAGTAAAGGTTTCGCGATTAGAAGCGCCATGACGACGAATAACGTCTCCTTGAAATACCTGTACGCGCTCACGATTACCCTCTTTAATACGATAGTGAACCTTAACGGTATCGCCAACATTAAACTCAGCAACCTCAGGGTTGATCTGTTGTTGTTCAATTGCGCGAATGATATCCATAATTTCTTATCCTTCTATATACTCAATACTTTTGAATTTTAGTGATGAGATGTCTAAAGACACAGCTGGTTATTATACGGTTGAAACACTTTTGATGCAAGAACCAAATTGGTGATCTTGGTGTTTTTTCCACAGAGTTTTCTCAATTCATATAAGCAATAACAGCCCATAGCATCCTACCCCAACAACAATAGACCATACTAAAGATTTTGTTTTAAGGGCAACAGGAACAACTATCGCCGCCGCAATAAGCGGGATAAGCCCTGGCCAAACCCCTGAATTAAACATAGAGGGCGACAAAATATCGTTGGCAATTAACGCAGCAAAAGCAGCTGGAGGAATAAAGGTAAGCGCCTGAGAAAGCCAACCGGGCAACTCTTTGCCCCGCAAAATAAACAACGGAACCGTTCTAAAAATAAGAATGGTAATGGCGCATCCTAAACCAACAAGAATAAATTCTTCCCAACTCATACTATTCATGCGCGCCTACCCCCAAAAGGAGATTTACTCGTTTTTTTGGAGATAACAATTCCTGCAACAACGCCAAGCAAAGCACCAATCAAAATTGCGGGACCGCTTAACCCCACTACTTTGCAGCCAAATACGCCAGCAGCGGCAACAAGGGCCGCAGCAATATTTCCTGCCGTGCCTTTTTGAGAAAAAAGCAAACATAAAAAAATGCTCGTCATAGCAAATGAAGCAAGGGCTGCTGGCACCGTTAAAAGATTGCCAAGCACTACACCTAAAACGTTAGCAAGCGCCCAACATAACTGAGAAAAAATATTAACAAGCGTAGCGCCTTTAACACTCCATTGGCCCAACTCAAAACGAGCTAAATTAACCGCAAACGATTCATCGGTAACAGTTGCCCCGTACAAAAATGAAAGCGCCTTTTTTGAATCGCTGCAAAATCGCGAAAGCGAAGCACCGTAGAGCATCTGACGAGAGTTAACCAAAGTAACACTTGCAATAATGGCAAACATAGGAGATCCCGCAAGCCACATATTGGGAATCATGTACTGGCCAGCCCCCGAATAAAAGAGCATACTAAGCAGAAACACCTGCAAAGCATCCATACCAATTTGCTGGCTTAAAATTCCACAAGGAATACCAAGAAATATGTATCCGATCATAATGGGAGCCGCAAGGCGCAAAGCATCCCTTACCGTCTGTAAATTACTCATAGCTGGGCTAGTATAACGCTTTACGTACTAGTAATTCCAAGAATGAGGAATAAACATGTCCTTAAAGTAATTCTTGGCAAACCGATCGGTCATCCCTGCAACGTAATCGGTTACCGCACGAAGATTATCACCCTGCGAAATATCATGAAGCTCTTGCGGAACTTGATCGGGATGACGCACAAAATAATTAAATAAATCTTCTATGAGGTGCTTTGCTTTATAAACCTCGCGCATAACAGGCTCTGAGGTATAAACCGTCTCAAACAAAAATGCACGCAGTTCCATCATGGCGTCCCAAACTTCGCTACTCATCTCTATGTCGTCAACGCGCGCTGAAGTCTCTATCATGTCGTGTACCAGGGTTTGAATACGAGAAGAATGATTGACCCCTAATATGCGATGAGTTGATTGAGGTAGATCTTCTTCGCGCAGCGCTCCAGCCCTGATAGCATCATCGATATCGTGATTAACATACGCAATGCGATCAGCCGTTGCCACGATGCGTCCTTCAAGTGTTTCTGCCCGTTGCGACCCCGTATGACAAACAATGCCATCACGAACCTCGTAGGTAAGATTTAAACCCTTGCCATCATTTTCAATTACATCAACAACGCGTAAGCTTTGAATGTTATGACGATACAGCACCTTATTTTCATCCGTATAAGGATCAAGCCCTTTATGGCAAGCCAAGCAATATGAAATGGCCTCTTCTCCCACATGCCCAAACGGCGTATGCCCTAAATCGTGCCCTAAAGCAATAGCCTCAGTAAGATCTTCATTAAGCCCCAATGCTCGCGCTATTGTACGCGCTATCTGAGAAACCTCCAGCGTATGGGTTAAGCGGGTGCGATAGTGATCGCCCACAGGCGCTAAAAAAACCTGCGTTTTATGGGAAAGACGACGAAATGCTTTAGTATGGAGAATTTTGTCTCTATCACGTTGATATTCATTGCGATATAAATCAGTCTCTGAAGGACTCATGCGTCCTTCACTCTCATCAGAAAATGCCGCCTCAGCATTAAAACGGCGATGTTCTTCATCAATTTGAGCCTCACGCGTAACAAGCTTCATATTTCATCCTCTTAACTCAAAAAGCAGCTTTACCGTTCAAAAACACCTCTGGCAAAATACAGCCAACCCGCACAAGTTTCATTGTTGCTCAACAATAAGCATCCTGCCACACAAAGGGCAGATAGCAATAGGGGCTTCTGCTTTTATTTGGATTACTTTGCCATGATCAAGCACATTGCGACAAGCAGAACATTGATTTTCTTTAAGCTGTGAGAGAGCAACCCCGCCACAACGAGCAGAAACCTCCTCATAGGTTTTTAACAGAGCTGGGTCAAGTTTGCCCGCAAGAGCGCTATGCTCTTGTTCAGCTTTCGCAATTTGAGCACGAAGGTTACCCCCTTGTTCGCGGAAAGAAGCAACAAGGGCTTGTTCTTTTTTCTCCAAGCTACCAAGAGCGCTCATAACCTGCTTCATAACACCTGAAATACGTTCAATTTGTTCGCCAACTTGCTCAGATTCTTTCGCGATTGTTTTTTTACGCTTCTCTACCCCATGAAGTTCTTTGCTCAGTGATTCTACGCTGCGATAATCACCTTTTGCTTGAGCAAGCGTTTCTTCAATGCCCTTTTGCTTTTCGGAGAGTTTGGCATCTTCGTTGACAAGCTTATCGAAAGCCTCCTCGGCATCATCAAGCATATCTTGCACTTGGGTTTTCTTTTTATAAACACCATCAAGCTTTTGCCGAACCTCTAAAATTGCCTGACGATGAGGCAATTTCTCAAATTCCTTTTCCGAAAGCTCGCGCGTTCTATCGACCTCTTGAAGTTGTTTCAAAATTTCAATATCTTGATCAGTCGCAAACATGAAAGACCTTTCATCTCACTCTTTAGCGGCGTAAAGCTTCAGGAGTGTGCCAGTTATTTTCTTGGTTAAGTATGGTAACGCATGATTCTGAAATACCCGCCTTAACGACTTCGGCAGCAAGCAAAGCACATAGAGGAAGTTCGGAAATATCGTGCCCGAGTTCAATGATAGTAAGCCCCGATTCGGCGGCATCAAGCGCATCATGATATTTAAGCTCACCACACACCAAACAATCAACTGAGCGCACAAGACACTGCTCAAGTATGCCACCAGCAGAGCCCCCACAAGTTACAACAGTTTCAAGCTTGAGTGAAGGATCACCCCAAACACGAGGAAACGACCCAAACACCGAAACACAGCGAGCGGAAAGATGCTGAAGCGAAAGCTCTTCTTGCACTGAACATAACGCTCCAAAGCCTTTATGAGAATCATATGAGTACGCGTCAAGAACGCCTACCTGATTTAAGCGCAACAAAGAAGGTAGAACAGCAAGTCCTTCAACGGAAACATCACATGCCGTATGAAACGACATACAATTGAGACCATGGGTAAGGGCGTAATGAACGCCTGCTCCACTTGTTTGCCCTTGAATTGCCTGCGGCGTAAAACACGTGGGAGGATCGAGAAAAACAGGATGATGGCTAATAAGCACATTAGCCCCAACGCTCACAGCTTCTTTCATGGCGGAAATAGTAGGATCAAGTGCCACGACCACCCCGCGAACTTCTTCTACCGGGTTTCCCACAAACATACCCGTATAGTCCCACGAGCAAGCATCTTCTTTGGGAAAAACTGCCAAGAGCGCTTTTTCCAATGCTCCCACGCTTGCACATGTCTTACATGACGCAAGCGTGCCCGTTGGATTCTTTTTGAGAAAATGTGATTCTTCCATACCAGCAACCCCTCCTTGCAGGCTGTGCAAGCGCCCAAAACGTCCAAGCGCTCCTTTTGGGCGCCGTTACAAAATTGGAATAACTCTTCTGTCCCCGCCAGGAACAACGACCGTTACTTCACGATAGCCCGCCTCATACATATAACGATACCCTTCAACAATACCACGATTTACATGGAGTGCCGTATGAGCATCCGAGCCAATCGTACAAGGAATACCTGCCTTACAAAATTCTCGAAGCAAATCGATATGAGGAAACATTTCTTTACACGCATAATGAAGGCCAGAAGTATTAACTTCAACCATACGCTCACCTGCGCGCGCAGCCTCTGCCGCTTGGAAAAAATACCTTTTCCAATTACCATCAGGATATATATTGAATTTCTTAACTAGATCAGGATGCGCCATTACCGTAAACGGAGCCGATGAGGTTGCCGCTTGGCACCACACTTCAAAATATCTATCCCAAATAGCACGTGCGCCAACTTCATTCCAATGTTCTCTTTGAGCTGGATCGTCAAAGGGCCATAAATCAAGATAATGAACAGAGCCCAAAATAATATCAAAATCATCAAATTGATCAGCTGCAAAAGCGCGGTCTTCGTCATCTCCAAGCCAATCAAGCTCACACCCTATTAAAATTTCCATTTCAGGATGACATGTGCGCTGCTTGCAAATTTGTTCTTTATAACTATCAAGAACCTCCCACGGCATAGAAATATAATTAGGTGGATCAATTTCTTTACTCAACGGATAATGCTCAGTAACAGCAATATTGGTCATAGCGAGTTTGGAAGCTTGGTTAATGAGTTGCTCGATACTTCCCTCACCATGTCCTGTTAATCCTGTGTGATTATGCTGACTTACTAATTCCATATGTACCCTTCCTACCAAATGCCAAGCGATGCGCTGTAGGTATCATCTTTATTCTTTTTTTATCATGTCTGACAAGTCTTATGTGCTACTTACCTTGCAACTATTCGCTTAAATGTTTCTAAAAAGATATCAATGTCTTCTTTGGTGGTATCTTGACCAAAAGAAACGCGTAACGCTGAAAGAGCCTTGTCTTTTTCGATGTTAAGCTCCCTTAATACATGAGATGGGTCAAGCGAATGAGAAGAGCAGGCAGAACCTCCCGACAAACAAATTCCCTCATTATCAAAGCGCAAAATAAGCGTCTCGCTCTCAAACCCTGGAACAAGCACACTTACAATATGGGAAGCATAGGCAGCATCGTTGGGTTCCACCCTTACAACGGGCTGCGCCTTGCCGGTTTCTAAAAGCCCCTTGTAACAATAATCGCGCAACTTGATTAAACGCGCTGATTCTTCTTTAAGATGTTGCCGTGCAGCTGTACAAGCCGCCGCAAAACCAACAGCGCCCATAACATTTTGCGTTCCGCTTCGTCGAGCAGATTCTTGCCCACCACCCACAATCTGTGCAGAAAATGGTGTTTTTTCTTTGAGATAGAGCGCACCAACACCCTTTGGTCCGCCAATTTTATGTGACGAAATTGAAAGGGCGTCAACGCCCCACGCACAAACATCAAGAGGGATTTTGCCAAGAGCTTGCGTTGCGTCACTGTGAAAAAGAGCACCATAACTATGAGCAACCTTTGCAAGAGAGGCAACATCCATAACACTGCCTATTTCGTTATTAACCGCCATAACAGAAACCAAAATGGTATGTTCGTTCATTACCTTATCAAGCGCAGCAGGGCTAATATGTCCCGATGAATCAGGCTTGACCATATGAACATAAGCACCCCATTGATTAAGCACACGCGCAGCTTGCAAAACAGCATCATGCTCAATGGAAGAAATAACTACTTCGGGTACACAATCGCAATCAGTACCGTGATTATGTTCTGCATTGAGCATCAAAGCATCAACTATACCAAATAAAGCCGCGTTATCAGCTTCAGTTGCGCCCGAAGTAAACACCACTTCAAACGGACGTTTGGCACCGATAGAAACCGCCACTTCTTTTCGGGCCTTCTCCAGTGCACGAAATGCATCGCGACCAACCCTATAAAGAGAATTAGCATTGGCGCCACCAGCCTCAAATGAACTAACGCCCGATACCAAAAATGGCTTCATTGCCTCACACGCTGCAGAAGAGAGTGGAGCGGTTGCCGCCCAATCAAGATAAATCATACTACCTGCTCATTTCCTTATTATTATTTTCTGAAGAGCTTTGGGCAAGCACACCACTTGTGCGAATATCACCAATAGCAACCTTTGGATTAGATGCCGCAAAAACACCCGACCCTGCAACGAGAACGTCAGCTCCTTGCGAACAAACTAACCCTGCTGTTCGCGAAGCATTCATGCCACCATCAACTTCGATAAGCAAAAACGGATTGCTGCTTTTAGCAATGCGTGCAACGTGAGCAACGCGTTCTTCGCTTCCCTCAATATATGACTGCCCTGAAAATCCAGGAAACACGCTCATCACCAAAACCATGTCAAGATCAACAATATACGGATCAAGAGCTTCAATAGAGCAATCAGGTTTAAGGGTAAGAGCTGGCTTTTTGCCTGCAGCGCGCACGCGTTCAATAAATTCACGTACTTCTTTTTCGCAAGAGAACGCCTCAATGTGAGCCGTGAGAATATCCGCTCCAGCCGAAAGATACCAATCCATCTGTTCAAGCGGATTAGATATCATAAGATGAACGTCTAAGGGAAGATCTGTTATGGTTTTTAACTGTGACACATGAGGAACACCAATAGTGAGATTAGGAACAAAATGCCCGTCCATCACATCAATATGAATAAAATCAGCTTGAGCCTCTTCAAGCATACGAATATCTTTTTCAAGGTTCATAAAGTCGGCCGATAAAACCGATGGAGCAATCTTTATCTCACCAAACACAAAAGAATCCTTTCTTATTTCTGCATATTACACAGCAATGTACACGCAGGCATTTTAAGATACCTCAAGAGCGTTTTTTTCAAGTTCTAAAAGGAACTGCTTTATTTTCAAGCCATAGGCATAGCCTACTAAATCTCCCCTTGAACCAATAACACGATGGCAAGGAATCATAATCGGTAGCGGGTTTTTGTTGTTTGCCATGCCAACCGCTCGCATAGCCTTTGGGTTGCCAATCATGCTTGCTACTTCTTTATAAGAACGCGTTTGCCCATAGGGGATATTGCCAAGCGCATTCCATACCTTAGTTTGAAATGGAGTGCCAAAGGGCTTAAGCGGAATATCAAAAGTTTGTCGCTTTCCCGCTAAATATTCCTGTATTTCAGTTGATGCCCTATTAGTGAGAGCGGTTGCTGTATATGTTCCGGAAAATTGTTTAACACCAAATGCTATATGAGTAAGGCCTTCACCATCGCCGGCAAGCGTAACTCTTCCCAAGGGGGTTGGATAAACAAAAAACGTTGACGAAGATAGCGCCATACAAACTCCCTACTTATCAACAATGCCCCAAAACTCGGTAGTGAGTGGTCTATCAAACAGCTTATCAGCTGCCCCATAGGGAGCAACATTTTCCCATACTACCGCACGAACAATGGTAGTAATGGGTAGCTCTACCTTATGACGAGCAGCCAAAGGGCAAATAGTCTTACAGGCAACTGCACCCTCAACAACCATGTGAGTTTGGCTTTCATAACTTGCAAGAGAAACCCCTTTTGCAAGTTCTTTACCAAAAGCCCGATTGCGCGAATGCTCTGAGGTGCAAGTTGCGATCAAATCTCCTGCTCCCGCAAGACCCATAACGGTAATAGCCTTTCCGCCACAAGCCTGAACCAAACGACTCATTTCTGCCATTCCACGTGTCATAATCATAGCTGCCGCATTGTCTCCATAACCAATACCATAGGCAGCACCAACCGCAATTGCTATCACATTTTTAAATGCAGCACAAAGCTCTACCCCAACGTAATCATCCGAAACATAACAGCGAAAATGCGGCGTAGAAAACAATCCTCTAAAAAATTCAGCCGTCTGATTTGAAGGAGAAGCAATAACTGTTGCAGCAGGAAGTCCTAAAATTACCTCTTCTGCATGATTAGGCCCTGAAAGCGCTGCCAAACGATCAGCAGAACCAATAACTTCTAAAAATACCTCGAGCGGCAACAAACCCGTATGCTCTTCAACGCCTTTAGAGCAAATAATAATGGGAGTTATATCAGAAACAAGCGGCTTCAAATCGCAAGCAAACTGACGTATTAAGCGAGAAGGAACAACAATAACAAGCGCCTGAGCGCCCTGGACGCATTCCGCCAAATCATCGGTTGCAACAACAGCTGGTAAAAGTTCAACATCACTCAAATATCGAGGATTACGATGCTGCTCGGTTATACCACGAGCAACTTCGTTTTTACGTGCCCATACAACAACATCATTACCCGCACGAGCAAGCGTTTGAGCAAGAGCAGTGCCCCACGAACCAGCACCTACCACCGCTACTTTCATGATGCATTCTCCTTTTTTGAACCAATACGATTCTCGCAATGGTTGAGCAACCGGGAAATATTTTGGCGATGCGCAATCACCACGTTAAACGCCGTAATGGTAATGATTACGATAGCCACCCAATTGCCCTGGTAAAAATAAAAAGCAAGAAACGGACACAAAAGCGCTGCCGCAATTGACCCAACTGACACGTAACGGCTCACAGCCACCAGCACAGCAAAAACAAGTAGTTCAATTACTGCACCAAGCGGACCATACATAAAAAACAGAGCACCTACCGCTACTGCAATACCCTTCCCCCCGTGAAATTTAAGCCAAGGAGAATAAATATGTCCAAGCGTTGAACCCATAAAAGAAACCGCCAAACATATTCCCGCTACCATATCGGTTGGAGAGCTTAAAACATACGCTGAACAAACGGTGGCCAAAAATCCCGACAAAACACCTTTACCAAAATCGAGAACAAACACACTCCCACCGCCCACTTTGCCAAGTGAGCGCATGGCATTTGTTGTTCCAATATTTCCTGATCCTTCTTGACGGATATCTTTATGGAATACCACGCGGGATATTACAAGACCCCACGGAACCGACCCTAACAAAAAGGTAACTAAAAACAGAAGAATCAAAGCAGGCACGGTTGCCATTTTGGATTAATCCTTTCGCTTAAACTTGAGACGAATGGGTGTTCCCGTTAAATCAAAATGAGAACGAAGGCGATTTTCTAGGTATCGCTCAAAAGAAGGCTCAATAATATCGGGATGATTACAGAAAAAAGTAAATTGAGGAGGCTTGGTAGCTGTTTGCGTTACATACTTCATTTTAAGAATCTTTTTACCCTTAGAAATCGTATGACCAAAATCACGAATTTCTTGCAACCAATTATTAAGTTTGCTGGTAGAAATTGAGCAACAATAATGTTCATATGCTTGATCAATAGCTTTCCAGATACGATGAACGTTTTTACCTGAAAGAGCCGATATAGCAATCACGGGAGCATAGCCAACATACATGAGACGATCTTCAATGCGTTCACGGATTTCTGCCTTTTTTTCAGGCCCTTCAACAAGATCCCATTTATTAAGAATAATTACCATAGCGCAACCACGTTCAGCCGCCATGCCCGCAACACGCTGATCTTGGTCAGTCAGACCAAGGGTAGAATCTATCACCAATAACACTACCTCTGCACGATCGATAGCACGCAAAGCGCGAACAAAGCCATAATATTCAACATCTTCATCAATCACGCTTTTACGGCGCAAGCCCGCAGTATCTACTATGGTGTAGTACGTGCCCTCATGACAAATGGTGGTATCAATAGCATCGCGCGTAGTGCCCGCAACGTCGGACACAATGGAGCGATCATTGTTGGTTAGCTTATTAGTAAGCGAAGATTTACCTGCATTAGGACGCCCAATAATAGCAACATTAATTGCTTCAAAATCAAACTCTTCTATCTCTTCGCTCGGAAAATGAGCAACAATACCATCAAGAAGGTCGCCTGTTCCTGTGCCATGAAGAGAAGATACTGGCCAAGGCTCGCCCAAACCAAGCTGCATAAACTCCCACATAAAAGCATTATCTTTGGGATTATCGAGCTTATTAACCACGAGCAAAACAGGCTTTCTGGTTTTGCGTAAAATACCTGCTACTGCCTCATCATCGGCATTAATGCCCGTTTTTCCGTCTACCAAAAACACAATAACATCAGCTTCATTGGTAGCAATAAGTGCCTGAGTGCGAATAGAACCTTGAAAAGCATCATCGGTGCCCATCTCTATCCCGCCCGTATCAATCAGGGTAAATGTACGACCATTCCAATCCGCTTCATGATACGAACGATCACGGGTAACACCACGCATTTCATGAACAATTGCCTCGTTGTTTTCCGCGATGCGATTTACAAACGTGGATTTTCCCACATTTGGGCGCCCCACAACAGCCACTATCGGTAAAGCCATACAACCATTCCTTGCAAATATAAAAAATAAATCAACGTAAGAATACCACGTGAGAAAGTTAGCGCATCTTAGAGAGACTCCAAAAACGAAACAACTGCATCAATTTGATTTTCAGGGGTAGAAGCACCAGCGCTCACCCCTACCACTATTCCTTCTTCAAACCATTGTGGATCAATTTCTTCCACCGTCTCAATATGATAAGCACGATCACAATTTTGCTTACACAGCTCAAACAAACGCGTAGTATTTGAAGAATTTCGCCCACCAATAACAATCATAACTTGAGCATCTTGAGCAAGATCGACCGCCGCCTCTTGGCGCTGTGTAGTCGCAAAACAAATCGTATCTTTGACGAGCGGTTGTATTCCTCTTCCCACCAAAGCCTCAACAACCGCATTAAGGGCTTTTCGTGATTGCGTGGTCTGAACAACAACACCAACACGCTCAGAAAGAGCGAGCGGAATATCATCGGGCGTACCCACGATGGCACACTCCCCTCCAACTGCTTTTGCATGAGCAGAAATACCCTCAACCTCAGGATGCCCAGACTCCCCAACAACCAAAACATAATAGCCATCACGAGCAAGCTTGGCCGCCGATTGCTGCGCTCGCATAACATGAGGACATGTTGCATCAACAACGCGCAAGCAACGACGATTAAGCTCATCAAGTGCTTCAGGAACAACACCATGTGAGCGAATTACTACCGAGCCTTCGGTTACATCATCAATAGCGTTGGCAACTATAATCCCTTCATCTTCTAATTCATTTACCACACGAGGATTATGGATTAAAGGACCAAGCGTCCAAACGCGACCACCCTCATGAGCAACACTGTACGTCATATCAAGAGCACGCTGCACCCCATAACAAGCACCTGCATGCTTGGCTCTTTTTACCGTAAGCTTTCCCATGAGCGCACCCCTTACAAGCTTCTTTACAATTAGATAGTTTCTATCCGTTCAATTTCATGTTTGCAAAAAATTTCGGTATAGTCTTTTGACTCAGGAAAAAGCTCAACCATATCAACCTCTTCTGATGCGATACCATAGCTTAAGGCAAAAGATTCACGCAACACATACCACATACAAGCATCAAGCCGCTCTTCTTTTGGAAAAAAATTAAAAGCATCAACCGATATGGGTTTACCAAACTCAGCAGTAATACGAGGAAAGCGAACGCACTTGCCCTTCTGCTTTACCTTGTCAAGATTTTTAAGACCCAACGGAACAAGAGGAGCTTTGCCCATACGCGCAATCAAGGCAGCTCCGGCATGAATCTGCGGAGTTTTATTGCCCTTTCCTCGGCGCGTACCCTCAGGAAACACCCCAATAAACTCACCATTTTTAAGCATTCTGGTCGCTCGTTTAATAGCTGTTCTATCGGCGCTGTCACGCTTAATAGGAAATGCTCCAACGTGCGAAAGAATCCAACCACCAACTCCCTGAAAAAGAGTATCGCGTCCAATCAAACGCACCCATTGACCAGGTCTAACCGACAAAAACATAATAACCACGTCAAGATAAGAAACATGAGGAGCCACAATAACAGCACCTCGTTCTTTTCCTTTAAATGCTTGAACAATCTCTTGATTCTTTTTTGTAAACCGAAAGAATATTTTGCACAAAAACTCAACTAGCCCCGACAAAAAAACAGCAAAAGCATGGGGCATCTCGTTTGAAGTATCATTGCCACCAAACGACATATCCCACAGGCGTTCAAACTTCTCATGTTGTGCCATCTTAAGACATCCTCGTTGAAGCTAAGTTAATTATTTTTTCAATAATAGCCTCAATATAATCATTGGTTGAATCAATATGAATAGAATCTTTAGCAGGCTTGAGCGGCGATTCGCTTCGATTAGAATCGATCTCATCACGCCTTACAATATCGGCAAGAACTTCTTCGTAGCTTATTGAACCAACACCTCGGTCTACGTTTTGACGAACCCGACGGTGCGCACGCTCCTCAGGCGAAGCGGTAAGAAAAATTTTCAGCTCAGCTTGCGGAAAAACAACCGTTCCAATGTCTCTTCCCTCAACTACATAATTTCCAACAGAGCCGATGTCTTGCTGCTGAGTCACAAGGGCTTTTCGTACCTGAGTGGTAGCCGAAACAGGAGAAACTGCTTTATCAATTTCAGCTGTTCTAATGAGGTTGGTGATATCTTCTCCGTCAAGATATACAGAACAGGGAACAGGATCACCCACAGCATGCCCGAAAGAAATCTTATGCTCTCTTGCAAGCGTACCCAATGCTTCTGCGTCGTCAAGCGAAACGCCATCCCTTAATGCTAAATAAGCAATAGCCCTATACATAGCACCCGTATCAAGGCAAGAAAACCCTATTTTTTTTGCAACCGCTTTTGCAATAGTAGACTTGCCTGCCCCCGAAGGGCCATCAATTGCAATAATCATCAGCAACCTTTCGTTTTGTTGTTTTAATCACGAGCAAGCTTTTCAAGACTTGAAAGAAATTGAGGAAAGCTTACCTTTACCGAATCAAAATTAACAACATCAACGGGCTGGTCTTTACATAACCCAACCAAAGCCCACGTCATTGCCAAGCGATGATCTTTTCGAGAATCAAAAACAAGGCCTTCAGGAATAACTAAATCGGGCTGACCTTCAATATAGAGGTCGTCGTTTTCGCACCATGCATTTACTCCTAACAAAGAAAGACCCTCGATAATTGCATCAAGCCTGTTAGATTCTTTTTTGGTAAGCTCGCTTACCTGCCTAAACACGGTTACTCCCGAAGCAAAGGCAGCAACCAACGACAAAACAGGAATTTCATCAATCTCGCTTGCAATATGCTGACTTGGAATTTCGCACCCAATAAGCGAAGCCGTGTAAGCCGCTTCGATGACTCCATAAGGTTCTTTACCCTCGGTGCCCATATGACGCACCTCGATAGAAGCGCCCATACGCTCAAGCGTTCGGATAAAACCAACACGTCCAGGATTCAAGCTTACATTTTCGATCTGGATAGAGCTGCCCTTTTTCAACAATGCAGCACAAACCAAAAATGCAGCAGATGAAGGATCACCTGGCACCTTAACTTCAGAAGATTGAAGAACAACAGGACCTTTTACGCTTGCACGGCGAAAGGCAGACCCAACCTCTACACCATACTGAGGAAGCATAAGCTCAGTGTGATTGCGAGAAATAGCTGGCTCATTGATGGTGGTAGTGCCTTTTGCAGAAAGCCCCGCCAAAAGAACAGCGGTTTTAAGTTGGGCAGATGCCATAGGAGAATCGTAAGTGATCGCCTTTAAGTTTGGATTGCCTATCTCAACTACCGGAAGATTTTCTTTTGCGTCAGGCTCAAATCTAACACCCATTTTCATAAGGGGAGCAATGATGCGCCTCATAGGACGAGTAATAAGCGAATCGTCCCCCGTAAGTTCAACGCGAATATCCCAAGGTGCCAAAATACCCATCAACAATCGAGCAGTGGTGCCTGAATTAGCGCAATCTATTGGCTCAGAAGGCTGTTTTGGACTGCGTGCGCCCCACCCTGTTATGCCACCAGCAAGAGAACCGTCAAGTTGCCTCTCCAGTGAAACTTCAGCACCTAATGCTTTTACTGCAGCAATGGAAGCGCGAACATCAGCAGAGTCCAAAACGCCTGTTAAGCGTGAGGTTCCCTCAGCCATTGCTGAAAATAAAACAGCACGATGAGAGATAGACTTATCTCCTGGCACGGTTATGGCGCCGTCAAGAGAGCCCTTGAGAGGAATAATGTGAGAAACATTGGTGCTATCCATGATTGATCTCCTTTGCAAAAAGAGGATTAAACGAAATACTAAATCCGGCCTTTAAAAGTGATGTCGAGAGTTTTCCTATATCGCCCTCATCGGTTAAAACCAAGCTCAATACAGCACTTGATGAGGTAATATGGTCGATATCAATAGATTGAATATTGCATCCAACTTGGCTTGCAATAGTGGTTACTTCAGCGATAATTCCCTTACGATCGGTAAGAGGAATGCGCACCTCGAGCAAATCTTCGGTGGCAGGAACCCATTTTGCGGGCAAAGAACGCCTGGCTTGCGCCGCTCTATCAAGAAGATGCGTAAATTCTTGTTTATCCTGTTTTGCTAAAGCGGAAGAAAACTCTGCCAAAATAGCCTGAACCTCTTCAAGCCCTTCTTTGATCGCCGAAGCATTATCAAAGGCAATACCTGTCCAAAGAGCGGGAGAACCCGCCGCTATACGAGTTGAATCTTTGAACCCACCCGCTGCCAAACGAAAAAGAGCCTCCTGATCTCCCGCATGACGCACGGCAAGCTCAACCAATGAAGAAGCAACAAAATGGGGAACATGACTCACAATCGCAACAGCTTCATCATGAGATTCGCGAGAGAGAGAAACAACGCGCGCCCCTAAATGAGTAAGCATATCGTGCAAAGCAGCAAAATGTTCTGCAGGCGTATTTTCATCGGGGCATAAAACCCAATGAGCCCCTTGAAACAAATCTTCACTAGCCCCATCAATCCCACTTTTTTCAGAACCTGCCATGGGATGTCCTGGAACATAATTGTTGGGATAAGCAAGAAGTTCTTGCGCCTGCTCAACCACAAGCGCTTTTGTTGAGCATACATCGGTAACAATACCTTGGTAGTCAGCCTCAGCAATAAGCTTGAAATACTGTGCTGCACCCGTTACCGGAGTAGCAATTAAAACAAGATCTGCCTCTTTAATTACTGAGGTGAGTTTTTCGTCTTCAGCAAAAACCGCTTCTTGAATCCATCCGCGCGCCATACCTTCTTCAAGCGAATCGGAAGAAATATCTACTCCCGTTATACGAGCATTGGGATAGGCATGATGATAGGCCCCCGCAAACGAAGCACCGATCAAGCCAAGCCCAATAACCACAACAGAAGTAAATCGAGTTCCCATAAAATTACATTCCTTTTTATTTGCCAATACAATCAAACATCTCAAAAGCCTCATGTTTAAAAGCTTGATTTCATTCTAGCGTATTGCTCTCATTCGTCATCATTTTGCCAAGAATGAAACCAGGGTGCACCCATCACAAGCGCACACCCTTCAATCAATACTTTCCTTACAGTAAAACAATGAATGCCCAACCTTTAGGGTGCAGCTTGATAAAGCGCCTTATATTCCAAAGGAGTTAATACACGAAAGGTACCTTCTTTAAGGTCACCCAAATCAAGCGGACCAAACGAAATACGCTGCAGCTCCAAAACAGGATGCCCCACCGCTTCGCACATGCGACGAACCTGGCGATTTCTACCTTCATGAATGGTAATCAAAATCCACATGTTCTTTTTTGTACGCTTAACAAGCTCAACATTTGCAGGATGCGTAATTCCATCATCAAGCACAACGCCCTTGCTAAGACAGTTGAATTCTTCTGCGCTTATATGCCCCGCTACCAATGCCCGATAGGTTTTATCAACATGTTCTCGGGGATGTAAAAGCTTATTCCCTAACTCCCCATCAGTAGTAAAAAGCAAAAGCCCCGTAGTGTCATAGTCAAGCCTGCCAACAGGAAAGATTCCTGGATATTTCTCAGTGGGAATAAGATCTGCAATACAAGGGCGCAAAAAAGGATCGCTCATTGATGTTAGATATCCTTTTGGCTTGTTAAGCATAAGAACAACTTTGGCTTCATTCAAAGTTATATTCTTGCCATCTAACGTAACATGGTCTTTTTCGGGAATAACTTTAGTTCCTAACTCGGTTTTTACAGCACCATTGACAGAAACCCGTCCCGCCACAATAAGATTTTCACAAGCGCGCCTGCTTGCGACACCAGATCGCGCCAGATACTTTTGCAAACGCATGGGTTCATAAGAAGAATCCATGCTTAGTCTTCCTCAAAAATCAATTCATCAAAATTGATTTTTTCAACAACCCCCGCCGTAGAAGCAAGAGCATCACTGAGCATTGAATGCATGGTTTCTTGAGCAAGATGAGGACCCTCTCCATCGTTTTCACTGTCAAAGGAAACACCCTCTGATGCTGCGTTGTCAACGATCCCTATCTCTGAAGATTCGTTTAAAACTTTACCGTGCTCTTCGGTAGAAACCCTCACAACACGCAAGCGCTCAGCAATAAGGGCCTTGGTTTCCTCATCGGGCGCAAAGCTTTCGAGCGCAGGGAGCTCAGCAATGCTTTTTAAGCCAAACTTCTCCAAAAAGGCTTTACTGGTGCCATACAGCACAGGATTTCCTGGACTATCCTGTACGCCTGCCTCACGCAAAAGCCCCTTTTCCAAAAGCGAGTTAACCGAACTATCAGAGCTAACACCACGAATAGAAGAAATCTCATTGCGGGTAACAGGTTGACAATACGCAATAATGGCAAGGGTTTCTAATGCCGCCTGGCTCAGTTTTCTTGTATCCCATGAAGCAACATAGCTTTCGATAAGCTTATGATAAACAGGATGAGTTACCAAACGCCATCCACCAGCAACTTCTTTAAGCTGTATACCACGGTTAGCACAAAGAAGCTCCTCTTGTAAAGAAAGAAGTGCCTCTTCAATACTGCGCGGATCACTCTGCAACGTATCCGCAAGCGTAAGTACGCTCGTGGGCTCATCGGTTACAAATAGCAGTGCTTCAAGAGCGCCTTTAAGTTCATGACCAACAAAACCAAAACGATCAATTTGACCGTCGGACATATTATCAGGCTCGTTCATTACCTCACCTATTCTTCAACAGAATCAAATACTTCATCACGGACAATGAGCACAGGTGAATCTTCGCGAAACGTTATAACAATATCGCCAAATAATTCGTCTTGACTCAAAGACACCATGGAGCGCTTGTATAGTTCCAACGTAGCTAAAAACGTTACCACAATTACCGCAGAGGAATCCTGCGAGCCAACCACATCAGAAAATCGTAGCTTCTTTTCATGCTTAAGACGCTCATAAAGTAATTCAATCTGATCTTCAACAGGGATAACCTTGGCGGCGATATGCTCTGATTCAAGTAAAAAAACATCTTGTCTTGAGAATACACCAGCGCACAATAAACCAAGCTTTTCAAGAGTAACATTCTTAAGATAATCAGGCATGATATTCAAAAAAGAACGATCGGGCCCAAAGGGTCGAACATACATACGCTCTTCCGCCTCAAGCCGTGCTTGCAAAGCGCCTGCAGCATTTTTGAATTTTTTGTACTCAAACAAATGAGCAACAAGCGCATCACGCATCTCATAAGGAGAAAGGTCTTCGTATTCTTCCAAGGGTTCGTTTTCGTCAGAAACAACAAGGCTTGCTGCTTTAATTTCAAGAAGTGTTGCAGCAACCAACAAAAAATCACTTGCCACATCAAGATCAACCTTGCTCATACGCTCTACTTCTGCAAGATATTGATCGGTGATTTCGGTAATAGAAATTGAACCAATATCAACCTTTTGTCTATTAACTAAATAGAGTAAAAGGTCAAAAGGGCCTTCAAAGCTTTCTATGCGAACACGATACGACACGTACTACTTCTCCCTGCCCCTAGTAAGGCATCAACAATGCTGCTACATTGCCCGCTGTAGCCTTTAAATACCATCCAATAATATCCACATGGAAAAAATACGGTAGAGCAAAAATGATTATAAGAAAAATGGGGAGCGCATATTGTTGAACACGATAATACTGAGGAAGATATTTTTCAGGTAAGAAAAATCCAATAATCGATGAACCATCGAGAGGCGGGATGGGCAACAAATTAAAAAACATCAAATAAAGGTTAACCATAATAAATACTGGGAGAAAAACTGCATAGATACACGAAGCAATAAAGGCAATGGCTCCTTCTCCGCTGGTTAATGGTTGCAAAATCTCTCCCATACCAAAGAGCAATAACGCTCCTAGAAGCGCCATAAGCAAATTGGCACACGGACCAGCCAATCCAACAAGTAATTCGCCTACCTTTTTGTTTTTTAGGTTGTTTGGATTGTAGGGCACTGGTTTAGCATAACCAAAAACAGGACCACCCGAAAAAATAAGAATAATTGGCAAAATTACCGTTCCAAAAATATCAACATGCTTGAGAGGGTTCAGACTCAATCTGCCTTGTTTTTTCGCCGTTTCATCTCCTAATTTAAAGGCAACGTAGCCATGTGCTACTTCATGAAGGATGATAGCTGGCACAAAAGCTAGAACACTACAAATAATAGCTACTGTTTGATATGTACTCATTAAAACCTAGCACCTACCGGATACGAAAAAGAACACCTTGTCATCTCTATACAAGCCCCTTAAAAGCGTTTTGCCGTAACGCTTCGTAAACCCCTATTGCTACTGAATTTGAAAGATTGAGCGAGCGGAGTGATTCTTTCATAGGAATTCTTACGCTTTGATCTTTATACTGTTCAAGAATTTCAGGGTCGATACCGCGGCTTTCGCGCCCAAAAATTAAGAAAACCTCACCCTCAATATTCTGATCGTAAAAATTCTTATCGGCTTGCCCGGTAAAAAATATCAGTTGGCGATCGGCATACTCTTCCAAAAAAGCACTCGTACAAGCATGACGAATTATTTCAACTTTATCCCAATAATCAAGACCTGCACGCATAAGGTTTTTTTGCGTAAGGCGAAATCCCATAGGCTCTACCAAATGAAGCGTTGCTCCACAACATGCACACGTACGAGCAATATTGCCGGCATTTTGCGGAATTTCTGGCTCAAACAACACCACATGTAACGAAAATGCTTTGGCGCTGTTTTGGACATCGTCTATTTTGGGTTCGATCATACCTAGCCTCATGTACAAAGATACTTACTATACAGCAGCAACTAATCAATCGGTTCACTTTGCTGACGACGAATTTCCTCTTCAATCTCTTCGGAAAGCAACATCCATTCTTCTTCATGCAAAGCAAGCTTTTTCTTTAACTCAGCATGTTCAGAAATTACATCACTCGAGGTATCCTCATTAGTATAGAAATTAGGATCAGCCAAAAGAGCAAGTATTTCATCCATCCGAGCTGTTTCTTGTTCTATTAATACTTCAAGCTCTTCTACCCGCTTACGCTGCTGCTTTAAAGCGGCATATACACGATTTCGCGCCTGAGCTTCAAGCCGTTTTTGCTCTTTTGTTTTAGGAGCAGACCTCCCAGATGACTTAGTTGCTACAGTACCCGTAGAACTGCTTTTTTGTGATTGCTTTTTGGTATTCACTTCCGCCTGAGCAGATTCTTCAGAAGCAAGTTGAGCACTCTTGAAGAGATAATACTCATAATCACCCGCATACGTTTTTACTGATCCGGGCTTTATTTCAATAATTTTATTAGCTACTGAACGAATAAGATGGCGATCATGAGTAATGAATACAATGGTTCCTCCAAATTGAGAGAGCGCTTGCTCCAAAATATCGGCACTCGCAATATCGAGATGATTAGTTGGCTCATCAAGGCATAATAGCGGTCTTGGTGCAACCAACATTTTTGCTAAGGCAAGACGGCACTTTTCTCCACCTGAGAGAACAGAAACTTTTTTATCCACATCGTCTGAGCTAAATAAAAATGAACCCAAAAGCGTTCGCACCTGAGAAATACTCCAACCCGGAGCAACGCCATCAAGCTCTTGAAAAACAGTATTGGCAGGATTGAGCTCTTCAAGTTGATGCTGAGCAAAGTATGTTTTGCTCACATTCGTGCCGTATGAAACCGAACCTTGATCGGGAAAAAGAACTCCTGCAACCATTTTAAGAAGCGTTGACTTTCCTGCACCATTAGGACCTACAAGTGCTATTTTTTCGCCACGGTAAAACGACAAATTCAAGCCATCATAAACCGTATGAGGACCAAACGCTTTCTTAACGTCTTGAATATCAACTACTAAATCCCCTGTTCGAGGAGGCTGCTGAAAATTAAAATGAACCTTTTTCTTTTCTTCAGGAATTTTAATGCGCTCGATTTTTTCAAGCTTTCTTACACGATCTTGAACTTGCTTTGCCTTGGTGGCTTTATAGCGAAAACGCTCAATAAATGCCTCCATATGAGCAATTTCATCAGCTTGTTTTGCCGCACGTTCGCGAAGGAGTGCCATATATTCTTCACGCTGTTTTAAATAAGCTGAATAATTTCCTTTATAAAGCTTAACGGCGCCGTTATCAATTTCGGCAACGCGATCAACCATATTATCAAGAAACGCACGGTCATGGCTTACCACAATAACACTTCCCTGATAACTTTTTAGAAATCCTTCAAGCCATGTAACGCTTTCAAGATCAAGATGATTGGTAGGCTCGTCCAATAAAAGAACCTCAGGATTTTTGGTAAGAAGTTTTGCAAGAGCAATTCGCATTTGCCAGCCACCAGAAAATTCGGTAGTAAGCCTTGCCATATCATCCTCGCCAAAACCTAAGCCAAACAAAACCGCACGAACACGGGCTTCAAGAGAATACCCACCCATAGCTTCATAGGTATCGCGAGCTTTGCCATAAGCTAGCAGTTGTTCCTCGCTTGGATGAGAGCCAAATGATGCTTCAAGTTTTTTTAAGCGTTCTTCCTGCTCACAAATTTCTTTTTGAGCCGAGAGAACTTCTTCGAAAATAGGAGCTTCACCCATCTCAATGGCTTCTTGCTCTAAATATCCGATCTGGCAGCCCTTCGCAAGAAAAATCTTTCCGTTATCAGCATCCTCAACACCTGAAATAATGTTTAAAAGCGTTGTCTTACCTGCACCATTAGGACCAACCAATGCCAAGCGATCATGGCTTTCAAGCTTAAAAGAAACATCGGAAAACAAGATGCGCGAACCAAAAGATTTTGAAATATGTTCGAGTTGAATAATCATGCCGATTAATTGTATAGCAAGTTTACTGCTCGTGTTTTACATCTCAACAATTGTTTCGATAAACACAAAAACAGCTTTCCCATCTGCACGAGAAAGCTGCTCGTTCAAGCACCTTGTAAAGCGGCAGCAGATACCGCCTTACCTAGTCAAAGAAAATCTTATCGGGATCGCCTTTATCGATCTGATGATCGGTAACATATTCAATAAAATGATCCACACAATACGGGTGATAGCGTTTATTGCTGTATGCCATATAGATACAATGATAAAACTTTTTCTTCTCAATTTCATTATTGTAGAACGGTTTAAGCACCATTCCTTTAACATTGCGCAAGAAGAAGGTATCAATCATTAGAGCAACATCAACACCATTAACAGCAAAACCGGCAAGAATCGATTCATCATCAAAAGAATACTTAACATTATCAACACCGAGGCTATCAAGAAGACCTTTTACTGATTTGCCCAAAGGAATTTGTTTGCGATAAGAAATTAAATTGCTCCCCAATAAATCTTCTGGAAGAATATATTCCTTCTTTGCTAACGGAGATTTTTCACTCATGGCAACAATAAATTCCTGTGCTACCACAGGAACATAGGTTACCTCCTCCGATATATCATCTTTAGCGCAAAAAACCACATCGTTCTCGCCCTTAAGTAAATTAGCCAGCAATACCTGTGAAGGTTTTTGGCTAATATTAAATTCGCAATCATGATCGCTATCTTGGCGATACATGTTGAGCAGCTGAGGAATGTAATCTGTTTGTACGGTAATAATACAACCGAGATCAATAGTTCCCCCATCACTTTCACCAGAATAGCCTTTCATGATGGCAACGCCTTTATCAAGCTGCTCAAGAGCGGCGTTAACGTAAATTAAAAACTCAGCACCGTATTTAGTAAGTTCAACATTGCGCCCTGTTTTTTGAAACAACGACACTCCTAGCTCTTGCTCTAAAGAGGAAATGGAACCAGAGAGTGTTGGTTGCGTAATGAAAAGCTCTTTGGCTGAGCGCGTGTAATGTTGTAGCTCGGCTAATTTTCGAAAATAGTACAATTGCGAAAGATTCATTCAGTAACTCCAGCTCACTCTATTGAACGGTAGAAATTATAGCGTAAATCAATGAATAAAGGTGTATCTATCGCAAAAATTAACGGACCCGTATTAAACGAGTCCGTTAAAGGTTCGGTATTTTTTTTGCTACTGAAAAAGGTTTGTCTTAGCCAAAGCGATATTCAACGCCCATAGTTGGCTGTGGATACTCCCATTTCTCAAGAATAGTTTCGCCACAAATCATTCGGCAAGTACCACATTCTAAGCAACCAGCATAGTCAAAAATTGGCTCATCACCTTCTGCTGGAATTTTATAGAGAGCAGCTGGACAGCACATAACAAGTTTTTGAAACTCTGGATCAGAGGCCTTGACGCCCTCCTTAATAACAATGTGCGGACATTCTTCGTCAACGTTAAACTTATTGATGGAAAGCTTCTCGTCGACATTAACAGTAATATCGATCATAGAACTTTCACTCCCTTCATAGCTACCTTACCAAGCTTAAACAGACCCTGCTTCTTAACCTGAGGCATTGCAAGCTTCATTACATGTTGGCGAGGCTCGCCATCAACCATGAAGAGTGGAGTCATAATATCGCGAATCATCTCAGGATAACCACGGAACATACCAGGACAATTCTCAAGGAACTCAGGTGCTTCAGCATACATCTTCATATCACGCATGATAAAGGAATCATCAAGCATGGCCTTATAACCAGCAAGACCAGCCTTAGAAGTATCGCCTGCATCAAGCGCTTTAATGGCAGCCTTAGCAGCAATTTCACCAGAAGCAACCGCCAAATCCATACCACGAACGGTGTAACCAAGATTCATGCAAAGCATAGCAGCATCACCAGCAACTAAAACACCATCACCAACGATTTCAGGCATCATATGAAGCCCACCTTCAGGAACAACATGGCCTGAATATTCAACGAGCTTGCCACCAGCAATTAAAGGCTTAATCTCGGGGCGATTCTTGAAGTTTTCAAGCATCTGATATACCGGAATATCCTGCTTGAGGACCTCACTCATAGTTGCAACAATACCAACGGAGACAGATTCTTCATTTGCATAAACAAACGCCCCGCCAATAATGCCATTAGAGCAATCACCGGCAAACAACCAAGAAGCACCTTCACCTGGGTTACACAAGAAGCGGCTTTCAATTACATCAGCAGGAAGTTCAATGGTTTCTTTAGCGCCAACGGCAACCTGGTGAATCGCAGGAGCCTTCTTGGAAAGACCAGCTTTAGAGGTTAGAAGCGAATTAACACCATCGGCAAGAATCACCACATCGGCAGTAATTTCATCCTCGCCAGCGATAACGCCGCAAACCTTGCCATTTTCCATCATGAGATTTTCCACAGCAATGCCGCAGATGTATTCTGCGCCAGCGTCTTCAGCTTTTTCCGCAAGCCACTGATCAAAAGGACCACGCAAAACGGTATAAGACTCTTTACCTGCCTCTTCGAGTTCACGAGCTGAATAATCAATCGTGAAATTTGAATCAGGAGACATAAGAGAAATACGCTCATGGGTTACCTTACGCTGCAAAGGAGCATCCTGGTAATCAGGGAAAATCTTTGCAAGCGAATGGGTATAAATACGACCACCTGTCATGTTCTTTGCGCCACAGTAATTACCGCGCTCGACAACAAGAACTGACTTCTCGGCAGACGCTAAGGTGTAAGCTGCAACGGAGCCCGCTAAGCCACCACCAACGACAATCGCGTCAAAATCAGACATGCTTTTCCTTTCAGAGAATTATTAAAGATAGAGCGCAGTAAAACACTGCGCTCTATAAAAACCGAGTTACAGTTTTTCAATCAAAGTTGGGAGTACCTTGTAAAGGTCGCCAACGATACCGTAGTCGCACTGTTTGAAGATAGGAGCATTTGCATCCTTGTTAACAGCAACAACAACATCTGCACCGGTGACACCAACCATATGCTGCATCTGGCCAGAAATACCTAAAGCAAAATAAGCTTTAGGGGCAAGCTGAAGACCAGAAACACCAATGTAGAGGTTACGAGGCATCCAGGTTACATTCTCTGCAAGAGGACGAGAGCATCCAACTTCGCCGCCAACCTTAGCTGCCAAATCGCGAGCCATCTGAAGGTCTGCCTCTTCAGCAAAGCCACGACCAGCACCAACTACAATATCGCACTTGGTAAGGTCTGCGCCCTGCTGAGGAACTTCTTTAGTACCACGAAGTACAAGTGGTTTTGCAGGAGCAGTGTAAGCAATAGCCTCAACTGCATCAGAGCCACTAGCTTCAGTAGCATCAAAACAGGTAGCTGCAACCGTGTAGATTTTTGCAGCAGATGCTTTCTGCTTGCTTTCTGCCAAACCACCGAAATACATAGTAGTTACCGTGTCGCCGTCAATTGCAGTGATATCAGATATAACAGAAGTGCCAAGCTGAGCAGCCAAAAGACCAGCAAGAATCTTATTACGAGGAGTTGGCTCAACCAAAACTACGTCTGGAGCAGCAGCATCATATGCAGCCTTTACACCAGCGGCAGCGTTTTCTACAGGCTCACCTGCAGGAAGTTCAATATCATATGCCTTATCAGCAACACCACTCTCAGGTGCGCCTTTTACAACAGCCAAAGCAACTTCATCAGCGATAGTGCGAGCACCAGCGCAAAGAGCTTTCTGACCATCAATAGTTTCTGCTAATACTAATGCTTTCATTATTTAATACCGCCTATCTCTTTATTTAATTGCTTCAGCAACAGCAGCAGCAAATGCATCAATGTCGCCCTCTTCAAAGACCTGCATCTTGCGAGGAGCAAGTTCAGGAGCTTTGATGTCTTCAATAGCAACCTTAGCGTCAACAGAAGCTCCCTCAGAAACAGCCTGTGGCTTTTTCTTTGCAGCAAGGATGTCACGCATACCAGGAATGCGAGGCTCTGCAACCTCAGGAGAAACAGAAATTACCGCAGGAAGAGGAACTTCGATCTCTTCAATTTCGTTGTCAAGGGTGCGTTCAACAACAACTTTATTACCCTCAGCAGTAATGGAAGTAACGGCATTAATGGTTGGAACACCAAGAGCTGCAGCAAGCTGAACATTTACCTGACCTGCATAGAAGTCAGCAGAACCATCACCGCAAACAATAAGATCATAATCAGAAGCGTTGGCATCTACCAGACCCTTAAGTACCTGAGCAGTAGCATAAGAATCTGCAATTTCCAAAGCGTCATCAGCAACCAAGAAAAGCTCATCAACGCCACGTGCTAAAAGCTCTTGTTTAGCCTTGTTGTCATTACACTTAGAAGAAACAGCGCTTACCGCAACAACGGAAGAACCATCATTAGCGGCAGCTAGCTGAGCTGCAGCCTCAATAGCATTTTTGTCATACTCAGAAACCTTTGGTTTAGCCTTTGAATAGTCCAAAGAGCGATCAGCGGAAACAAAAATGTCCTGATCGTCTGGAACCACCTTTACAGCAACAACAATTTTCATAACTTTCTTGCTCCTATTCTCGTTTGTATTACCTACAAATTTGAGATTGAACTAAAACTAACACATCGTCTGTAACGTATGTCACAGACGATGCATATACCAACTAACCTTTGCGAGCGCGATATTTAGCAACAATCGAACGACCCGCAATATAATCCATAACCTCGCAAGTACCACCAGCAAGAGCATTACCTCGGAGGTCTTTCCAAATGCGACCTACACGAACTTCCTCGGTATAGCCAAGACCACCAAAGATCTCAATGGCGTTATCGGCAACCTTTAAGCAAGTTTTGGTAGATTCGGACTTAAGCATTGCAACCTCAGCATTGCAGGACATGCCATTGTCAAGCATCCAGAGGCATAAATAAAGCATCATGCGCGTATAAAGAATGGTGCGCTTAGAGTCGGTGATAAGATCTTGAACGCGAGGATTATCGGCAATAGGCTTACCAAAAGCAACACGATCGAGAGCATAATCAATCGCATCATCGAGAGCAGCCTCTGCAAGGCCAAGACCCTGAGCAACAACGAGACAACGCTCAAACTCAAAGTTCTTCATAAGGAGAAGCCAACCTTCACCCTTACCACCAAGACGATTTTCTTCGGTAAGAACAACATCATCAAAGAAAACATCAACGAAAGGAACCGTCTGCTGACCAAGTTTGGTAAGAGAAGCAGTAGAAACGCCAGGGGTATCGGCAGGAACAAGCCAAAGCGACATGCTCTTATTTTCGCGAGCAGGATCTTCATCCTTAGCAATAACAACCAAATAAGGTACTACCGCACCATTGGTAACCCAAGTCTTTTGACCGCTCAAAACATAAGTACCATCAGCCTGCTTTTTAGTAGTGGTGGTCATGCCCATGTTATCGGAACCTGCGCCAGGCTCTGAAAGGCACATAGCAGCAAAGCTGCGACCAGATTTTTCGTAGTGATCAACGATAAGTTGGCACTGCTCAGGAGAGCCAAACTCTGCAACGTCATAAGCAGCCAACATACCAGTCATAAACGGGGTCATGCAGCCAGTTGCACGATAAAGAGTCTCGGTCAAAATACCAAGAGTAAAACGATCTGCTGGGATGCCGCCTACTTCTTCAGGCAAACCCATGAAAGCAAAACCGAGGTCACGATATGCGTCCTGAATCTCATCAGGAACACCGTGATGTACTTCATACATCTCCCTTACTGCTTCATCAGTAAAGTACGTCGCAGCAAATTCTTTAATGCTGTCGATCATTAGCTCCTGATCTTCGGTAAAGCTAAAATCCATAGTCTTCTCCTACTCCTCGCCGCTACCCATAACCGGCGAACACAGTTCTAACACCCATGGCGCCAGAATTCGGACTTTCTGCTGGGTAAAAGTTTGAGGTTCCGTAGGAAAAGTGTCCAATAGGTAATTTTCACAATATCAAGGGGATATTCATAGGCTCATTCTATTGATAAAAATAAAAGACAAATATTTCTTGAACGTTTTATATAAGGCCTCATATAAGACCCCTACTAACTAATATATAAAATTATTTATAATCCCTATTTTTTGTCGGCAGCTATCGTTTGAATACACTTAAACCATTCAACAAATCAATAAGTAAAGAGTTAATAAATTCATAATCACCCCAGAAAATACAATTGATAGTTCAAACCTATGAAAAGGTAATTTTGGAGGGGAAATTACCTATTGGACAGTACATAACGACCCAATGCTAAACTTTCAACAAGCGGAAAATCCGGAATCTGCCGCATAAGGGTCAGAAGGCCAAAAGGCCTCAATCAGAAACCGATTAGGAGGGTTTATGAATCCGAATGCAACTATCACCGACGAGCAGTTTAAGGCTTACCTCAAAAAGGTACGCGGATTGGTCGAAGGTCCTTACACTGAGTGGCAAAAGGAAATCGAAGTAACCAACTCTTTCCCAGAGAAGTTCTATCAGTCAAACATTGAGAATGACATTTATCGTTACTCTCTCCCTGTAGAGTACGGTGGATGGGGTCTCAACGAGAAGGAAATTCTTCAGGTTCAGGAAGAGTTCTCTCGTGGACCTTCGGGTATGCGTATGCATATGCACTATGCATCTGACTTGAACTGGCGCATCCTTGACGACTTCGGTCAGCCAGAGGTTAAGGCAAAGTACATGCCTATGTTCCAGGACAAATCAATCTTCACCAACTTCGCTCTTACTGAGAAAACCGGTGGTACCGGTGCTGACTTGCACTCCACTGCTGTATGGAACGAAGAAAAAGGTGTTTGGGTACTCAACGGTGAGAAATGGCTTATCTCTCACACTGACTGCTCACAGTTCTCTTACGTAATCTGCGTAACCGACCCTGACAAAGAAGGCGACGAGCGTCTCTCTGCATTCTTTGTTGACATGAGCCTCCCTGGCTTCGAGCTTGTTCCAATGCCTCACATGATGGGCTGCCGTGGTTCAGGACACACTGGTCTTAAGTTCACCAACGTTGAAATCAAGCCAGAATTTATGCTCGGCAAGCGCGGCGAAGGCATGAAGGTTGCTATGCACTCTCTCGCTGTTTCCCGTGTTCACATTGCTACTTCTAACCTTGGTATCGCTCAGCGCATGTTTGAGATGTCTATCGCTCGTGCTCGCGACCGTGTTACCTTCGGTAAGCCTATCATCAAGCGTCAGGCTATTCGTATGAAGCTTGCTAACATGCAGATGATGCTTCATGCACTTCGTTGTACCATCATCGACTTCTGCGATGATTATGATGACGATCCAATGGGCGAATACATTGCAGAAAAAGCTGCTATCTGCAAGCTTTTCTCTATCGACACTGTTCGTCTTGTATCTGACGAAATGCTCGAGATCTTCGGTGGCGACGGCTACTTTGAGGATTCTCCTTACGGTCCTACCGAGCTTCTTTATCGCGACTGCCGCGCTATGTGGCTTGAGGAAGGCGCTCCTACCGTTCAGCGCATCACCATTGCTAAGGGTGTTGAAGATCACAACGGTCACATCGAGTACAAGACCTGGCTTGCAGGCACTGCTCTCGACTAGTTTTAAACTAGAGCTTTTAGCCAAGGTTATCCTTGGTCAGATTCCGGAGGGAGGAAGCGAAAGCTTCCTCCCTTTTACTTTGCCTATAGCAAACGAAACGAGTAAAGCAGCAAGACAAGCAGCTGCTTTAGATGAATAGAATTTCAAAGCGTGCCAAAAGGGGGATTATAGCGCCCGACAGGGTGAACAAATCCTGAGCAAGCAAGATAACATAGTTCTGTAACATACAATCGGCGCACATGGCAGTCTCGAACGCCTTGTGGCGATCTCTATAGTAGGGGCAACCTCGGTATTATTACGGCTTTTAGGCCACTTGCGCATCAGGCGCTTGGTGTTGTCTAGTACGACCCCAACACTTATGACATAACCCGATTTAGGAATGCTTCGTTTGCTTTTTGGTACGGTCATGTAGTTTGCTTTCTTGTCATTATCATAAAAATGCAGTTCATAACGCAATTTTTAAGCTAGCCAGCGGTTAAAAAAACCAACACAATAATGAAAGACTTCTGTATTCAGATAAGACTCTTATGTGTGCTCTGCAAACATAAGAATGACGATATTAGAAAGCTTTCATTGTTGGATTAGATTCTTTAAAGCTTTACTCAAGATAATGCGCCTTTAAAAATGTCGCGCTGTTACGCTCAAAGCGCAACAGCGCGAAAACCTTACAGCTTTACTCTTTCGCTCCGTGCCCGCGTGCAAGCGGGCACTTCGCTCTTAAAGCCTTTTCTTAAGGTGCCCTCTCCTTTTGTGATTACGTGATTAGAAGGAGAAAGCGGGGACAACGCCACGTGCAAGGCTGGCGCCGTTGTTGTAGTACGGATAGCCGTCAGCGTACACATTGCCGAAGGTGTAGGAGTCGTGCACATAAGGCGAACGAAGCCACCAAACCGCGTAGCCGCAACCAGCCGGACTAGAACCGCTACGGGTTTTATCTATACCTGCGATTCGGTCGATGTTAGCACCAGAGCTCCAACCAGTGCAGGTGATACCTCGGTCAGAAAACCACTTATACTGGGCGCCTTCAACTTTGAAGG
>CAVJWZ010000013.1:0-31525 GCA_963653545.1 uncultured Eubacteriales bacterium | reverse complement strand
TGTAAACATTTTTTCTCTCCTACGTTTTAGTCCTGTGCTTGATAGATTCTTAAAAGGTTGTGCTTTTTGCACAGGTATCCCTTTTGAGAATCTTTGTCAATTTCGACATAATAGCTTTTTTTAAATTTTTTTGCAAAAAAATTGACGGCGTAGACGGCGTAAAGTTAATGGGAGTTGGCACTATCATCCGATACCAATCATACCTGAGCCAATGCCATATCGATAAGCCGCGGAGTTTCATCAACCATAAACAAAGGAATGTTTAATATATCGTTATCAAGTTTGAGATTTTGCAGCGAAAAACGAATGCGGAGCTTAACATCATCACTAAACAATTCCTTAAATTTTTGTAAGCTCTTACTTTTAATATTGCCCTCAGATTTAACCTCTACTGGAAAAATATCATTTTCGTGTTGCAGTAAGAAATCAACTTCATAAGCGGGATTATTTTGGCTCCAATATCGTGGCGTAACTTCATAATGGGCAGCCAACGATTGCAGAACAAAATTCTCCGTAAGAGCGCCTTTAAATTCAGTGAACAAGCGATTGCCTTCAGCAAATGCACTCGGAGCAAGCTGGCTCAATCGGCGCAACAATCCAACATCGACAAGATAGATTTTAAAAGCAGACAAATCATCATAGGCAGATAACGGTAGCTTTGGTGCCGTTGAGCGATAAATTTTATGCACCAATTGAGCATCCACGAGCCATTGCAAGGCGCTTTCATATTCACGCGCCCTTGCTCCCTCTTTTACAACTTTGTATAAAAATTTCTTGTTTTCACGAGCAAGCTGAGACGGAAGCGATTTCCAAATTAGAGAAATTTTTGGAAACTCACTCACCTTGGGGTGTTTTGCAAAATCGCGTTCATACGCACTAATAATGTCTGATAGCGCTTCTTGCATTGCGGAAATATCATGCGCCTCTGTCCATAGTTTTACTGGTTCAGGCATTCCGCCAGTAACGTAATACATTTTTAGCTTCTCGCACAGAGGATTAAAAAATGCATCGTTAATTGGCTTAAAACTATCCCAGTTTTTTATAACAGTGAGCAAATTATCATTGCCATTTGCAAGTAAAAACTCTTCAAAAGTCATAGGGTCAATGTGCATAAAATTAATTTTTCCTACCGGAAAAGACGCCGGCTTTGCCAAGGTAATCCCCAGCAGGGAACCGGCACAAACAACATGATGCTCTGGGGCATTTTCACAAAAATATTTAAGAGAGTTAATAACGTTAGGGCAGTCTTGCACCTCGTCAAAAATAATCAAAGTTTTTTCAGGACGAATAGTTTGCCCACTAGCCAGCATCAAGTTTTCCAAAATGCGCGTAACATCTTTGGTGGTTTCAAAAAACTGTTTATATTCTTCGTTTTCGTCAAAGTTGAAATAGGCAACATTTTCGTAAGAGCGCTTACCGAACTCTTTTAGAATCCATGTCTTTCCAACTTGGCGAACGCCTTGCAAAACCAGAGGTTTTCGGTAAGGCGACTTCTTCCAATTGAGCAAGTTTTGCAAAATAAAGCGCTCCATAAAAAACGCCTTCCTATCCCAAAATCACCTTATTATTGATAATTATGTGGTAAGAATCACATAATTATTATATTTTAATGGCAAATAAGCGGATGGCAAGCTTGCCGTTGCTTCTCAGCCCACTATGAGTATTGCCTGCCAATTTTGGACATTTTTATTCCAAGCAAAACAAGAATGCGAGCAAGATAGACAAATGGTGAAAGCAGGGAAAGGGCATTTTTATTCATTTATAAGGAGCAGGTAGAAGGCTGCAGCTCAGAAATCAAAGCGGGCACCACCTCTAAAACATCGCCCACGATGCAATAATCGGCAATTTCAAAAATGGGAGCATGCTCGTCTACGTTTATGGCAACAATGGCATCTGAATCTTCCATACCGGCAACATGTTGCACGGCACCAGAAATACCACAAGCAAAATAAATTCTTGGAGAAACAGTAGAGCCGGTTTGTCCCACCTGCTTACTTGCGGGCATCCAACCTGCCTCTACCGCAAAACGAGAGCATCCAACCGTGCCTCCGAGCAGGCGTGCCAGCTCGCCCAAAAGTTGAAAGTTTTCTGGATTTTTCATGCCCCGACCACCAGAAACAATAACTTCGGCATCCTGCAAAGAAATGCCATCTTCTTCTATCTTGGCCAAAAAATCAATTACTTTAACTCGGTTTTCTAACGCATGGTAAGTAACACGAATAATCTCTGTTTTACCCTCATTGACATAACTTACCATCATGGTTTCATTTGATTGTTGCGCGTCCATTCGCTCGCCGCTCATTACCGATACAGGCAGCGCATCAGGTTTTGGCATAACACCCGGACGCACCGTGCCCATTTGAGGGCGCGTATTTGAACAGAGAATTCGCGCATATAAATTGCCGCCAAATGCCGGGCGCTCCCAAATAACATCGCCCGTTTCAGCATCAACTGAAAGCCCCGTACAATCGGCAGTTAAACCAGTTTCAAGGCTTACCGCAATTTTTGAAGCCAAATCGCGACCGTTAGCAGTGGCACCTAACAGAATTGTGTTGGGTTTAAAGGTGCGGCATAGGTGCAAAAAAGCGCTTCCGTAAGCATCGGCCGTGTAGTGAGCGTATTCCTGCCCTTGAACAACGTATACCTTATCGGCTCCATAGCAAACCGAAAAGGTAATGGCCTCTTCAACATCAGAGCCAATAACAACGGCAGCAGTTTTTTGGCCTAAGCAGGCTGCCAGCTCTTTTGCCTTACCCAGCAATTCAGCACCAACCTGCTTGGGAGCGCCTTGGAATGCTTCGATAAAAACCCAGACATCGCGCGCATCGGCAAGATTAGCGTTGGGGCTCACAATGGAAGCGCCTTGAACATCTCTGTTATTTTGAAGTGAAGTATGAGTATTTTGTACAGATGAAGTCATAATATATCCCTTCATATCAAGCTTGGTTGGTTAGCTATGAAATAAGCTTTGCGTCGTGTAATTCCTCGAGTAAATGATGAGCCTTTTCTTTGGGGGCACCCTCTATAAAAACACCGTGAGCACAGCGCTCAGGAACAAACGATTTTTTAACCTTGGTGGGCGAGCCTTTGAGACCAATCTTGCTGGTATCAATTAATTCAGCCATATCATCTAAGGTAATTTCAGGGATTTCTGCCTCAAGAGAATCCAGCGTGCTTTTAATGGTTGCATAGCGAGGCTTGTTGGTTTCTTTGATGGCAGTGCAAACCAGCGGTAGCGAAGCTTCAATTACTTCTATTCCCTCTTCGATCTGGCGTTTTGCATAAACCGTATTGCCTTTAAACTCAAGCGAAAGAATTTGGCCAACCCGAGGCCATCCTAAATGCTCCGCAATGGAGGAAGCGGTTTGTCCTGTGTCGCCATCGATAGCCTGTTTGCCCCCGAGCACTAAATCAAACGGGCCTTTATAGGTGAGCGCCGTTGACAAAATATAGCTTGTTGCAAACGTATCTGAACCACCAAACTTACGGTCGGTAATAAGATAGGCCTCATCTGCGCCCATGGCCAATGCCTCACGCAAGACCTCTTTTGCCTGTTGTGGCCCCATAGAAAATACGGTTACCGTTGCACCATAAGTATCTTTTAACTCAAGCGCCAATTCGAGCGCATGTAAATCATACGGATTCAAAATACTCGGAACGCCCTTTCTAATGAGCGTATTTTTTACTGGATCAATTTTGATTTCCGTTGTATCGGGAACCTGTTTTACACATACTGCAATTTTCATTGCTCCCCCTGTTAACCTAATAAATTCTTTGCAATAGTTACGCGCTGAATTTGATTGGTACCCTCAAAAATTTGGAATACTTTAGCATCTCGCATAAGCTTTTCAACAGGATATTCGCGGCTATACCCATACCCTCCAAATGCCTGCACCGCGTTAGAAACAACTTCTTGCATGCAATCGGTTACAAAGGTTTTGGTCATAGCTCCTTCTGTTTGCACTAAACTACCTGCATCAATGAGCTTCATGGTGTTATTTACCAAACAGCGCGAAGCCTCCGTTTTTATAGCCATATCAGCCAATAGCTGTTGAACAAGCTGAAAAGACGCGATGGGCTTGCCGAATTGTTTGCGCTCCTTGGCGTAATTTATCGCCTCATCAAGTGCTCGCTGCATGATACCAACACCCATAGTACACACAAACGCACGCGACAAATTAAGCGCATTAAGGGCAATTTTGAGGCCCCCTCCAAGTTTGCCAAGCACATGGCTTTCAGGAACCCAAACATCTTCCAAAATTACTTCAGTGGTATTTGAGAGACGCAAGCCCATCTTGTCTTCTTTGGCTCCAATACGAACACCCTCGCGATCAGCTTCAACAATGAATGCGGTGATGCCGTGAGATCCACCTTCTAAATCGGTCTTGCAAAAAATAACAAAAATTGAAGCAAGACCGCCATTGGTGATAAAGGTCTTATTTGCGTTGAGAAGATAGCCCTCTTCGCCTTGCTCGTTGGTGGTTTTGATGGCCGATGAATGCATGCTGGCAACATCTGAACCAGCATTGGGCTCGGTAAGCGCGAATGCTGCAAACTTGCGTTGGTTGATTACGTCGGCAAAAAATTGTGCTTGCTCAGGCGTTCCGGCAAGAATCACATTGCGAAGAGCAACAAAGGTAGTAACGAAGGTAATGGCGTATCCCGCATCCACTTTGGCAAGCTCTTCAAAAAGCATTGCGGTTGTTTCATACGAAAGCCCTGTTCCTCCGTATTCTTTAGGAATTTCAACTAGATGAAGGCCTAAGTCAAAACCCCACTCAAACAGTTCTTCAGGGCAAGAGCCCTCACAATCCGCCTCGGCAACATAAGGCTTAATCTCAGCCTCGGCGACCTTTCTCACTAAAGAGATGAGCGCTGCCTGCTCAGTGGTGTACTGCAGTGCCACGATGATCTCCCCCTCAGATGCACAATGATTAGCTTTGCTATTTCCATTGGTTAAACCTATAGATTTAAGGCTTTCTATAGCCTTTTACCTATAGAATAGCATCAGATTAGAAGAAATCAAGAGAAAAAGAGGGCTAAGGGCGCTATAGGCCCAATGGAATTCAATTTTGACAACCATGTCGTATGATGAAAAGAGCACCAAAAGGGAGCACTAAGGGTGCAAGGAAAAGCTATCAGCCCCATGCCAATACCTGTGCCCCGTGCTTTTTTAAGAAGCGCTATAAGCCCAATGCTTTTTTAAGAGAAGAAACACGGCGGCGCGACACAGGAATTTTGTCTTCGCAAGAATCAAGCGTGAGCAACAGCGTGCCGCCCGATTGAGGCTCGACCTCTTTAACCAATGCAAGATTAACCAAATAACCACGGTGCACACGGAAAAACCCATGCCCGTCTAAAATCTTTTCCAACTGCGCCAAGCTTACCGTTGAAAAATAGCGCTCGGTATCGGTTTGAAGATATGCGTAATCATCGCGTGCCATGACGTAGCGAATCTGATCGATGTTGATGAGGATTTTTTTACCGCCCTTTTCAACAGGGATTCGCTCGGCCTTTTGAGCTTTGGCATGCAAAACAACGTGTTCGCGAACACGAGCAAGAGCCTGAGACAAACGCTCGGTTTCAACGGGCTTAACCAAATAATCAATAGCGTTAACCTTAAAAGCATCAAGCGCAAACTCACTATAGGCTGTAACAAAAACAACCGCAGGAGGGTATTTTAAATGCTGGAGAGCCTCGGCCAACTGCAGACCCGTTGCTTCTGGCATATTGATATCAAGAAACATAACATCGCAAGGATATTCTTTGAGCTTTTCAATAGCTTCACGAACGCTGGCAGCCTCAGAAACAACTTCGGTCTGATTAAGCTCACTTAAAAGAAAGCGCAGCTCAGAGCGTGCTGGAGCTTCATCATCAACAATAATTGCTTTTAGCACCACGGCCACCTACCTTTTAATCCTTTACTATGCTACAAACAAAATACCATTTGCTTTTACCGTCACTATAAAAGCGCCTATATATTATAGAGTACTTTTATCGAGATACTCATAATTTATCAATAAAAGCAACCTAACATTTCAAACATTATTAAAATCTATCAGCCAAAACACGCAGGCGCACGCTGAAAAGGCTGACCTTTACTTTATAACCAATGCTTTACATTGACGCGCAATCTTTCAAAAAGAGTATGACTTGGGTTCCCTTACCAAGCTCGCTCTTAATATCCATATACGATTCTGGCCCGTAATATCCACGCAAACGATCGTTAACATTTTTAACCGCAATACCCAAACCAGTGTGAGATTCTGGATTCATAATGTTATTGAGTGCCTCTTCGGTCATACCGATGCCGTTATCGCTCACATACAAATATACATCGTTTTCGATAATTTCACCCGAGATAGAAATTTCCAACTTTCCTTCTGCGGGCATTGCGTGTTTAACCGAATTTTCAACCAACGGCTGAATCATAAAAGCAGGCACCATTAATGCACGAACATCTTCTCCCACCTCGGCATTGATAGAGAGCCTGTCTTCACCAAAGCGCGCTTGTTCTAGCGAAAGATACCGAACAGTTTGCTCGACTTCGCGCGAAAGACTAATTAAATCGGAGCTGTTCTCGAGCGTTTGACGGTAAAACACCGCAAATTCACGCAGCATAACGCGCGCTTTTTCTGGGTCGGTACGAACAAGGGAGGCCATCGTGTTAATGATGTTGAACAAGAAATGGGGATTGATTTGGCTTTGTAGCGCCTTAAGCTCCATACTCGTTGCAAGCTTTTTTTGATCTTCTAACTCCATTGCCGCAATCTGCGTTGAAATGAGCTGCGCAAAACCTTCGGCAATAGAAACCTGTGTTTCACTGATACGCGCAGGATAAGGGTAATAAAATTTAAGCGTTCCTTGGACTTCATCGCTAATACGAAGCGGAACGATAATTGCAGCGCGAATACCCTTAACGGGCTTAGGCAGGCCAACTTCTTCTTGCGTTTTAAGAACGCGCGTTACCCCATGTTCTACCACTTCACGCGTGGCGGCCGTTCTGATGCTTCCGCCTGTTGCGCCGAGCAAATCTTCACCTGCACCGTAGTAGCCCATAACCACTTCGCGGTTAGTGATAGCAACGGCCGAAGCATCGCTTGCTGAATACAAAACCTCACACACGCGTTGGGCGCCGTCATTATCAAAACCACCTTGCATGGCCTGCAACGTTGCGCTTGCAAGATTTAAGACCGACATAGACTGACGCGCGCGAATGCGATCGGGGTCAAGCATAAGCATGATCGTAATAATGAGAAAAAGCGTAAACAAACAGCCCGAAACACTGATAACAAGAAAGTTTTTATCGGGACCAAACATGCCCCAGCCCAAAACACAACCCGACATCAGCGCAAGGCACAAACAAATAATCTCAATTGCAACAAACAAATTGTGACGTGCAAATTTCATACAAAACTCCCAAGTGGCATCTAAACACGCATCATATTACCCCATCGTCAAAGGTAAGAGCTCGTTACCTGCCAAAACAGCAGCAGAAATCAAAAGAAAGAATCCAAAGATAAAGCGCAATTTGCGCTCGGGAATAAATCGCAAAAGCGAAGCGCCCAGCAAAGCGCCTGGAATGCTTCCAAGGGCCATAGCAATACCCGCCATATAATCAATGTTGCCTAATATTCCCTGTTCAATAACACCAGGAATAGCAAGAATGGTTACCGCAATAAGCGACGTGCCTGAAGCATGCTTCATGGTAATGCCGATAACAGAGACAAATAGCGGAACCATAATAAAGCCGCCACCAACGCCAACGTACCCGGAAGCAAACCCGGCGAATAAGCCAATTAAAGCTGCCATAAGAAAATGTTTTACACTCAGATGTGGATATTGGTTTGTTGAGATTTGCGCCTTATTTGCCGCAACATCCATACTCTCTTTTACAAGAGCTCCAGACATCGTTTCGGTATGATTTTTAGCGGCGGGCTCGGCAAACTCAGCAGCCCCCTCTTCGCCATGCTCACAAGCAACCCTCAAGCTTCTAGTGCTTTGAGAACCCTTGTTTTTGCCCGTCCAAAATTGCGAAACAAGCGATTGCTTACGTAATGCAGCCGATGTTTCTTTGGGCATGCGGATAGCTTTTTTAAACATGGTAAACGATGAATACGCAATAATTGCAGCTGCAGCAAGCATAATAAGCCAAGCCGGAGAGCAGTTCGCGCAAAACACCCCAAGCGCTGAAGTGCATGCACCGGCAATCCCGGTAACAACGCCAAGCTTTGGAATGCATGTTTTTTGCTTTATGTGGGCAACGCAGCCCGAAAGAGAAGTAGGAATAATAGTAAACAGCGAAGTGGCAGTAGCCCCAATGGCAGGCAGGCCAAATCCTAAACGAAAAAGCGGAACCATTAATGTTCCGCCCCCAATGCCTAATAATCCTGAAAAAATTCCGACCAAAACCCCGCATAAGGCCGCAATAACAAATGATTCCACGCTTGATGCTCCTGCCTACAGGGTCTTACCTACCGAGCCTATTCAAACTCATCAATATCAAGTTGAATTTGACCGGTAAGCCCCGGGTCGAGGTTTGTCATAGGAGAATCAGCTGTAGAAATAACAACCTCCTCGCCCGCCTGACGAGCAAGAGCGGCCTGCACTAAAGCCGATTGCAAAACGCCCTCGTTTTCTGTTTGAACCATAACTTCAGCCCATTGATACTGAAATTCAAAATAGTTCATGCAATGAGCCTGCGCATACTCAAAAGCCTCACCCGTTGCTGCTTTGGCAGCAGCACGATATGCCCTTTTATCAGGGCGAACCAACGAACGCAAAAACGCCGTGCGCTTAATGCGTTTGGCTAAACCTGGCTCTAAAAAGGGGCCTGGATAGGGCTCAAGCGACGAGGGTTTAATTTGCAAAAGATCAATTTGAGCCCGGCTAAACTCGATTTTATGATACTCATACAACCAACGAAAAATATCCCGCCTAAAACGATGACCCTCATGGCGCTCTTGCGGAGGAAGATGAACGATTGACCATTGATTATCAAACCAAATATCTGAGCCATACATGCGCAAATTGAGCAAATAGTCTAAATCTTCACCGCGCAAAATCCACGGGTCAAAGCTCAAACGGCGATACGCCTCTTTATGGAGTGCCAAACAACCGCCACACACATGGTTGGAACGCGAGAGCCTAGGCCCCGCAATTGCCTTAGAAATCCAAGCATTGAACGCGCGGCCCTGCTGCCAAAAATGGTTATACCATTTGCTTTGACTCAGCGAAAAATACGTGCCTTTGCTGTTAAAGTAAAAGCCCGATTTTGCAAGAATAGGAATGCCCTTACGCGTAAGTTTGCCCAAGCCATACATTGCTTTTGAAAGAAATTCGGCATCTTCAATAACCTCATCATCATCCACAAACACAACGGCATCAAAGCCAAGAATATTGGCAACTACCAACGACAAATTACGCACCGCAGAATAGCCTTCCAAACCGATTTGGCTTGAAATATCTCCAAAGCCAAATTGCTCAAGGCGCTGCTGCACAATGGCAGCTTCGGTATCGGCAATGATAAAGGTGTGCATATGCGGAAATTTATTAGCAATTGCCTGCACCTTGGCTGCCGCCTCATCGTTGACGCCGCCCTCAGAAGAAACCGTAATAATAATTTGCCCAAGACCCTGCACCTTTTGCAACGATTCTAAACAACGCTTAAGCGTTCCCGCTTCATTGATTGACGTGGGATGATCGTATGTCTCGCTCGCAACACTACGACGCTTGCGCGTTGCAGGACAATGAAATGTTGGAATAATAATTGCCGGGTTCATAATAGGCTCCCTTGTATGCTGCTATTTTGCATAAACAAATATGCAAGCTTGATATCGGTATTACATAATCTGCTCGTTTTTTCGGCTTCTATTGTAGCGCAAAGAAAACTACGCTCTACTTTCCCTCTTATCCCCTCCGGCGAGGGTGCCCTCTTCGCTCTCGCATGCGCTGTGCTTCTTCTTTGCGGGCAAGAATATGGGAGTTTTCCTCCTTAAGACGAAGATACGAGGCCAAACGCTGTTGAGAAAGAGCGCCTTGTTCAACCGCTGCCCTCACCGCGCATCCCGGCTCTGCCGTATGCGAACAATCACGAAATTTACACTGCTGCGCCAATATTTCAACATCAGCAAAGGCAGCGCCTATGCCTTCTTGGGCATCCCAAAGTCCCAGACCTCGCACACCGGGCATATCAATGATAGCGCCCCCCTTAGGAAGCGCGATAATTTCACGTGAAACGGTGGTATGGCGGCCCTTGCCATCACGTTCGCGCACGGGAGTGGTTTGCTGGATATTGCGACCTACCATCATGTTGATTAAGCTCGATTTGCCAACGCCGCTGCGACCAATCAAAACCGCCCTTTTATTATCTTTGGCTAAATACGCTTCAAGTGCACAAATAGAGGAAGGGTCTTTTTCAGAAACCACCATAACGTCATCGTTTCCAATAAATTGATGGATGCGTTCTTTGATGTTGTCAATCTCATCTTGGCTGCTTATTAAGTCGGCCTTAGTAAGAACAACTATAACTTCTGCACCCGTTTCATGGGCAAGCACCAATTCTCGCTCCAAGCGGCGATACTGAATATCTTCCAATGGCTGTGCAACAATAACCACATCAAAATTAGCAGCGAGCGTTTGCGCAAGTGCTCGTTCTGTTGGATCTTTTCGCACAAATTTTGTGGTGCGCGGAAGTGTTGTTTCGATAATTCCCTTATCGTGCCCCTCAGGAATGCACACTTCAACATTGTCGCCAATAACTGCCCGATTCGGATGATTTTTTACCAACGAAACAGCATGTTCGCAGCGTATTTCGTCTCCGTTTTCAAGACGAACAAGCGGAAACCCTCGATCAAGCTTTACTACCACACCCCGCATGTGCTACCTCATACGCTCGCGTCTGATCGAATACAAAACCAAAAGGGCACATCCCAGAAAAACACTTATTACCGCTGCGGTAAGAATTACCGGGTTGGTCAAAATATCCGTTTTTCTTCCTTCAGAAATCAGCTGTGCTTCTTCGGCATGAATGTCGCTTAGACCTTGATGATCGGCACATGCCAAATGATAGGTTCCGCGAATTTGCAAGATGCTTCCTTGCTGGCCGTAATGCCCATACGAATCAATCAGCGCTGCCTGTTGTTTGCTCACCAAAACAGAAATCGTGTGAGGGTTGAGTTCATCATCATCTTGAAGCGCAATCCACGTAAGCGATTCATCATCTTCATCGTTGATGGCGTCCCCCACCACTTCGCCTTTTACCTGAACGGTTTGGTCGTCGTTGAAGGTATCGGCCTTAACCAATTCGGCAATATCGGCATCGTATAAAAACGTACTATCGGGCAGCTGATTAACATTTACCTTATTATTTTTGGCTGCAGGTGTTTGAGCAGCACTGGTGGAAGCATTATGCTCTTCGGAGGTTGATTGATTGTTAGCGCTCGCTTCTTGCTCGGTGGTATTTTTACTAGCTTCCGTGCTATTCGTTGCGCTCTTGACATCGCGAGAAGTTCCTTCGGGCTGAACGATAAGAAAAACAGCAATGGCAAGAGCAAGCGCTACCATCAATGACACTAAGCCTATAATCATAGATTTTGTCATACGTTTTTTCTTAAGTTCATCAAGGGAAGCAGGGCGCGCGCCCGACCTTAAATGTCCATGAGGCCCTAGGCGCCAATGACCCGTTTGATCGGCTGCTTGCCGAACTTCATTGGCAGGCGCGGTTTGCTGAGGCGTTTTATCGTTGGCGGTGCTTGTATTGCCCTGATTATTAGCGCTCTTACTACTATTATTGCCGTTGTTATCACGGAAAGCCATTACGAATCACGCCTTATAGGCCTGTTTGGGATAACCGAAACAACAAGCTTTACCAAAAGCGCGAGCAAGGCTACAAACTCTAAACGTCCTGCCCACATTTCAATAATATAGAGAAATTCAAGCGAAAGAGGCATGCCACGAGAAACTATCCCTGAGCTTAACCCCCCGTTTGAAGCCATAGAAACCGATTCAAAAATAGCCGATGTTGCGTCATAGCCATGAGCAATACCCGCCAGTGCCCCGATAACAAACGTCATGATAAACAAGGTTGAAACGGTCATGGCGCTTTTAACCACATCGCTCGAAAGCACCATTTTTTCAATATGGGTATACACCACCGAAACACGCGCCGAATCAGGAGCAAGTGTTTCTTTGATGGTAGCAACAACCGATTTTGCAATAATGCCTATGCGAGAGAGCTTCATGCCGCCAGCAGTCGATCCACTTGAGCCGCCAACGGCCATCAGCAGCGCCAGCACAAGCATCGCACCTGAGGAAAATACGGTAGTAATTTGATTGTTGGTTACCACCTGAAATCCTGTAGTTGAAAAGGCCGAAACCACCATAAAAATGCCGCGCCTGAGCATTTCAGGCAACCCGGAAAAAGTAGACGTTGCAGCAAGCGAGCTCATAAATACCGCAGTTATAACCAACAGCCAAATAACGGCAGTTCTGATTTCAATATCCTTAAAAAACGCCCTGGTGTTTCCACGCCAAATTTCAACAAAAAGCGCAAAGTTGATGGTTCCCAAAATCATAAGCAGCATACAGATAATTTCAAGCGGCAGCGAATGATAGTACATAATGGATTGGCTTGTTGGCGCAAACCCCGCCGTCATAAAACCTGAAATAGAAATCCATAATGCATGCAATACCGCACGCACCGGCTCCATGCCCGCAACCAAACAAATGATAGTTACCAAAACAGCCGAAACGCAAACCATCATAAGCGCAATACGGCTAATTAAGCGCGTTGTATTAACAATGTTGGGCAGCACGTGTTCACTGCGTCCTTCAGATGAATATAAGCTTGATGTTCCTTTACCCAAAATACCGAGCGATAAGGCAACAACGATCAAGCCCAAGCCGCCTAAAAAGTGCATCATAAATCGAAACATATTATCGGCATTGGAAAGATGATCCAAATCCACCACCACTGAAGCGCCGGTAGTGGTAAGCCCCGACATACATTCAAAAAGCGCGTCCATATACGAAGCATAATGATTGGAAAGCGCAAGGGGAATAGCGGCAATGAGCGCCAAAAAAAGCCAGGCAAACCCCGTAACAGCCATTGCTTGCCGACGGTTTAATCTGCCTGGTTGAATGCGCATCATACGCATACCTGAACCTATAATGAGCGAAAGGCCAATGGCAAGAAGGTAGCGAGTAGCCGGTTCCCATTCCTGCAAAACAAGCGCAGTAACCAGTGGCACAACCAATAGCAATGAAAAAAATGAAATGAGCACGCCAAGGTAGTGTCCAATAACGCGAACATCATAAAATGAGAATTTCTGCCACACCGATAATCAGCTCTTCCTATAAAACGAAAAAGAGTCGAATGATTATCGTGAGAATATACAGCAGCAAAATAAATGCCATAATGCTCATAAGCACAGCCCCTACGCCCAAAAGCGGCACCAACATACGCTCCTTGGCATTGGGGCGAACAATTTCGTGCTGAAGCTGCTGTTGTTTATGTTTAAGCAGTTTTTTCATGAGGCTATTTTAGTACAACAAAAATTTAAAAAGGAGTATTTGCTCCCTGAAGCGCCTCAGCGGGGTCAACGTTTCGTAAAAGAGATGGATTTTCAAACAAAACAGGGCACACCAACTCTTCACAGTTAAAGCTTGTTTGCGCAAAGCCTCGGAAATATGCTCAGAGGCTGGTTGATAATCAAAGGCATCAAAACTATCAGCAGACATAGTATTTCACCTGGCCAAAACCTTATATTGCAACGCCGGCAAAAAGCAAAGCGAGCAACGTAAGAAAGCCCCTTTTGTTAGCTCTTAGCATCTTTGCTCCTTCACGCACCAAATAACAAACCAAACCATGAACGTTTTGCATCGGGGCTTTATTGTGACATGCCCCTAGCTAAAAGCTAAACGTTGAATTTAAAGTGCATAACATCGCCATCTTGCACAACATACTCTTTACCTTCTTGGCGTAACTTGCCCGCATCGCGACAGCCCTTTTCGCCACCAAGGGCAACATAGTCTTCATACGAAGCTGTTTCTGCCTTGATAAACCCCCGCTCAAAATCTGAGTGGATAACACCTGCGGCTTGAGGAGCCTTGGTACCAACAGGGACAGTCCATGCGCGTGTTTCAGTCTCGCCGCTGGTAAAGTAGCTTTGCAAACCAAGCAGCTTGTAAGCTTGGCGAATAAGACGAGCAAGACCTGATTCGTCCAGGCCAAGCTCTTCCATAAACAGAGCGGCTTCTTCTGTGTCAAGCTCGGCAAGATCGGCCTCTATTTTGGCGCTGATGGGCACTGGTTGCTGGCCATCAATTTCTGGCAGGGTGGCGCTGAGCTGATCTTCATCAACATTGGCAATATAGAGAAGCGGCTTCATAGTAAGCAAGCATAGCTCTTTAATGGCAGCTTGCTCTTCTTCGGTTAAATCGAGCATTAATGCGCGATTACCCTCGTTCAACCCTTCAAGCACTTTTTTTGCTGCTTCAAATTTAATGACCTCGGTTTTATAGCGCTTTGCCTCTTTTTCCAGCCGCGGCAAGGCTTTCTCGATAGTTGCAATGTCGGCCAAAATGAGCTCGGTTTTGATGGTTTCAACATCGCTTTGAGGGTCTACCTTTTTGGAAACATGCTCAACATTTGGATCGCTAAAAAAACGCACGACCTCGCAAATGGCATCTGTTTCACGAATGTTTGCCAAAAATTTATTGCCTAAGCCTTCTCCTTGAGAAGCACCTGCAACCAAACCCGCAATATCGACAAATTCAACTGTTGCGGGAATAATTTTTGCGGGATTATCAATAGCAGCAAGACCTTCGAGGCGCGCATCGGGCACCGGCACCATGCCGACATTGGGCTCAATGGTTGCAAATGGATAATTTGCCGCAAACCCACTTTTTTTGGTGAGCGCAGTAAATAAAGAAGACTTTCCCACATTAGGTAAGCCAACGATACCAATTGAAAGTGCCATGCTTAATTAACTCCTTACCTTCCGCTTCTTGCGCTTAGACCCGCGCTGGTGCTGTTGCCGTTGCTTTTACCTGTGCTGGTGCTGCTGCTTGCACTTCAACTTCAGCTTTCGTTTTAACCGCATCGCCAAAATAGGCCTCGTGCCAAAGTAAAAACATGTAAATAATCCAGATTTTGCGCGAGTTGTCTTTGCCCGCGATATGCTCATCTAATATACGCTCGAGTTCATTGGTGTTGAAATATTCTTGAGCCACCTCGCCAGTAAACGCACAACGAATGCGCTGGGCATATTCATCTTCGCGCAACCACGAAACAATAGGCACCGGAAACCCAAGCTTTTTCTTTGCTGCCCACTTTGCAGGAATAGCAGCCTCAGAAGCTTTGCGCAAGGGAATTTTAGTTTGCTGCAGCGACACTTTATCATGGGTGGGAATATGACGCGCCACCTCAAACACTCCCTTGTCCAAAAAGGGAACGCGACTCTCAAGCGAATGAGCCATAGACATTTTGTCAGTTTTTAGAAGAATGTCGTTTACCAACCAAAAATACAAATCGACATGCTGCATTTGCTGAACATCATCATATCCGCGCGCTTGAGCTTCTTGATACGTTGGCGCAACCATCGCAAGCGGAGAGATGTATGCGGCAGATTTGGGGGCAGCTGCAGCCTCGACCTCAGGAGCAACCTCGGCCGTAGGAGCCTTAGCCTTAGCATCCTCAGCCTTTTTCTTGAGAACGCGGCGGCGCTCTTCTTCACTAAAAGCAACACCATTAGCATTGGTGTAATACCAAGAAGAAGGCCCCGCTGCTGCACGATGCAAGTAATTAGCCCCGCGAATACCTACATGCTCGAACACCGAAGCGACCGCCTTGAGCAGTGGCTTGGGTACCCATGAAGCTTTATGGGATTGCAAAGGAGCCTGATACACGGCATATCCTGCAAAAAATTCATCGGCACCCTCTCCTGAAAGAACCGCTTTAACATGCTTTGCAGCCTCACGGTCTACAAAATAGAGCGCTACAGCAGAAGGGTCGCCCGAAGGCTCATCCATAAAGTACTGAATTTTTTTCAGAGCTTGCCAATATTCATCTTTGGTAATGTGGTGAGAATAATTTTCGACCTTAAGTTCTTCGGCCAACTCTTGCGCCCAAGAAATTTCATCCCGCTCGCCCTCATATTCAGCAAAGCCAACCGTGAAAGTTTTGATGTCTTCATTTTCTTTTGCCAAACAGGCTGCCATATAGCTCGAATCTATTCCGCTGCTTAAAAATGAGCCAACTTCTACATCGGCCACATTGTGATAGCGTACCGATTCGCGAAACTCATCATCTATCTGCTGGGCAAGCTGTTCAAGGCTGCGCCCCTCCACTGGTTCAAAACGCGGCTCCCAGTAGCGCTTTTTCTCTACAATTTTGCCCTGTTTTACCCTGATATAGGTTGCAGGAGCAAGCTTAAAAATGCCCTCAAAAAACGTTTGCTCATTGGCGGGAAATTGAAATACTAAATAATCTTCTAGAGCGCGATGATTGAGTTTTTTGGCATAAGCAGGATGCTCTAAAATACTTTTTGCCTCAGAGGCAAAAATGAAGTGCCCGTTGCAAGCCTCAGCATAGTAAAAAGGCTTGATACCAAAAAAATCACGCGCGCAAAAGAGCTCTTGTGTTTGCGCGTCCCAAAGAGCAAAAGCAAACATACCGCGGAGGCGATTGAGCATCTCTTCGCCCCAAGCTATGTAACTCACCAACAAAACTTCCGTATCAGAAGTGGTGGAAAATGCATATCCAAGCTGTTCGAGCTCAAGGCGAATATCTTGATAATTATAAATTTCGCCATTAAACACGATGGAATACCGCGCGTTGCGCTCTTCTTCCGTGTGGGTACCCACAATAAAAACAGGGGTATTTTTATCAGCAGAGCGAAACATGGGTTGTCCGCCGCCTTTAAGATCGATAAGCGATAGGCGACGATGCCCAAAAACGGCACCGTTCAATATTGAACGACCTTCGCCATCAGGGCCTCTATGCGCAATTACCTCACACATTGCCTTGATAACTTGTTCGTCATTTTCGCAATGCGCTGTATACCCACAAATACCGCACATAGAACTACCTTCCTAGCTTAAAAACACTGCGCACCCAAAAAGGATGCGCAGATTATTGTATCGGTTGTTTCATTGTTTAGCTTGAGCATGCACAAACAACCTTAGTATGTCCATGTATAAACTTCATACACCTTGAGACTTACGCCTCCATGCACTTTGGCCTTAACACCTACATGGTAAAGAATCCAAATGTTGCAGCCACATATGCAATCAGAATAATAACGACCAAAACAGGAGCAATATATTTAATCATAATGCTCCATGCCTTACGAGCCTTAAAGGGCGCCGATACCGCAATCTCGTCAATAAGCGTTTTAGGCTTAATAATCCAACCAACAAAAATGCAGGTCATCAAAGCAGCAAGTGGCATCATAACCGAATTTGACAAGAAGTCGGCAAAATCAAGAATGGTGGTACCTTCGCCAAGCGGCTGAATAAAAGACAAGCCGTTATAACCCAAGTTAACAAAAATGCCGGCAACAGCAATGATGATAAAGGTAACAGCAATTGATTTTTTGCGTGACCACGCTGTGGCATCAGAAATAATTGACACGCATGTTTCTGTCAAAGAAATAGCAGAGGTTAATGCCGCAAAAATAACAAGGGCAAAAAATACCGCACCAATTGCCACTGCAGCATCGCCAAACGTTGCAAACATTTGAGGCAAAACAATAAACATCAGCCCAGGGCCTGCCGTTTCGGCCACGGCCTCGCCTGAACCAAGCGCAACAAAAGCAGCAGGAACAATCATTAAACCAGCTAAAAATGAAACACCTAAGTCAAAGCCGCCAACACGAATAGCGCTTGTGGTAAGCGATTCCTTTTTAGCAACATAGGAACCATAGGTAATCATGATGCCCATTGCCAACGAAAGCGAGAAGAACATCTGGCCCATAGCCGAAATTACCAATTCGGGAGAGAATTTTGAAAAATCGGGAACAAGATAATATGCCGCCCCTTCAAGAGCGCCTGGCTGCACGAGCGTATAAATTACCAGGCCAACAGCCATAACAATAAGAGCCGGCATCATAACCAGGTTTGCCTTCTCAATGCCACCCTTAACGCCACGAGCGACAACAAAAAATGACAAGCCCATAAAAAGCAGCATCCACAAAAACGTTTCAGGGTTGCCTGCAATAAAACTGGTGAAGTAAGTTCCATCAGCTAGAGCAGCAGGGCCATCGGCAAAATAAGCAACAAAATACTTTGTTACCCATCCACCAATTACGCAATAATACGGCGTAATAATAAAGGGAATGAGTGAGGCAAAAAAGCCAATGAACGAATACTTTTTTCCAAACGATTTAAAAGCACCAATCGCAGAAAGCCCCGTTTTGCGTCCAAGCGCAATTTCGAGAAGCAAAAGCGAAATACCAAAGGTAAACACTAATACTACATACGTGAGCAAAAACATTCCGCCACCATATTTAGCGGCAAGGTAAGGGAAGCGCCATAAATTACCTAATCCAACAGCAGATGCCGCTGCTGCCAAAATGAAGGCCCATTTGCTCGACCAAACAGCGCGTTCTCCCTTAGCATGAGATGAAGCCATGATTTCCCTTTCTTGTAAAAACCTCGGGAAACTGTACCAAAATTTAAGTAATTACCACACTACTTTTCGGGGAATGTTTTATTAGACAACTCCACAGGCGTTTTTTTACGTTGAAAGGGATAGCGCGAAGCCGAAAATGCTGGTGTAGAAATTGGTGTAGAAATTTCAAACTCTTGAGTTGGTCGTTACGACGCCGAGCTTGCCTGATAGGACGGATCGTGAATACGCGCGCCCTCGTAAGAAACATCCCAAAAAACCAAACCCTTTGCAGGAGCGTTTTCGCCTGCGGCACTGCGGTTTTGTGCCGCCAGTACTTCTTTTACCCATTCGGGCTTGCGATTTCCCGCGCCAACCGCCACCAAGGTTCCCACTATCGTGCGCACCATAGAGTGAAGGAAGGCATTGCCCTTTACCACAATCACCACAAGATGCTCCCCATAAAGAGCAGTCTCGGTAATATCAATGCTTTCAACAAAGCGATTGGTACTCTTGCCTTCGGCCGAAGCTGCCGTACAAAAACTTTTGAAATCATGCTCGCCAACAAGATAACTCGCCGCTTTTTTCATAGCGCCAATATCAAGAGGTCTTGTTATATGCCAAGAAAAATCGCGCATAAAGAGCGGTACATACGCATCAACACTTATAAAATAGTGATATTCGCGCATAGTTGCAGAAAAACGAGCAGAAAATCCCTCAGGCTTTTTTTCTAACGAGCGCACCGCAATATCATCATGAGTAAGCGCATTTAAAGAACGCGACAACGTATAAGTGCTTCGCTGCTTCCATTCTAAAAGCGTTAACTCAAAACTTACCACTTGCCCTCGCGCATGAACTCCCGAATCGGTTCGCCCTGCACAGGTAATTTCAATCTCACGTCGATACAGCGTTGAAAGCGCGCTTTCCAGTTCGCCCTGAACAGTGAGCTGACCAGGCTGACGCGCAAACCCCGAAAATTGTGCTCCGTTATATGAAACCACCAATGCAACGGTTATCACTATGAAGCCTTCCAAATGCTACGCCCAAAAAGTTCGTGCAAATGTGCTCTGAGGTTGGTATCACCTGCGTCAATCATCAAAGGAAGTTCTGCACGCACTCTATCGCCATCGGCCTGAGCGATGTAGAGCACCACTGAATCTCTTCCTGGATACGTTTTCAAAATGCGCAACAATTTATCTGACGTGAGGGCATTGAGCTCATTGGAACGTACCAGCAAATCCATATGCCGCGGAACAGCGTTAATTTCAACCTCGGAAAGATCGAGACGATTAACCTCATAGGCAACAATCTGATTGCCGCGATCGCTCACCTCAAATTTTCCCTTAACGGTAACAATGGCATCTTCGCAAATACTTTCCTGGTTTTTTTCATAATCAAAACAAACGCATTCAATATAGCCGGTTGTATCTTCCAGAACAAAATTTGCCATGAGCTTGCCGCGCTTGGTTCTGCGAACATTAACTTCAGAAACCAGTCCTGCAACAGTGAGCGATTTAAGGCTTTTTTCTTGATCGGCCAGTTGAGCTAAGGTGTACTTCATGGAGCGTGCCAGATAGTTTTCATACGGGCGAAGCGGATGATCTGAAACATACATTTTGAGAATTTCTTTTTCAAATGCAAGCAAGGTGCGCTTATCCCATTCAATGCCATCTGGCTCAGGAATTTCTTCTTTAAACGAATCGTCCACCTCGGCAAACATGCTAAACATATCAAGCTGACCAGCATCGCGATCTCTTTGGCGTTTTGATGCGCCTTCTAACAGGGTTGTTTCATCAACAAAATACATAAGCTGCTTGCGCGTGTAGCCCGTTGAATCAAAAGCCCCCGATTTAATAAGAGCTTCAAGCGTTTTGCGATTAAAGGCCGACGAGGGAACGCGATTTACAAAATCGTGAAGCGAAGTGTATGCCCCGTTAGATTCGCGCTCATCAATAATAATTTGCGCAGCTTTCTCGCCTACACCACGCACGCCCGCCAAACCAAAGCGAACCCCATTATCAAGCGGAGTAAATTCCAAATCGGAAGAATTAACATCAGGCGGCAATACGGGAATCCCTGAGTGGTTACAGCTTGCAATGTATTTAATAAGGCGGTCGTTGTTGCCCATATACGACGACAAAACAGCTGCCATATAATCGTGAGGATAGTGCGCCTTCAAATACGCCGTACGCATAACAAGAATGGCATACGCTGCAGAATGCGATTTATTAAATGCATACTTAGCGAATTTTTCAGCATCTTCCCAGATTTTTTTAGCAATTTCTAAGCTAAAACCGTTCTCAACCGCGCCTGTATTCCAATCTTCTTGGAGCTGGCGCATAACATCGATTTTCTTTTTACCCATAGCTTTGCGCAGCTTATCTGCCTTACCGGCAGAAAACCCACTCATAACCATGGAAATTTGCATGATCTGCTCTTGATACACCATAGTGCCATAGGTTTCTTCCAGAAGAGGACGAAGCCTATCATCATAGTAGTGAACAGGCGTTTTACCACTTGCCACCTTTACATAATCGTCAACCATGCCCGACTCCAAAGGGCCTGGACGATTAAGTGCAATAGAAGCTACCACGTCAGAAAAGCGCTGCGGAGGCAAGCGACTAAACAGGCTTACGTACAACGCACTTTCAACCTGGAACAAACCGTCCATATTGCCGCCCTGCAGCAGTTCAAAAGCCTTTTCATCACCGGTAGGAATTTCTTCAGGAATGACCTCGATGCCATGACGCTTTTTGATATTGCGGCAAGCGCGCGAAAGAACACCGAGCGTGCGCAAGCCCAAAAAGTCCATCTTCAAAAGCCCGAGATCAGGCGTATAATGGCCATCATATTGCGTAATGATGCCGCCACCTTTGGTGTCGCGCTTCATGGGAACATGATCGTCCATAGGGTCGCGACAAATAATGGTTGCACAAGCGTGAACTCCCTCGCCACGCACATGCCCTTCAATGGAAAGTGCCGAATCTACAATGCGCTTGACATCTTCTTCCGTATCATAAGCCGAGCGTAAATCAGGATTTTCTTCCAGCGCCTGACTAATGGTAATGCCCAACTCGTTGCCAATAAGCTTGGCAACCTTATCTCCTGCTGAATACGGGTAATCGAGCACGCGCGCCGCATCACGTATCGCGTTTTTTGCCTGAAGTTTGCCAAAGGTAATTACTCCCGCAACATGGTCTTCGCCATACACTTCTTTGATGTGCTCAATAACCTCACCACGACGCTCATCTTCAAAATCGACATCGATATCAGGCATTTCTACACGTTCAGGCGACAGAAAACGCTCGAACAGCAAGCCGTTGGTAAGCGGATCAAGGTCGGTGATACCCATAGCATAAGCAACAATTGCGCCCGCCGCCGAACCACGACCAGGTCCAACGCCAATTCCTTGACTGCGTGCCCACTCAATATATTCCTGAACAATAAGAAAATACGCCGGAAAGCCCTGCTGAATAATAACGCTCATTTCGTAATCGGCACGCTCTTGTGCGTCACTCGGAACGGGCGTGCCGTATCGTTTAACCAGCCCTTCCTGCACGCGCTTGCGAAAATAGCTCTCTTCCGTCTCGCCCTCGGGCAAGGGAAAACGCGGCAAAATGCTATCGCGCTCAAGTTCAACGTTGCATTTTTCTGCCACCAAAACCGTGTTGTCGCACGCCTCAGGGAAATCTTTAAGCGCATGGCGCATTTCTTCTTCAGTTTTCATATAGAACTGATCATTGGGAAACTTAAAGCGTTTTTCTTCCGTGATGATGGAGTTCGTTCCAATGCAAAGCATAAGGTCTTGCGCGCGGGCATCTTCTTGCGTGAGATAGTGAAAATCGTTCGTAGCAATGGTTTGCAAGCCCAGCTGGTTTGCAATTTCGGTCAGCTTGCGATTCATTTCTAGCTGAGACATACCACCATTGGTAGTGATTCCTTGGTCTTGCAACTCAATATAAAAATCGCCCGGTTCATATAACGATGAGAGCTTTTTTGCCCAATCGTAAGCCGCGTCCATCTCACCTGCATCAATACAGCGAGGAATAATACCCGCTATACAAGCACTGGTAGCAATAACTCCTTCAGAATATTGCTCAAGCATTTCAAATGTTGTGCGCGGGCGATAATAAAAGTTCTCAACGTGAGATTGGCTTACCAGCTTAACAATGTTGTGATAGCCCGTATTGTTCTTGGCGAGCAAAATCATGTGATGCAGGCGTTGTTTGCCCTCGCGCTTCAAAGAGCTATCAGTGGTGAAATAAATTTCGCAACCAAAAATAGGCTTGACCCAAATTCCTGTTTCGCTCTTTACCTTATCGCAAGCCTCGGCCAATTCTGGCACTCCGCTCATAACGCCATGATCAGTAATAGCCACGGCGGGCATGCCCAAATCGGCGGCGCGTTTTACCATGTCATAAATATGAGTTGCGCCATCAAGGAGTGAATACTCGGTGTGGTTGTGCAAATGAACAAATGCCATGCGCTCTCCTTGTGCTTGTGCGTTAAATATACAGTGGTTTTCAATAGTTTATTGTGCCACCATTGGCAAAAAAGCGATAGAGCGAACGAGCCTAATACCCTATAAAATTCGCATGTTTTTGCGCGTGGTTCTACCCCTGTTACACGCATGTTTTATAACAATTCCCTTACGAACGTTTACCGTTCTTGACATCTTAGTGAGCGCTACTAGAATCACTCTTAGCACTCTCAAGCGTAGAGTGCTAACTATTCAAATACCTCTTACCTATCCAGCGCAAGGAAAGGATGCCTGAATGAAAAAATTTAAAACAGAAAGCAAAAAACTCCTAGATCTCATGATTAACTCCATCTATACCAATCGTGAGATTTTTTTACGCGAGCTTATTTCCAACGCTTCTGACGCGGTAGACAAACTCTACTTCAAAAGCCTTACCGATACTTCCATCAAAGTGAGTAAAGAAGATTTGGCTATTTCGGTTGCGTTTGATAAAGATGCCCGCACCATTACCGTAGCCGATAGCGGCATTGGCATGACTAAAGATGAGCTTGAAAAAAACTTGGGAACCATTGCTCATTCAGGGAGCCTTGAATTTAAAACTGAAAACGCTGAATCTCAAGGTGACGATGTGGATATCATCGGTCAATTTGGCGTTGGATTTTACGCTTCGTTTATGGTGTCGCAGCGCGTTCAGGTTTTCTCGCGCGCTTATGGTAGCAGTGAAACTTGGATGTGGGAAAGCGATGGCATAGAAGGTTATACCGTCAAAGAAGCCGATGAATTGCCGAGTGTTTTTTCAACCAAAACAGACAAACCAACTCATGGCACCGTCATCGTTTTGCATCTTAAAGATAATACCGATGAAGAAGATTACGATCTGTTCCTCAACGAATATGAAATCAAAAACCTCATCAAACGCTACAGCAACTATGTGCGCTACCCCATCCAGATGGAATGCGAAGTTCGCCACGAACTTCCTAAACCAGAAGATGCCGGCGATGATTACCAACCCGAATATGAAACGGTACGTGAAGTTCAAACCATTAACTCAATGATTCCTATTTGGAAGCGCCGCAAGTCTGAAGTTTCTCAAGAAGAATACAACGAGTTTTACAAAACAGACTTTCATGATTTCACCAACCCTGCACGCACTATTTCGGTACATGCAGAAGGCGCACTTGAATATGACGCTCTGCTTTTTATTCCAGGACGCGCGCCCTATGATTTGTACAGCAAAGATTACAAAAAAGGCCTTGCCCTTTATAGCTCAAACGTTTTAATCATGGAAAAGTGCGAGGAGCTTTTGCCTGATTACTTTAACTTTGTTCGCGGTGTTGTTGATAGCCAAGATCTCACGCTCAATATTTCACGTGAAACGCTTCAACACAACAGTCAATTACGCGCCATTGCCAACAAGCTTGAAAAGAAAATTAAATCTGAACTTGTGAGCATGCGCGATAACGACCGCGAAGAATATGAAAAATTCTTTGAGAACTTTGGTCGCGGCTTAAAATATGGCATTTACTCTTCATACGGCATGCAAAAACACCAGCTTGGTGAGTTGCTTTTGTTCTACTCTGCCAATGAGAAAAAAATGATTACCCTCGATGAGTACCTTGCAAACATGCCCGAAGAACAGACCTCTATTTTCTACGCTGCGGGCGAATCGGCAGAGCGTCTTGCCAAAATGCCTGTTGTTACCACCATCCAAAACAAAGGTTTTGATGTTTTGCTGTGCACGCAAGACGTTGATGAATTCTGCATGAGCGCAATGCACGATTACGGCGCCGATGATGAGGGCAATAACGCGAAGGAACTCAAAAATGTTGCGGGTGGAGATCTTGGGCTTGAAAGCGAAGATGAAAAATCAGCGGCAGAAGTAATCACTAAAGAAAATGAAGAGCTTTTCAAAGCCATGAAAGATGCCTTGGGAGATGCTGTTTCTAAGGTTATAGTTTCAGCTCGCCTCTCTGATACTCCTGCCTGCGTTACTGCAGAAGGCCCCATCAGCCTTGAGATGGAAAAGATTATGGCTATGGCTCCCGATGGGCAAAATATCAAGTCTGACCGTGTGCTTGAAATTAACGCTCAGCACGATATTTTCAAAACGCTTCAAGAGGCCCAAAAAGCACATGATGAGGAAAAGGTTAAGCAATACACCAATATTTTGTACAATCAGGCACTCATCATGGAAGGGTTGCCTATTGAAGACCCTGTGGCATATGCCCAAGCAGTATGTGGCCTGATGAAATAATTGGAATTGTTAGCCTCTTGCATAGCGGAATTCCGTTGCATGGTTGGCAAACAACCTTTTGCAAGAGGCAACCTCCGTGCAGGGCAGCAGCGCGTCATGCATAGCATGGCAGCTGCCGCCCTCACTGCACGCGGTGTTACAACATTTGATGGTGTTATGCGATGCTCTCTGTTTATTCGTTCGCAATGCGGATAGGATGAATCTCGAAGACACCCGCTCGGCTACCGCTCGTTTGCGCAGGTGCGCAAACTCGCTATGCGCCTTGCTCCATCATTCCGTTTTATAAGTGCGGTTTTCTTTCAGAAAACCTTATAGCAGAAAATGCTGAGTGCTTCTCGATTACCCTATCCGCATTGTTAATGAGCGAGCAAAGGGGCAACGTTATGAGCTTGAGGTTTGAAGCTCCTTTTCTGTTTGTCAGGCTTTATTTCAAAGCATATATGCACAAAATCTTCTAAAAAAGTATTGCACAGGCAAAACACTCCTCGATACAATTATGATGTGCAAAAAATGCATGAGGGAGAATTGGGTCAAATAGTACAAAACGTTGCGCAAGCATGGAGTCTCTTATCTTCCTGTTCCAGAAAAAGAGTTACGTAAACCAATCTGATGCAAACCAACTCAAGGTGAGTTGCCAAGAAAAGCGAGGTTTTTATGTCTGCGCCCGCTACCATTCGCTTAGCTACCAAAGAAGACGCTGCTGCCATACGTTCTATTTATGCCCCTTATGTTATAGAAACCTCAGTAACGTTTGAAACCGTTGTTCCTGAGGTGGAAGAATTTGAACGACGCATTAGCACCGCCCTTGAAAATTATCCTTATCTTGTTGCAGAACTTGACGGAGAAGTTGTTGGATTTTCTTATGCCACGGCATTTCGTCCGCGTATCTCATATATTCGCTCTGTCGAAACTTCAATATACGTTAAAAAAGATTTAAAACGAGGGGGTATTGGCGGAAAGCTCTATCGTACCCTTGCTAAGATTCTTGCCCTACAAAACGTGTACAACCTCAACGCCTGCATTGCGCATATGGACCCCCCTAATGAACATGTTCCCGCAACAAGTCGATTATTCCATGAAAATATCGGCTTCAAAAAAACGGCTCACTTTACCAAATGCGCTCGCAAATTTGATCAATGGATTGACATGATTTGGATGGAATGGATTCCCATCGAGCACCCTGAGCGTCCTGATGAGTTTATTCCTCTACCGCAACTTGATCCTGCACAGGTGCAGCGCATTTTCGATGAAGTAAACGCCGCTTAAAAGATTGAGCCAAAAATTTAAACCAAACCCAAACTAAAACCTAAGCTGTTTTATTTGAACGCACCCACACACATGCCGAAAGCAGCATGAGCAGGGCAAATATTGCAGACACCGCGAAGGCAAGCTGATAGCCCATAAGCGCACTCAGCCCTGCTTCTGGCAAAAACGAAATCATAAACACCATAAGAGCGGTGCCTACCGAAGCGCACGCCTGACGAGCCGCTGTGCTAAAAGAAGAAGCGTCAGTCATAATCTCATGAGGCAAATCAGACATTCCCCACGAAGAAAGCGGGCTAATCAAACCCGAGACTCCTGTGGCACGAACACCCTGCATCAAAACGATAAACCAAAACGGAGTTGATTCATCCAACAACACCATCGCGGCGGCTCCTACAAACAAAAATACACTTGCTACTACCACCACGGGTCTCACGCCGATTTTGTCGGTCAAAATTCCTGCAAGCGGGTTAATGAATAATGCAGCAAAGGTACCAGGCAAGAGCGCAATACCCGCATCAAGAGCCGTTCCGCCCCATTGATTTTCAATAAACAGCGGCAAAATGAGGGTGATTCCCATAAAGCTTGCAAACAAAAAGTTTCCGGCCCAAAAACTTACCGTGAAGCGCGAAGATGCAAAAATCGCAAAATTGATGAGCGGCACATCCAGATGTTTTTGCCTTCGCGCAAACAGCGCCAGTGCAACCGCGCCCACCGCAAGAGGAGCCCAAATAAAGGGGCTGGTAAGGCTGTAACTTGAAGCATTTGAACAGCCGAGCAACAAACCACCAAAACCAAAGGCAGAAAGAACAAAAGAGAGCACATCAAAGCTTACCCTTCTGTTAACAGCAGGCGTTATTTTGATAAACAATGCCGCAAGCGCCACCAGCAGCAATGCCGCACCTGAAAGCACCAAAAAAAAGCTTCTCCAACTGGTAAAACCTATCATCCAGCCGCCAATAGTCGGGCCAATATTGGGAGCAAAGCCCATGGAAATTCCTGCAATTCCCATTACCGTTGCCTGCTTGTTGCGAGGGAAAGAGACCATGATTTCACTCATCATCATAGGCATGGTGATGCCTGTGGATATTGCCTGCAAAACGCGACCAGCAATGAGCGTGTAAAAATCCCAAGCAAAAATATCAAGCGTTGAGCCAAAAAATAGCAGCACAAGAGCGCCTAAAACTACCGTTTTGGTGGCAAAGCGGCGCGTAAGAAACGTAACTGCCGGAACGGTGATGCCTAGTACCAGCATATAAATCGTGGTAACCCACTGCCCCAAACCAACCTCAATATTAAAGTCTGCCGCAATGCCGGAAAACATAGCATTGAGCGCAGTTTGAGAAAGGTTTCCAAGACAAGACCCTAAAATCAAAATCACAATAAGAAAAATCGTGTGAAAAGAAACCTTCATTAAGTATCCTTGGGCAGTTGTTACCATAGCTTTTTACCGGAGATACTTTAAGAGTAAATCTTGCGCTACACCTAAAGAAGTGCGCAACTCCTCAAAGGTTGTATTGGGGCGCTGTTGGGCAGGCAGATCGGTTTCAAGCAACAAGCGATGGCAAGGAATAACCTTGCTGTATTCTCTGCCGCGTTTTGAAAGCAAAAAGCGCTCCCCGACCGAAAAATAACAACCTACCTTGATGGCTTGCTGCAGTTGAATATTTGAACCAGAAAACCAATGAAAAATACAGCTGTTATTGGCAAGGGTATGGGTTTGTTGCAAAAGTTCAAACACCACATCAAATGCCTTAACACTATGAATCGAAATAATCGCTCCTGGTGCAAGCGAGGCTAAAATGGCCTTAAATGCTTTTACTTGAGCATCTTTGGTGTTGGCGTGCGCTGGCGAAAAATCAAGCCCCACCTCATTGATATACGGCGTTTTTCGAGCGAGTCTTGCAAACTGCTGAATTTGAGATTCTTCTTCGTTGTGGGCAATAAACGTATGCTCAGACACCCACCACGGATGAAGCCCCAGACCAACTCTCACATTGCTGGAGGCCTCTAATGAACGAGCCGCCACTTCGTAGCGCTGAGGGGTAACTGTTCCCGAGAAAAATCCTATTTCTTCTTGTTCTTCCTGTTTGGCTAGGGCATAAGCATTCTGGGCAAAATCTAAATGGCAATGCGCATCCACACAAGTAAGCCCCTCAAACCCTAAAAGGTCACACGAAGTTTTAGCAATTGTTTGTAACAGGTTATTTGCCATCTTGCATCCATAAAATTCATGGCTTCTCGGGTGAAAAATAGCCTTCACGCTGCAGAGCGCTATCAATGCCCGTAAGCTCTTTAATAACTTCGCCAGCAATCATTTGCCCCATAATGGGCGGGATAAATGAAGCGGTTCCCAAATCAGTGCGCTCGGCCCGTGCTGCTCCCTCTTTGGCGGTAGTGCCAACAGGACGCTCGTATGAATACAGCACTTTAAGATGCACAATGCCGCGTTTGCGGGCCTCTTTGCGCATAACCCGACACAGAGGGCAATTAACCGTGCTATATAAATCAGCAAATCTAAAACATTCCGGGCGCAATTTGTTGCCCCCACCCATGCTGCTGATGAGGCGTATGTTTTGCCTTGTTTGAGCCTGCTCAGCAAGAGCTAATTTGACCGAGATGGTGTCGATGGCATCAATAATGTAATCGGCCAAAGGCGCATATTCATCTAAAAACTCACTGAGATTTTCCTTTAAAATAAATTGTTGTAGAGCCACCACCTGAGCGGAGGGGTTTATATCGTGAATCATTGCCTTCATCACTTCAACTTTAGGCTGCCCTAAGGTTGAATGAAAGGCGATGGCCTGACGGTTAATGTTGCTTAGCGCAATCGTATCGCGATCAACGATGATAAAACTGCCTACGCCTCCGCGTGCTAGAGCCTCGATGCAATTTGAGCCAACTCCGCCACAACCGAGCACCATAACCGTTGATGCTGCCAGTTTTTCCAAACTGCCTTTTCCCATAATAATTTCAAGCTTTTCTGTGGCGCTGCTCACCAATTACTCCTTTAGCCTCAGCTTCTCTGTAACGCGCATAAGGTTTTTAAAATCGTGTATTTAAAAATACATTATTTGACAAGAAACCGCCTCCCTACTCTAACGCAAGACAAAAAACATCAGCTCCCCGCGAGTAAGCGGAAGAGCTAATGGTGGTAAGCAAAGCTTCAAAAGCTTAGTTCTCTTGTAGACAGGTGCCCTCTCCTTTTGTGATTACCTGATTAGAAGCAGAAAGCGGGAACAACGCCAAGAGTGCTGTTGGCGCCGTAGCTGAAGTACGGAAGGCCACTGGTGTTCACGTAGCCGAAGGAGGCCTTGTCGAACTCGTAAGGCGAACGGAACCACCAAAACGTTGCTGGGGCGACACAATCAGCCGGATTACTATCGCTACGGGTTTTAAACATGCCTTTGATAGCGGTATTAGAGCCAGTTGTGTTAGTTACTCTAGTCGCACACCAGTCATACTGAGAACCTTCATTTTTTAAGGGAGAGAGTGTGGTTTGACCCGCAAGCTCATTGTAAGATAACAACCAGAAGGTGTCTGCTTTCTCAGTGAGGCTTGCGGTGTGGTTCCATTCGCTCTTCTCTGAATTATAAGTTGCTTGCATTTTCTTTACTGATAATACTGTCTTTGTACCATCTGTTGTCGTTGCGTTAGCCAAATCAGAAAGACCAGTCATGACGTAGCCACCATCTTCGTTCATGGTTGCACGCATCGCGGAATCTGACCAACCGGTTGTATTATTTCTGGAAGAATTCATCGCCTTATTCGTAGGTAACGAATGCGTCGCCATGAAGGTTACAGCAGAGCCATCGCCACTCGTATCATCGCCTGTAACATTCAAATGCTCTCCTACTTGGATGATGCGGAACTCTACATAGGCGTTATCGCCTGTTGTTACAGCCTTTTCACTCTCGCCAGTAGCAGTATTCCACTTGGTATAAAGATGATACTCATCTGAATCAGACCAGGATTGATATAGCTTTGCTACTTCATCCTTGCCTTCTCCAAGAGAGTTGGCCGCTAACGTTCCATGAAGCACCTTCATGTCTTCATCAATTTGGGATTGAGTGCGAACTACGGAAGTTTCAGGGTTGGTGTAATACACATTGTTAGCAGGATCACTTGTGCTAGATGCTATCTTTTTAGAAGCTGCTATCCAATAATTATCAAGACCTTTTGTTTCCCATTGAGCATAGAGATCAACTGGACCACCAGCAAGCAAATCGTCATCAGCTTCAACATTGGCACGATCGCGATATTTGGTGCCATTACCTTCACGATCAGTAGTCCAATACAGCATGCCATAAACGTCATTATCATCTGTCTTGGAGAATTGATTAGAGGTTAGTTTTAGTCCTTGTCCAAGTGTTCCTGTTTGGGTATAGGTATATTCGTTATCTACTACAGTACCATTAGTAGCTGTACTTTCAGTAGCCCCATTACCGTGGAAGGTGATAACAGGATTAGTTTGTTCTCTGGTGATAGTAAAGGCTTTTGTTAGCCCCTCTGTAGGAAGCGCATAGTTAGTAGCGGTTGTACCTGCAGCTGCTGTTAAGCTTGCAATTGCGGTGTAGGTTCCAACAGCAGAAGGAGCGTCAGATAACGGAGTTGTACTCGATGAGCTGGTATAGGTAAGCTTTACAGTAAAAGATTCTCCCGTAACTCCAGTATCTACCGTAGCGGTTGGAGCGTGAGGGTCTCCGTTATAGACATAGGAAGCTTCCCCTTTAGGAGTCCAAGTAATAGTTACCGGTTGAGGGTTGATCTTAAAGCTTCCTTTTGCTTGTCCTTCATAGTTGTTGCCTGCACCCTCAATGGTAAGGCTGCTATAAGTCCCTGCCTTGGTGCCCTTGTTACCATTCTTAACGGTATAGTCGCCTTCTTTAAGGATGGTACCGTCTGCAAGGGTTACCTT